>CAYQDJ010000114.1:0-8617 GCA_964416255.1 uncultured Nitrospira sp. | reverse complement strand
GTTGTTCAGACCGAGCGGTTCTTCTGCGACGTGTATTGTTTTGAACCGGGCCAAGAGCAGAAAGGGCACATTCACGGAGAACAGGACAAAGTCTATGTGGTGCTAGACGGGCAAGGCACGTTTCAAGTCGGTGGAGAACAACAGGTGTTGGGTCAGGGACAAGGTGTCATGGCGCCGGCCGGTGAGGAGCATGGCGTGAAAAACCACACGGGTCAGCGGCTCAGAGTGCTGGTCTTCGTCGCGCCGAACCCATAACGGGGCCGCAACCGAACGCCTCCTCGCTCACGCGTCTGTTCGTCATCCCGCATCAACTCAGCACCCTTCGACGTTCTCCAACCGGCGGTCGCGATAGGATCAACGGGCAGTGGTGGTACCAAGAGGTTTGGTATGATCGAGTGTGCGGGTTGTTGCGGATGGGCTCACAACTTGGCTACCAGACCAGCGAAAGGAGGCCGTGATGGATCGGAAAGAAAAGGCAGCCGCCATTGCGCGGTGGATTGATCGCGACGAGCGAATCACGGTGCATTTTGACGATCAGCGCGATCTGAATGCTGAAGTCACCGGTTGTAGCGAGCACTTGGTCGATTTGGCGTTGGAAACGAACGTTCCCCATTTGCGACAAGAGATTGCGGTTCCGTTGAGCGAGGTCGATGTGTCGGAAGATCTCTCACATTACACCCGTGATCCTGAGCGGCCACTGGAGAGGAAACGATTAATGCTGGTGGTCCGAGGCAAGCGGCCTGCGGTGGTCTATTGACGGTGCCGACAGGCGCCCGAAAGCGCTCAGATGGTATGAGGCGTGGAGGCGACGGCTTTCAGTTCTAGCAGATCCCGAACGATCAAACAGTTGGCGGTCCCACTGACCAGTTGCCGACGTTTGAAGCGACCCATAATGCGGATAACCGTCTCGGTCGTCGTTCCTACCATGTAGGCCATATCCTGACGGGTCAGCCTGACCCCCAGTCGAATGCCCTGCTCGCAACGCACACCGTTGCGTGTGGCCAGATCGACCAATAACGCGGCCACCCGTTGATCCGCACGATCCAGTGCGAGCACCTTGGCGTTCTCCTGTGCTTCACGCAACCGATGACCGAGATATTTGATGACTTCGAGAGCCGCATCGGGACTTCGACGCAGCACGTCGAAATAGGTCGATTTGTGCATGCGCAGGATGCTGACGTTGCCCATGGGTCGGGCGCTGCCGGGATGCGCGGTTCCGTCAAAGGCGGCGGCGTCGCAACAGAACAGATCGCCGGGCATCAGCATTTTGAGGGTGCATTCTTTCCCATCCGCGGTGGACTTCACACACTTGACGGTCCCTTCTTTCACAATATGAAAGTACTCGGTCGGCTCTCCTTCGCGAAAAATGAAATCGCCTTTGCGGTAGTGTGACTCTGTCAGCTCATCAAGCACACGTTGGCGGTCCGGCCCGTGCAGGATGTTGAGAAGGGGAATCGCGTCTATGGTGACCCGACGCGGCGAGGAAGAGCTCGAAGGCTTACTTAACGATTTCTTTGGCCGTTTCGACAATAGACCGCGCCCCGATCCCGAAATGGTCGATCAGTTCGTCAGGCTTTCCACTCCGCGGGATGCTGCGAACCGCCAGCTTGTGCACGGCGATGCCTTCGGTTCCCACTGCACTTAGGACGGCGTCGCCCAAGCCTCCGTGCGCATAATGGTCTTCCACCGTCAGGATCCGCCCACGAGTGGCACGGCCGCTCTCGATCAGGGTCGCGCGATCGATGGGCGACACGCTATACAGATCGATGACACGGACGGCCATGCCGGCTGCCTTGAGCTGGTCATACGCCTTCAATGCTTCAAACAGCGTCACCCCTGCGGCGACGACGGTGAGGACGTCCTGCTCGCTATGGCGAAGCACCTTGCTGCCTCCGAACGGGAACCGCTCCTCCGGTCCGTACAGAACCGGCGACTTCGGACGCCCGGCGCGTAGGTAGACCATCCCTTTGTGTGCGGCGGCGGCCTCCACGAGTCGATACATCGAGGTCCCATCAGACGGATAGAGAACGACGATGTTAGGTTGGGCGGCCATCATCGCGAGATCCTCGAGACCCATCTGCGACGGCCCGTCCTCGCCGATGCTGACGCCCACATGGGTGCCGACCAGTTTCACGTTGGCGTCGCTGATCGCCGCCATGCGAATGAAGTCGTAGGCACGGGTGAAAAAGGCGGCGAAGGTGGCGACGAAGGGAATTTTCCCGCAGGCCGCGAGGCCTCCGGCGGCACCCAGCATGTTTTGCTCCGCAATGAAGCTTTCGAAGAATCGGCGGGGATACTTCTTGCCGAATTTTTCCGTGTAGGTCGAGTTTTTCACGTCGGCGTCCAACGCCACGACGAAAGGGTTCACGCCTCCGAGGGCCTCCAGAGCGACGCCGAAGGCCTCCCGCGTGGCGACCGAGTCGCCGGGCTTGTAGGCGGGAGCCGGGAGCGCGGCGATGGAACCGGGAGACGAGGCGGGAGGCGTGGGTTTGGCGATGCGCGGCGGCGTGCCGTTGGGTTTCAGTTGTTTGCCCAACTCGTCGAGCGCCTTTTGGGTTTGTTCCCCTTTGGGCAAGGGTTTCCCGTGCCAGGTCGGATCATCTTCGAGAAAGGAGATGCCGCGTCCCTTGTAGGTCTTGGCAAGCAGGATGGTCGGTTTTCCCTTGGTGGTGCCGGCCTTGTCAAACGCTGCTAACAAGGCTGCGAGGTCGTGCCCGTCCACCACGATCGCCTCCCATCCGAAACCGGACCAGCGGGCGCGGTACGCCTCCATGTCGTGCTGCAACATGGTGGGATCGCTCTGGCCGAGGCGGTTCACGTCGATGATGGCGCAGAGATTGTCGAGTCGGTAATGGCGTGCCACTTCCGCCGATTCCCAGACGGATCCTTCGACGGATTCCCCGTCTCCTAGAAGGACGTAGGTGCGATAGTCCGATTGATCCAGCTTGGCGTTCAGTGCGAGGCCGACCCCAACGGGGAGGCCCTGGCCCAATGAGCCGGTGGCCATGTCGACGAAAGGAAGGCGGGGTGTGGGATGGCCTTCCAGGTCCGAGGAAAGTTTGCGCAACGACAACAGTTCGCTGGCGGGAAACAATCCAGCCACGGCCCAGGCGGCATATAACACGGGCGCCGCATGTCCTTTGGAGAGCACGAAGCGATCGCTGTTGGGAGCTTGGGGGTTCCTCGGATCATACCGCATGACGGAAAAGAAGAGCGCTGCCATGATGTCCGCCGCCGAACAGCAACTGGTCGGGTGACCGCTGCCGGCCTCACTGGTGGCTCTGACACTCTCGATGCGGAGTTCAGTCGCTTTATTATGAAGTGCGGCGAGGATGTCTGGCGTGGCGGTGGAACTAGCCATAGGAAGAAACTCCTTTCAGGACGGTTATCTACGGATGGTACCGGATTCTGATGTCCGATACCATCCGTACAACCTCGGCGGGGCTGGAGGCTAACAAAACCTATGGAGGGAGTCAACGCTCGAATCGTGGCTGCGTCAAGCTAATATGTGGAGCTGAGGTGATGGTGGATACTTCGTTGGAACAGGGCCCGTTCAGCCCGTTGAAGGCACTGACTGAAAAATAATACAGGGTATCCGGCTCCAGTCCGGTGATCGTTGCAGAAGGGGAAGTGACGTATACGCTGTTTTCATAATTGCAGCTCCCATCCGGACTCGATGACTGTCTTCCGTAGTGCAGGTGATAGCCGTAGACCGTCGGATCTTGGACTGGCTCCCAGGCTAAGGAAACAGCGGCTCCGACCGGAGCGGCGTAGAGCGGATCTCCCTCGCCCCCGCCGCAGCCGGTTACAGCTGCGAGACACAATCCACCGATAACTAGAGCGAGAACACGCACCATGTTCATTGAACAACCTATAGGGTTAACGGTTTAGTGACGGTGAAGTGGATGGCCGTGGCTGAACACTACGGGGCGGACAACCGTGGCGAATAAAGCGACCACTTGCAACGAAACGCGCTGTGAGTAGGCAACTAGGGATACCCCTTGTTTTTCTCCTGATCCTAGCAATGTCAATGCCCAAGGGTGTTGCATTCACGAATCTAAGTATTACAACGTGTTTGCTCAGGTCGTGTGGTTTGCATAAAAGTTTCAGCTGTATGACTCCTCCTCCAACGTTTTGACAATTGCGAACAGGTCAACAAGAAGAAGCCAGGGAACTGAAGTCGGGAAACTCCTGCACTGGGCGAGTGAGCGTGGGATGCGGCGGGGGTGAAAAACGGTTCGAGCGACGGGCCGGCGGTGCTACTTCGACGAAGGGTTCAAGCCGGTTCTCTCGAGACGGCGCGTGTCGCGGAAAAAACGGTAGAGCAAGAAGGCGTTCAGAGTAATGACAATTGAGAGGATGGTATACGTCGTCCAGGTGGAGGCCAGTTGGAGTTCGATTAACACTCGTGAAAGGCCGAAGCCCACCACTAGCGAATCGAAGGCCATGCAAATTCGCCTGAATGTTTCGGGGTCCATCCATTGAATGAGGAAAGTTCCGAGAGGAATCCCGATGAGGACGCTGGGAACGATATAGGGAATGATTTCCATGCTCCCGGCGCTGTAGAACCCGATGAACCCGTAAGCCACCGCCGTGAGCGATGATTCTGCGACACGAATGACGCCGAGCGCCGCGCGAAAGTCCTGCTTTGCATACCCTTGATTGTTGAACAGTAGCGCGAGCGGCGGGCCTGATATCGTGGTCAGGGAATATAGTGTGCCAATCCCCATGCCGAACGGAACGCCGATCGCCTTTTCCGCACGAATCGGTTTTCTGATCCCGGCGGCCTGAAGGAGAATCAGCGGCAGCAACATGACATACGTGACAAATTTAATCCAGGCCGGCTCGACCAGAAAGAGAATGTAACTGCCGACACCGATGCCGATCACGAGGCCGATGAGAATGGGGATCACCCGTCGCCAAATATTGGGAATGCTGCCTCGATTGAGGAACAAGACGTAGCTATTGATGACCAGTTCCACGAGCACCAGAGCCGGATTCAAAATTCGATTGGTATAGAACAACAACGCCACGGGAACCGTGATCGAGGAAAACCCATATCCGAGCGCTCCGTTGACCGTGGAGGCCACAAAGGTGATGAGCACAAGGACGAGTTGATCCATGACGTTAGGTTCCTTTGCGGTGCCCCGATGCGAAGTCCGCCAGCGTGTAGTGATCAAGGATGCCTGCGATCGCATCGCGCACGGTTCCCATGACATGCTGAACGGGACAGCGCGCATGATCGGCATACGGGCATTCGGCGCATTTGTGGTACGCCGTTTTGCTGACGCATCCGATCGGAGCCAAGGGACCGTCGAGCACGCGGATGACTTGCCCGAGGGTAATGGTGTCAGGCGACTTGATCAGCATATAGCCGCCCTTCATTCCCCGGCGGCTCGACAGGATTCCCGCTCGTTTCAGCGCGAGCAGAATCTGCTCTAAAAATTCAATCGGGATATGCTGGCTCTCTGCAATGTCATGGCGCTGCAACGTTGCCCGTCCGTGGGCCAAGGTCAATTCGAGCAGGGCTCGGAGACCATACTCACTTTTTTTTGAAAGTTTCATAATCCGACTGAGTTAATCAAGAAAGGGCAAAATAGAGGAAGGCATAGGACGTCGTCAAGCGTCCGGGTTCAGAAAAACCTGTCCTTTCCAGGCGGCTTATTGCGGAAGGCGTGATATCCGGCTGAGAGTGCAACTCCTTGATCGATGAGGGAATGTGGCTTGACAGTGCAAAAGTAAACTTGCTAGCTTCAATTCACCAAGACGTAGGCTGTCACCTTTCCATTACTCCCCACAACTGGATCAAAGTGAACTACCAGGATCTTATTCTCACGCTGCATCGATTCTGGGCGAAGCACGGGTGTGTCATCCAGCAGCCATACGATGTGGAAATGGGCGCAGGGACCTTCCATCCCGCGACCTTTCTGCGTTCTCTGGGGCCTGAGCCATGGCGTGCCGCCTATCCCCAACCCTGTCGTCGTCCGACCGATGGACGATATGGAGAAAACCCGAATCGGATGCAGCACTACTATCAGTATCAGGTGGTGCTGAAACCGTCACCGGACAACATCCAAGAGCTGTACTTGGACAGTCTGGCCGAACTGGGCATCAATCCCAAGCACCACGACATTCGATTTATCCAGGATGACTGGGAATCCCCGACGCTCGGCGCATGGGGTTTGGGTTGGGAAGTGAGGCTGGACGGGATGGAAATCACCCAGTTCACCTATTTCCAGGAAATCGGCGGCATCGAACTGAGCCCCATCACCGGGGAAATCACCTATGGGACGGAGCGGCTCGCGATGTATCTGCAACAGGTCAATAATGTCTTTGACCTGGCCTGGACGGACTCCGTCACGTACGGGGACATTCATCACGAAACGGAGGTCCAGTTTTCCCGCTATAACTTCGAAGAAGGGGATGTGGCGATGCTCATGAGGGCCTTCCAGTCCCACGAAGCCGAATGCAAACGCTTGCTCGCCAGGACCGAGGCACGGCTGACGCTGCCGGCATACGACTCCTGCATTAAATCGTCCCATGTCTTTAATCTGTTGGATGCGCGTGGGGCGATCAGTGTCGCCGAGAGGACCGGCTACATCGCGCGGGTTCGCGCGCTTGCCCGGCAATGTGCCGAACGCTACAGGGACGACCGGGCGATCATGGGACATCCGCTGCTGGAGCGACAGGGTGCCGGAGACAGTCGGGTGCGCGCGGCTCGAACGTAGTTGATGCCATGGCACGCACGCCCAAGCACACCTCTAAGCGCACAGCTCCAAAAGCTCCGTCCCCGTCTTCCGAGCTTCTTCTGGAAGTCGGCACCGAGGAACTCCCCTTTGAATTCATCGCTCCGAGTCTGGTGTCGATCAAGGACCAGGCGCAACGGATGTTCAGCGAGGCCCGGTTGTCGTACGGATCGATCGAGAGCTATGGCACGCCGCGCCGTCTCGTGCTGGTCGTGCATGGCCTTGGCCTGCATCAAGCGGCGGTGGTGAAAGAGGTGATGGGTCCGTCAAAATCAGTGGCCTTCGATTCAGCCGGTCAACCGACCAGGGCCGCGGTCGGGTTTGCCGTGGGACAAGGCGTGCCGGTCGAGAGCCTGCAACTTCGCACGACGGCCAAGGGCGAGTATCTGTTCGCGGTGAAGCAGGATGCTGGGCGACCCACTCGAGTGGTCTTGTTGGACCTGCTGCCCCAGTTGATGACCAATCTGACCTTTCCCAAATCCATGAAATGGAATGAGACGGGTGTGCGCTTTGCCCGGCCGGTCCGATGGCTTGTTGCACTGTTTGGAGGCGCCTTGTTGCCGGTTGAGGCCGCAGGGTTGAAGGCGGGAAATCGGACGTTCGGCCACCGCGTGCTCGGGGGGGGTAAGCCGATTGCCGTTCGAGACTGGAAGAGTTATCTGGCCGGACTTGAGCGGCACGGGGTCCTGGTGGATCCGGAACGGAGACGGAAGGCAATCGAAGAGCAACTGGGACGTCTGTGCGCGACTGCGGGGGTGCGGTTGAACGCCGATGACCGTCTGCTCGATCAGGCGGTCTTCACCACCGAGTGGCCGCATGCGCTGCTCGGGAGTTTCAGACCGGAGTATCTGGCGGTCCCGTCCGACATTCTCACCACAGCGATGAAAGAGCATCAAGGGTTCTTTTCCGTGAGGGATCAGAAAACGGGCATGCTGGCGCCGCATTTTCTTGCCGTCGCGAACATTCAGGTGAAAGACATGTCGGTCATTCGGGCAGGCAATGAACGAGTGTTGGCCGCTCGGCTGGCCGATGCGAAATTTTTCTTCGATGAAGATCGAAAGGTGACTTTGGAATCCCGCGCCAAGAAACTGGAGGGGGTGACGTTTCACCAAAGGCTCGGCACCATGGCGCAAAAACAAGACCGTGTGACCGCGTTGGCCGGCGTCATCAGCGGCCTGGTCGACCAGCCCCAGCCGGGGTTGACGCAGGCCTGCGAGCGTGCCGCCGCGCTGAGCAAGGCCGACCTGCTGACCGGCATCGTCGGCGAGTTTCCCGAACTCCAGGGCATCATGGGCGGGGAGTATGCCGCGCATGATCGGGAGCCGCCGGCGGTGTGCCAGGCCATTCGAGAACAGTATTTGCCGCGATCACTCGAGGGCGACTTGCCGAACACGGTCGAGGGTCAAGTGTTGTCGCTCGCCGACCGCCTGGATACACTCGCCGCATTTTTCCATGTGGGCCTGGTCCCGACTGGATCTGAAGACCCCTTCGCGTTACGGCGTCATGCTACGGCGATCGTCCGGATCCTGCTCGAAGGCGCGACTATCACGCATTTCGGGCAGGCACTCGAAAAGGCGCAGGCCGCGGTCATGGCCTCCGGGTTTCAAGCCCCTCCGGGACCGGGAGTGGACGTGATGCAGCGGCTGGTGGAGTTCCTGTTTGAGCGGCTCCGGCACTATGGGCGGACCGTGTACGGGTTGCGGGACGATGTGATGAACGCGGTGCTCAAGGTCGCGGACCGCCGCCGGCTGGATCTGCGTGATTTGGTGTCGCGGATGCGTGCGCTCCAAGCGATGGCGCTGGAGGCCGAATTCGACCCGCTCATCATCGGGTTCAAGCGGGCGCATCGTCTCGTCGAAAAAGAAACGTGG
>CAYQDJ010000113.1:0-8661 GCA_964416255.1 uncultured Nitrospira sp. | reverse complement strand
TGGAACATGGGGTGGATGCACGACATGCTCGCCTATTTCGCCCATGACCCCGTACATCGCCGGTTCCATCAGAACCAGATCACGTTCGGCCTGCTGTATGCGTTCACCGAAAACTTCGTGCTGGCGCTTTCCCACGACGAAGTCGTCCACGGAAAACGGACCTTGTTGGATAAAATGCCGGGCGATCTGTGGCAGCGCTTTGCCAACCTCCGCACCCTCTACGGCTACATGTACGGCCACCCCGGCAAAAAAATGCTGTTTATGGGAGGAGAGTTCGGGCAATGGTGGGAATGGAACCATGACACCAGCCTCGATTGGCATCTTTGCGAGGAGGCGTCGCATCGGGGGATTCAACTGCTCATTCGAGATCTCAACCGCCTGTACCGGGCCGAGGCCGCCCTCCACGAAGTCGATTTCGATTGGTCGGGGTTCCACTGGATCGACTTCCACGACGCCGATCATTCGATCATCGTGTTCCTGCGAAAAGCGCGCGATCCCCGCAACGCGATCGTCTGCGTCTGCAATTTCACCCCCGTGGTCCGGGAAGGGTATCGCATCGGCGTTCCGGAGGGAGGCTGGTATCAGGAGGTCTTCAACAGCGATGCCGAGGTCTATGGGGGGAGCAACGTGGGGAATTTCGGCGGGATCGCGGCGACGGACACCCCCTCCCATGGAATGCCCCACTCGGTGACGCTGACGCTCCCGCCTCTGGCGGTGCTCTACTTGAAACGGCAGGCGGGTTAAGAAGGCTTCTTGGCGCCGGGCCTGATATCGAGCACCTTGATGTCGAAGAACAAGGTTTTCCCGGCCAACGGATGGTTGAAGTCGAGCACGACCGTATCGCTTTTCACTTCCGCCACCCGCGGGAACATCGATTCACCGTCCGCGCCCTTGGCTTCGAGTTGCGTCCCCACTTTCAACGCGTTCTCCGGAAGCTGGCTCTTTTTCACCTCCTGAAACGCCTTGGGATCCACATCCCCATAGCCGTCCGCAGGCTTGACCTCGACATGTTTCTTATCCCCGACGGCAAGGCCTTCCATCGCCTTCTCCAGACCCGGCACGATTTCGTGGGCCCCCTGCGTATATGTCATCGGCTCCTTGCCGACGTTGGACTCCAGAACCTGCTTATCATCCAGCTTGAGTGTGTATTCCAGGGAGACTTGCTTCCCGTTCGAGACGGTCATTTTCGATCCGGACTTCAGCGGCTCCGCCATGGCCCACGGTCCGAGCAGGGCTGAGCCCAGAATTGCCGTACACAAGACAACGGTTCTGTTATGCCATGGTGTCATACCAAGACCTCACTCTCTGGCTACCCTACCACAGACAGTTTTCCCACTGCCACGGCCCATCCTCCATCCTTTCCATCAAAGCCCTCGTGGGCTGCGTCAGGGGACCCACCCGGCGGAAACCAATGGTTTTGGACAGTTGGCATGGGATGGGGTGGGTTGAGAGAATGCTCCCCCGTTTGATTTCTTCCTAGACAGGAATTTGAGAGCCAGGTAAGATCGGAAAACTTCGTAGAGGGTATCAATGGCCACCATCTTAGTCATCGACGATGAACAATCCATCAGGGGCCTCTTGAAAGAAGTCCTCGAAAAGGCCGGGCACCGCGTCCTCGAAGCAGGCGACGGGCGAGCCGGCTTCGACCTCTACCAGCAGCAGCCGGTCGATCTCGTCATCATGGACCTGTTGATGCCGGATACCGATGGACTCGAAGCCACCCTCCAACTCACTCGTGAATACGTCGACGCCAAAATCATCGCCATGACCGGCGCGCAGGGAGAACGGAACTTTCTCGACGTGGCCAAGCTGTTCGGCGCTCGCCGCACGTTCGAGAAACCCTTTGATCTCAGCCAACTCCTTGAGGCCGTCAACGAAGAACTCCGGACGTAACAGCCCGCATTTTCCCTTCCACCCCTGTACGTCTGGTTCCCCGTTCCGCAGTCCCCCCAACTGGATCATACCGCTTCGCGCAGGCAGCGGGTGACGTATTGTTTGTACGCGCCCACCGCTCCGCTGGCCAGCTGTCTGAGCTTGCCTGACTGAGCCGCGGCCCCGGGCTCACGAGCCATCAGGTTTCACTGTTCGATGTTTGCTGCCACTCCCGCTTCATCGGCTTGCTGGAGCCGCGCGCTGGGATACAGAACGGGTTTGGAGGTGCTGCAAGAGACCACCAAGGCCGGGACCGTCAGGAGCAGCATCACGAGCCGCATTTGCAGGGTTGCGGGTGGTCACCTTAGCGTCCGCCGGTCAATTCTTTGCGTGCGAGCCCGCGCATCATCGCGGGATCGCTGTAGCCGGCTTCGCTCAGCGCGTCCATTATGTGCATTCCCTTGGACGCGACCAATTCTTTGGCCTTCGCGTAATTTTTTGCACTGAATCGGGCCACAGCCGGCTGACCGTTGACAATCTGGCACGCGAGCACTTCGTCCTGCACTTCCAAAATACCGCCTTGTTCCACCAGCGTTTGGGCTTGGCGTGTCGTAATGCCGTGCAAGGCGGCAAACTCCTCGATGCCGCCCGTTTCGATCAGGCGTCCGTCCGGCATGATGCAAAGGCGTTTGAAGTGCGGGGACCAGTCTTTGCGGAAATCGATATATTTGATGTCGCCCCCCTTGGCCACCGCCCGGTCGAGCGTCCGGTAGTCGATGCCGAGGTTTTTTTGCTGAAGCTTCGCGGTCAGCGTCTCCGGCAACGTCCGCTGGAACACATGGATCGCCGCATCCAGCAGGGACAGCGCCCTTCCCCTGGCCACCTGCTCGGCTTCCGCAAACTGCACCAGATCCAACACGAAGGTCTGCTTGGGCATGCCCCCTGCCGGATCGACCGCGCAAGCGAAGAGCCCTCTGGTCAACACACCCCCGACCTGCGGGTACACATATACTCCGCCTTCCGAAAGCAACCCTGTCATGGTCTCGAGCGGAATGTCATAACTCTCCGAGAGGACGTTGGCGTGAACCGGAAGATTTTCCGGAAGCGTCATCGCACAGGCCGTCACGTTGCCCGGGGCATCGAACTCGGAATAGTCCTCGATGATGTTGTAGAGGACCGGAGGCTTTGGCTTGTCGGCTTTCTTTTTAATTTTGAACATATGCGCATCCTGCTCACTCAGATGACGGGTGTTGCTGAAGATGATGATAGGCGGGCAACGTCATGAGCCGTACGTCGTCCACCGGCCCCCCGACCGTGAAATGATACAGCGACTGCAGATTGAGGCCATTGATCGCGACGATCTCATGCACGGGATCGTCGAAGAAACAGCCGATGCCTGTGGCCCGGACGCCGGCCGCCTCCGCTTCCAGATAGAGCACCTGCCCGATTAATCCAGACTCCCAGAAGAGGCGTGGATACCACCACGCGCCTCCTTCCCGCAACCGGCTTTCGAACTCAGCCACCATCCCGAGAGAAAATGCGCTGTCGCCGGCAATGTCCTGGTGGCAGCTCACCTGCGCCGCCAATCTTCGGGCATCGCCCTCGAGCAGCCAGGAGAGCGGCACATCGTCGGGACAACCCGGCGGGGTCGCCCAGACCAGTTCCGGATTCATCGCCTGCTGAAGCAGCGAGCCCTTCCTGTGATCGCGCGCTAGGAAATAGATGCCCGGGGTCAAGCCGTCCACACGGTGAACGAAGAGCAGTAAATGAATAGCCGGATCATAGGGCCAACTGTCCCAAGGCATGGGACGGTGGAACGGCCGGCGCTCGGCCCGCGGCATCACGCGCCGGAGCATATGAAAGAATGTGGACGCCGGGACCGCCGTCTTGCCGTCGAAGGCCACGGCGCTTCGGCGACGACGAATAATGTCCGCGGCGAGCAGGCCCTCCATTCGATCCTGAACCGCCTCGACCGTCTCCGCGGCCGCCGTCCAGATCGACAGCGAGGACGGCTCAGCCGTGACCTTCCAGCTTGCAACTACCGCCTCATCAATGACCGTCCAACTTACCGCATGCTCCCGGCTCAGGCGATTGGCCCTGCCGTGCCATCGCGCTCGCGTGAGGGACTGCACCACTGATGGATCGAGACCCAGCGGGATGACCGCCGGCTCATGCTCCTTGGACGCGCCGTCGTCTGGGTCGCGCGGCCATACCAGGGCCAGACAGTCCGGGTGCTCCGGCTCGACGTCGTCAAAATCCCCGGCCCGGGTCGTCCCCAACACCAGCGCCACCGTATTCTGCTCCATGCCGTCCAAGAGGACCATGTTCCAGCCGAGCGTGGCCGCCGCGATGCGGGCGGAGCCGATGGCATGCCCGATGTCATGCTGGCAATAGCGAAAAGCCCGCTCGCCATATTTCCAGGCTTCACGCCAATGAACGGAGGTTAGGCCAAACAGAAAGGCATGCGGGGGGAACGGGGTCAGCAAGCTGGCCAGCGTGGCGGCGTCGAATTCGGCCCGCAGCTCGAGCCCATGCTCCTTCGGGGCGTAGTGATACAACCCCGGCGTGAGCTCCGGCGCCTCCATTCTGGGCGTCACGACATAGCCTTCAGTGGGATGCAAATTCCCCGACGAGGGATTGCACCTCAGCGCCCACTCCGACTCCCCGGCCTTCTTCCACGCGGAGAGGCCCAGCGCCAATTCGAGGAAACGAGACAGCGCCGGGATAGCGACCGGTTGGGACGCCACCGCGCCGCGGCGATAGATGGCGTCATAGGCGGGAGAGCAAGGCTCACGGTCCGCCACAAGCAACGGCAATCGAAAGAACGGCGCCCCCTCAAACCGTCGAAAGGGATTGGGCTGGTTGGCCCAATCCAGAAATCCCAACGAGCGCGCGTACCGGTTGAAGTGGTGCTTGGTGCGGAGATGATATCGGATCACGGTGTCGACCGGATCGGTCACGCCGGCGGCGTCCGGGGGAGTCTGTGGCGTCGAATCAAGGCTCATGGGAATGTCGACGAAGTCTACCGAGCGACAGGCAGCAATGTAAACGGAAGATGTTCGCGTTGCGGAAGGCGTCTCTCCAAGAACCCCGTTGACCGCCGTTTCACTTCCCTCGTATGCTGCCGAACAGGAGGGGACCATGCAGTTTGATCCGGCGCTCGCCGCGCAAGAAGCCTTTGCCGAGGCCGAAGAGGAACTCGGGTCCGATTGGGACTTGGCCAGGCAATTGGAAGAAACCTTTTCCTCCACTGCCGGCGCTGCAGCGCGCGCGGCCTATGAGGGATTATTGGCGATCGCCGTCCGTCATCCGGACGCCGATTCCTTCCAAGCCTTCTGCATCTATATCACCTGGCAACAAGTGACGGAAGAAACCGTTGCCCGGCATTTTGAGACCGGCCTCCGCCTCGCAGAAGCCTATTTGGTCTCCGTCGAGGGAAAGGACGAACGCCATCTTGTTTCGGTGGCCGAGTTGCTCGGGTCATTTCGCGCCGGCCTGGGCCTTGAAGAGGAAGACGAGATTCAAATTGAATTTCGCAAGGACACCCCGAAGGGCGGGGACTAACCGGTGATGCCCGATGGCCGAGGACCACACACACCGCGCGCGCATCTTTCTCCATCGGGGCGACCTGGTTCAGGCCCGGGCCGCCTGGGACGCGGCGGTCGCGGAAGATCGGGCGGCGCAGAACCGGCGCAGCCTCTCGGCCTCACTGGGCAACCTGGGCAACACGTGCGCGCTGATGCACGACTTTGCCGCCGCGAAACAGTGTTATCGGGAGGTCCTCGCCATACAAAGAATCGAACGTGATCAACACGCCATTGCCCACACTCTGGTCAATCTCGGCAATCTCCATATCGGCGCCGACCACCCCGAACAAGCCCGGCCGTATTATCTCGAGGCGTTGGACCTGTTGCGCACCTTGCACGACGATCGAGCACTCGGAATTCTGCACAACAACTTGGCGCTGCAAGAAGCGCGTGAGGGCCGCTGGGATCAGGCACTGGCCTCGTTCCAGCAAGCGTTGGCCCATCATCGCGTGGTCGGCAACGAGGAAGGGCTGGCCGTCACCTACAGTCAACTGGGAAAGGGGTATCTCGACCACGGTGATCTCACCGGAGCCGAGCGCTGTCTGAACAACGCGTCGGAACATTACATCAAGCTCGGCAATGAACCGGCCGAAGCCGCCGTGCTCCGCCTGCTGGCGACGCTGTACGAAACTCGCCAGGATCTCGTTGCCGCCAGGCGTGCTCTGGAGCGGGTGGTGTCGCTGGACCTGCGCTACGGACTGCCTGAGCGGGAGGCCGACTCGGCCCGTCTCGCCAAGGTGACACAGACACACATGGGCTAATCTCTTCCTGAACCGTCCGCCCCGTCTCCTTTCCATCCATACGCCGTCCTGCAGAACATGCAGATTTTCTAGACAGTGTCCCAGGGTCTGGTACCTTGGCTTCGTCATCCTCCTGCAGAGGACGGCTCCGTCACTGCCGGCAGGGAGACTCAAACGTCGCATGGCATTACTTGTCCGGATCGTCATCGTGTTGGTGTTTGGATTGTCCATGGCCGCACCGAGCACGCACGCAGCGGAGTCGGCGCCGAGGATCACCATCGGCACGCAAGAGGTCGGCCTGACCGCCGGATATCTCCTGCCCCATCGCCTCACGACCGACCACACGACGAAACAGCAGGGTCCGGCGCTGATGCCGTCGTGGATGATCACCCTGACAGAGCCGGTCGGAAACGGATGGTATCGGGGACAAGTGTCGCTCGGTGCCGAGATGGTGTACTTACAGTTCCGCGAACCCTTGTTGACTCATGGCATCGGCGTTACACCGAAGGTCAAATACACCTTCGTCGCGCACGGTCGGCTTCGTCCCTATGTCGAATTCGCAGGGGGACCGTTCTGGACGGACCTGGGCGGGCGCATTCCCGAAGAATCGTCGCAATTCAACTTTGTCCTGACTGCCGGCGTCGGTCTGTCGTTTTTCATCACCCCGCAGAGCGCGGTCAACGTCGGCTACCGCTTTCACCATATTTCCAATGCCGGCACCCAATACCCCAATCTCGGGCTGAACGCGAGCCTCCCGTTCGCCGGATTCTCATTTTATTTTTGAGGGAGATGATCTCATGCACGGTCCTCACTTCCGCTGGACGACCATCGGCCTCCTGGCACTGAGCCTGGCGGCAAGCGGCTGCAGCAGATGGATTGATCTGCGGCCCTCGGCTTCCGCTTCACAGGAGGCCGTCACCGACTCGCTGCCCGAGCATGAGCGGGTTCCGCTGTTGTTGAACGGCTTCAGAATGACGCAGAACGGCGCCCCTCAAAATCCCTCGACGGAGATCGAACGCCGCATCGTGAATGAGGTCCAGGACACACGGCTCTTTTCGGCCCTCGTGGCAACCGTCGGGAGCTCGACTCATCGGAACGAGAAAGTCGTCACGGCTCGCATCACGTTTGATGAAACCATCGATCCCCATGCCGGTGAGGCGGCCTGGAAAGGCATCCTCATTGGGGCCTCGATGTTTCTCCTGTCTCCGGTGATTGAATTGCACTATGACTACTCGACGGAGACCGGCCTCGAATTGGAACGATGGGACGGCGCAGTGAAACGCTATGTCGCCCAGGCGGGAGGCACCGTGTACTACCATCTCTTCGGCGCCACTCCGATCATGCTCGATGAACTGAAAGGGCGGGTCACCGAAGCCTGTTTGGCAGATCTGATGGATCAATTAGTGCGCGACACCGGATTTTATATCGCCGGAAACACTCCGCTCCCCGAACCAGCAGAAAGAGTGGTGACCGTCACGAGGCGGAGCACGCGACCGGCTTCCTCCCCGGTCGTTCCCATCGCGCTGCCGCCCACGCCCTAGCCCCTCCCCGTCGCTCCGCCGACACTGGCCGAGTCGGTGCCTCCGATGGTATAGTGCGGCCTCGGAGAAAGACCCTCGTATGGATCTCGACGCGTTCCGCCAGATGGTCGCCAAAAATCCCACGGGATTCCTGGGTCGCTATGGCCTCGGCCATAAGCTGCTCCAAGAGGGCGGAAACGTCGAAGAAGCCGTCGAGCATCTGACCATGGCGACACAGCTCGATCCCACGCACGTGGCCTCCCATTTGGCGCTGGGCCGGGCCTTGCTCGGTCTCGGGAAAACGAACGAAGCCAAACCGGTGCTCACGGCCGGCATCGAGGCGGCGTTGTCGGGACGGTCCAGCGGCGGGAAAGACCTGGTGCCGGAGATGCAACAGTTGTTACGGACGATCGAATAGTATTGGACGACTCCCATGAATCTCGATGATGCCAGAAAGCGGATCGACGCCGCGGTGACTCAATTTGGCCAGCATGCCGCCCCGGCGATCGACCTCGTGATGAACGAAGTCCGGTCGGATCTGGGAGCGCAGGCCTTCAATGAGCTGGTCGACGAATTCGACCTGGAACTGTTGTACAACATTCCCCCGATGGAATCGGACTACTCGAACAGCTAGCCTCTGAGAGTCGCCTCCTTTGCCATTACTTTGGGCCGCCATTTCCGGTCATGGATTCGGGCACGCCGCGCAGGTCGTGCCGGTGCTCAACGAATTGGGAAGACAGGTTCCCCGCCTGCGGGTGCTCTTGCGAACCACCGTCCCCGCTTCATTCTTTCAAGATCGCCTCTCCATTCCATGGCAGATCAGCCCCGTCCAACAAGACATCGGGTGCGTCCAGGACGGTCCCATGACGATCGATGTCGAGGCGACTTGGCGCGAGCACGACCGCTTTCATGCCGACTGGCACGAACGAGTGGGGCGCGAGG
>CAYQDJ010000112.1:0-8742 GCA_964416255.1 uncultured Nitrospira sp. | reverse complement strand
CGACGGGACCTTCACCATCAGCGATTGCGCGCCCGACCCGCCCAGCACCGTGGGCGCAACGGACGGGAGTTACAGCGACCGCGTTCGCATCCAATGGCCGGTGGCGGCCCAGGCCAAGATCTCCCGCAGGGAGGTCCTGCGCGCAGCCATGCCGTCGGCCTGACAGCCAGGGCGGACCTCGCCGCGCTCGTGCGCTCAACCGTCAGCCTCATGCATGAAAGGAAGCGCCATGATCGAAGGACAGTCCATCATCTGTTTTTCGCAAGACTGGCAGGGTGATCCCACCAGCAAGAAGCACATCATGCGCGTCTTGTCGAAGAAGAATCGCGTGTTGTGGGTCAACTCGATCGGCATGCGGCGGCCGACGGCGGCCGCCGGCGACCTGAGGCGGGCGTTCACGAAACTGCGGCGGATGGTGTCCGGCTGTCGTGAAGTGGAGCCCAATATTTTCGTCATGGACCCGCCGGTGGTCCCGCTTCCCGGCGTTGCCTCCGCCGAACGACTGAATCGTCTGCTGCTGACGGCCTGGTTGCGGCGGCTCGGCCGCCGGCTCGGTCTCGAGCGGCCGCTGTTCTGGACCTTCTTGCCGAACGTGAACTGGCTGGTCGGACAGCTCAATGAACGGCTGGTGATTTACCACTGTGTCGACGAGTATTCGGCCTTCTCCGGGGTCCCGAAAGAGGTGATTATCCGGATGGAACAGGAGTTGATCCGACGGGCCGACCTGGTGTTCACCTCCGCCGAGAAACTGTGCGTCGAACGGCAGGCGATCAATCCGAGGACCCACTTTATTCCTCACGGCGTCGACGTCGCGCATTTCAGCCGGGCCCTGAGCTCGGAGACGAAGGTGCCGGCGGAACTCGACAAGCTCCCGAAACCGGTGATTGGGTTTTTCGGGTTGTTGGCCGACTGGGTGGACCTCGACATGATCGCGGCGCTGGCGCGCGCCCGGCCGCGCTGGACATTTGCCCTGGTGGGAAAAGTTCAAACCGACGTCGGGATGCTGGCTATCCTGCCCAACGTTCATCTGCTGGGGCAGCAATCGTATACGGCGCTGCCGGGGTATTGCCGAGGGTTCGACGTGGGACTGATTCCGTTTCGCATGAACGAACTGACTCTCCGGGTGAATCCCCTCAAAATGCGGGAATATCTGGCTGCGGGGCTGCCGGTGGTGTCGAGTCCGTTGCCGGAAGTCGTGCGGTATCAGGGATTGGTGGAGATCGCGACCAATGAGGCCGGCTTTCTGCGGGCGATCGAAACCGCGCTGGCGACCCGGTCCGCAGCCCGCGACGTGGCGCGTGTGGAGGCCATGCGACGGGAAGGGTGGGAGGCGCGGGTGGGCGAGATGTCGGCCGTCATCGAGGCCGCACTCGCCCCGCGCGAGGCCAAGGTGGAGGAGGCGGTGGTGTCCGTATGATCCGCCCACTCCTCATGATGATAGCCGTTCTGCTTGCGATGGCGTTCGGCACGCCATGGCCCGATGCGACGCAGGCCGGTCCCTCTGCGCCGGGCGTGCGTCCGCAGCTCCCGCTGGAATTCGTCGATACGACGCTGGTTCCGTCAACCGGCCGCACGATCACCGTGCCGGCCGACGGCGATCTTCAGGATGCGCTCGATGACGCACAGTTGGGCGATACCATCGTGTTGCAAGCCGGAGCAGTGTACCGGGGGCCTTTCACGTTGCCCGAGAAGAAACATGGCGCCGGGTGGATTACGATCCGCACCACCGCCGATCGTCCGCCGTTCCCGTCGCCCGGCACACGGGTCCATCCGTCCCATGCGCCGCAGATGCCGAAACTGGTGTCCAGCCGCCACGCGGTCGTCATCGCCGAGCGGCGGGCGCACCATTATCGGTTTATCGGGATCGAGATGGCGCCGGCGGACGGCGCCTTCCTCTATGACATCGTGTTGTTGAGCAACAACACGGAACGGTCCGAAGAGAATCTGTCTCATCATATTATTCTCGATCGGTGCTATATCCACGGGGACCTTCACAAAGGGTCGCGCCGGGGCGTCGCGCTCAACGGGCGCCACCAAGCCGTGATCGATTCCTATGTGTCGGACCTCAAGGCGGAGGGGCGCGATGCCCAGGCGGTCGCCGGGTGGGGCGGGAGCGGCCCCTTCAAGGTGGTGAACAATTATCTCGAGGGCGCGGCGGAAAACCTTTTGTTCGGCGGGGGAGACCCGTCCATCCGCAACTTGGTGCCGTCCGACATCGAAATTCGCCGGAATCATCTCGCCAAACCGCTGGCCTGGAAGCCCGGCGAACCCGACCATGACGGCACCAACTGGCAAGTCAAGATTCTGTTCGAATTGAAGAGCGCCCGCCGGGTGCTGGTCGACGGCAATCTCTTCGAGCGGAACTGGCAGATGCCGGGATACGGATTTGCCATCACGTTTACCGTGCGCAATGAGGACGGCCGGTCGCCCTGGGCGGTGATCGAGGACGTCACCTTTACCAACAACATCGTGCGGCACAGTCCGAGCGGCGTGAACATCATGGGATCCGACGATCGCGATCGGGCCAGCGGCCATGCGGAGCGGATTCTGATCAAGAACAACATTTTCGACGACATCAATGGGCCTCGATGGGGAGGGAAGGGGCGGCTGTTCCAACTGCTGCGGGGCACGAAGGATGTGAGGATCGAGCACAACACGGCCTTTCACACCGGGCATATTTTGATGGCCGAAGGCGATCCGCACGAAGGCTTCGTGTATCGATACAACATTACACCCCACAACGAGTACGGCATGGAAGGCGCAGGAACCGGGACTGGCCGGTCGACGTTGGAGCGGCATTTCCCCGGCTCGGTGGTGTCTCACAATGTCATCATCGGCGGAGATCCGCAGCGCTATCCCGAGAGCAACGTCTTTCCGGAGTCGGTGGACGCGGTGCCGTTCGCGAACCGGGGCACCAGGAATTACCGCCTCACCGCGTCGCCCCGCCCTCCGACGCCCGGTGCGGAAGAAGTGCCAGGGATCGATGTCGGAGCGCTGTGCGCCGCGCTTGGAGACCTCGGTCGCCGGGAGGCGCTATGCGCCGATAACGAGCACCCATCGACGACGACTCGCGCGATGGACGCGCGACATTGAACCAGGAGGCATGGTATGGGCGAACTGCTGTCATCGACCGTGACCGACACGACCTCGGACTCCGGGCTGGGGTCGGGCTCCGGACAGGAGAGCGGGCAGGACCTGCGGGACTGGGAATTAGCGGAGATCCGCCGGAGCGCGGCGGAAGCCCAATTGATCGACCGGGCGGCTCTTCTGGCGGATGAAGCCAATCTCGCCAAGTATGTGAATCCGCCGGCCGACACTCTGTACCACCTGGAGTATGCCTTTCACTTGCTGGGCGACGTGGCCGGTCAGGAAGTGCTGGAGTACGGGTCCGGTTGGGGAGAAAATACCATGCCTCTGGTGCGTCGCGGGGCGCGGGTGCATGCCCTCGACATTTCCCCGGAACTGATTGCGATCAACCGGCAACGGATGGCCGTCAATGACGTGACGAGCGGGGTGCGGTTCAGCGTGGCCTCGGCCTATGACGTTCCCTGTCCCGATGAATCCGTGGACGTGGTGTTCGGCATGATGATTCTGCACCATCTGGATCTGGAGAAGGCGGCGCGCGAGGTCCACCGCATACTGCGAGTCGGGGGGAGGGCCATCTTCGCCGAACCGGTACGCAGTTCCCCGACCTTGCGCGCCCTGCGAAAGCTCATGCCAGTCCGGCTGCCGCCGCACGTCTCGCCGTATGAACGGCCGCTCCTGCTCGGCGAGATCGCCTCGTTTTGCCGGGGGTTCACCCCCGGCCGATGGAGAAGTTTTGAATTGCCGTGGCTGCGGGCCGCAGGACATCTTCGGTTCTTGGAGCCCTACATGACGCCGCTTAGGCGGTGGGACCGAGCTTTGCTCGCCCGCTTTCCCTGGCTCGACTATTATGCCGCGATCCGGGTGTTTGAAATCAGGAAGTAACGACCGATCACCCCTCCCAGCGCCGCGGGTTGACCGCGGCGTCCTTTCCTGTGCTTCGCCTCACGGAACCCCATGCCGACCGAGCAGACCGATCCCTTATCCGTGCCGGGTCTCCTCACGCTGCTGATGCTGGGGCTGCTCCTGTACACTTATGCCGGCTACCCCCTGTTGCTGTGGGTGGTCAGGACACTCAAGGCGCCTCTCAAGACCGCACCCGGCCGGCCTCCGGAGTGGCCGACGGTCACCGTCCTCATCTCCGCCTATAACGAGGAGGGGGTGATCGCACGGCGCATTCAAAATCTACTGGAGCAGGAGTATCCGAAGGATTGTCTTGAAGTGCTGATCGGATCGGACGGATCCACCGACCGCACCGCCGACGCAGTGGCGGCGTCTCATGGCGACAGAGTGCGGATGATCTCGTTTCCCGTGCGTCGAGGAAAGGCCAGCGTGCTGAATGATCTGGCGGCCCGCGCCACCGGGGAGTTTCTGGTCTTCACGGATGCCGCCACGATGTTCTATCCGGACTCCCTCAAACAATTGATGATCGGCTTCCATCGGTATCCGTCGGCCGCGGTCATCGGCGGCAAACTGGAACTGCGTTCTCCGGAGAGTTCGCGGAACGCAGACGGGCTCTACTGGCGATATGAGATGTTTCTCAAGACGGCCGAATCGCAGATCGGCGCGGGTCTCGGAGCGAGCGGGGCCATCTACGCGACCAGACGGAGGGATTATCGGCCCTTGCCGCCACGAACGATGGCCGATGATCTGTTGGAACCCCTGCTGATTCGACTGCACACCCGCGGCCATGTGGTGTTGCATGCGCCGGCGCGGGCCTGGCAGCTGACCCCCCTGCGGATGGCCGATGAATTTCATCGGCGCGTGCGGACCGGAAGCGGAATTGCCCATGTGCTGTGCGAAACGTGGCGCCTGTTGTTGCCCAAGTGGGGCGGGGTTGCGTGGGCCTATGGGTCGCATAAGGGCTTGCGGTTGCTCGGCCCCTGGATGCTCCTCGCGATCCTGATCGGCACCCTCTGGATGGTCCGTCATCCGCTCTATCAGGGGCTGTTCGCGATGCAAGCGGCCGCCTATGGGGCGGCGTTGGCCGCGGGAGCCCTCACGCCTGTGCCCGTCTTCGGCAAAGCCGCCGTCGCCGCCCGCTATTTTGTTGTGCTCAATGCGGCGCTGGCTGTGGGCGCACTGAAAGTTCTGTTCGGAACGGCGCGTCCGATTTGGAATCGGACCCCACGCCCGGCCGAGCCGATGGCTCCTTCAGCGGCATGGAGGCAATGGGACACCAGCGCCGCCAACGGGAACAACGAGTCGCCGCGCAAGGCCAAGTCCGCTCTCTGAGGCGCTCGCCCGGCGATCGTGTGGTGCTGAGGGGCAGGTCTGGATCTGAACCCGGCGGTTCCGTGTGCTCCCGTGACGAGCGGATCCCGGCCGGTCAATTCACCCGGAGATTTCTTGGCGCACCGGGCGGCGGCGAATCCGATTGGGTGACCAGCAGCTGGGAGGGCACCTTTACTAGAAACGCATCCAGCCGGTTGGTGCCCAAATTGGCGGTCCAGACGAAATAGCGGCCCGTGATATCCAAATTGCCTTTGGGCATTTTGGCGTAGCTGCCGGAACAGCAGCCGCCGGCGGCGCTCAAGTCGGTCATGATCGGCGCGACGACGAGTTGCTCGAACGAGGTGTCCAACCGAAAGCAGAGGAGTTCATTCTGGACCGAAGTCAAATCGCCGTTGCTGCCGCATGCGAATTGCTGTGCCATGGGAAGGTCGGGTCTGGCGTTGCTGTGGGAGATGTGGTTGATGGCCGCGACGTTCCATCCGATGCTGCGGAACACCGTCGGGCCCTTGGTGATAAAGGTGGGTGTGAAGCCGTAGGTGACCGCGGCATTCGGCAAGGTGTTCCAACCGTCGCCTCCGACGATATAGCCGTAGCCCATATCGTGGTGCCCGACCGCGTTGTTCTGTTTGTAGACGATCATCCGTGCACCGGTTTGCAGGTCGATGAAGATGTTCTCCAGCCCGTAGCGTCCATCAAGGTCTTCCATGAGCATGAGGTAGCGCCCGCTCTTATCGATGTGGCATTCGTCGAAGGCGCCGGTCTTGGCAAAGAAAGTGAACCGCTGTGCGCGTTCGTTGAACACCACGCAGCCCAGGACCTCGCTCGTGCCCGACACCCGCAAGGTGGCGCTGTGCATCATGTCGTCGTTGCTGGTATGCACTTGCCAGATTTCCCTATTGCTGCCGAATTGCCCTGCGACGTCGAAGACCGCATCGAAGGTTTTCGAAACCACGTCATATCGGAGCAATCTCGGACCGTCGTTGAGATACAGCTTATTCGGCCGGCTGGCGCTGAAATACCAGCCCTCGCCGGTTCTGGTGAGATACTTGCTGCCGGCGGGAAACAACGGGCCGACCTTCGTCACGGCGTCCGTCGATTTGTTCAGTCTGAAAAGCGTCGGCCCCGACCCGCCTTTGCGGCTGTCGAGCGTCAGGAAGATCCACATGTCGTTGCTGGATGCATGGGCGTTCGTGTTCCGCCAGTAGGAGTACCCGACATAGATGACACAATCGGCTCCCCCGCAGTCCGAGGCATCCGTTAGGCGTACGGCTCTGGTGTTGTAGGGGGCCGGGAAGGTAAAGACGCCGCGCGTCGGCGGCATGAACGCTCGAATCTGCGACGCCGACCAGCGGGTCCTGGTGGCGGTGCCTTGTTTTTCGACCCAGCCGCCCGGAAATGGGTTGGTGATTTGTGCGACGACGGTTGTGCCGGTGGTCAACATGAGCAACGCGATGAGCCCGACGGTCCCAAAACGCCGAATCGTCCGCGACATGTACGTTCTCCTGGTTGTTCAGCCAGAGGGCGGCTTCGAACGGAAGCCGTCCTCCCCTTGGTTTACTGCCCTCTGTTCCCCGGCGAACGGTACCACCAGACAGTTCCGCCGTCGCGAAAGCCCGTAAATGCTTTGTGAAGAATCGAAAAAAAGCGCGTAAAGAAATGGTAAAACTTGGAACCGGCGGCAGCGGTGACGGATAGGAGAATGACCGTGTACCCGAGGCTCGCGGTGTTCATCATGACCGGGTGTCTGGCCGCAGCCGGTGTGGCCCCGGTCATTGCCGCCAACAGGCCGGGTGATCAGGACCAGCGCGCGGAACCGCTGCTGTATTTCGAAGCGGAATCGCTGAATGAGGGGTTGCCGCCGTTGGAGAATCCGCCGGACCTGTCGACTCCTCGTGCCGCGCTCATGAGCTTTATCGTGGCAGCCCGCGAGGGGAAGTTTTCCCGAGCGGCCCGTTCCCTGAACTTCCAACACATCCCCGACGGCCACCTCTCGGTGTACTCTTCGCTCGCGATGCAGCTCTATTACGTGATGACGCAGCGAATCGCTGTCGATTTTAAAACGGTGCCCGATCGTCAGGACGGCTCGCTTGAAGGAGCCCCTGACCGGCCTGACTCACGGTCCGAACCAGGCGGGCCGCGGCGCAGTCTCAAAATCGGCGAGGTGCCGTTGGCCTTGGGCGATGCGGAGATCCGCCTCGAGCGCGTGAAGCCGCGGACAGGCGAGCCGGTCTGGCTGTTTTCTCCTCGCACGGTCGAGAAAATTCCCGAGCTCTATGAACGGCACGGGCCCGGCCCCTTTTTCGACCGTCTGCCGTTCCCTGTCCGGCAAGGTTTGCTGAGCGGCTCGACTGCGTGGCAATGGACGATCTTGCTGGCCGTCGGCGCTCTCGCCGGACTCAGCGGCTGGCTGGTCCACAAATTCGCCCGGATGGTGTCCCGCCGTCTGGCGTCCAACGTGGTGAAGGAGGAAGCCGCACGGCTGGCCGCCCCCTTCGGCATGCTGATCGCGCTGGTGGGGTTCTATGTCGTGATTTATGTGCTCCTGGCCCCCCCCGGTGATGATGTGCGGGGATTCTATATCCTCATCTCCATGCTGATCTTGGCCGGGTTGACGTGGGCCGGTATTCGGGTGATCGATGTGGTGTCCGCGTTCGCCGCTCGACGCTGCCGCGTGGAGGTCGGCACCTATGCCGAAGAGGAAGCCCGCGTGCGGTATACCCGCATCTCGGTCGGGCGGCATGTCCTCATTTTCCTGGCCATTTGCGTGGGCTTGGGGTTGGCGCTGTACCAACTCCAGCTGATCAAAAATCTGTCGCTGTCGTTTCTCGCCTCGGCGGGCGTGGCCGGGGTGCTGCTGGGCGCGACGGCTCATACCGTGCTCGGCAATACGCTCGCCGGAATTCAGATTGCCATGACGCGGCCGGTGGCCATCGGCGATAGCGTCAACTTCGAAGGCCAGTGGGGATTTGTGGAGGACATGACCTATGCGTACATTTCGATCCGCACATGGGACGGACGCCGTGTCATCGTGCCGGTGTCCTATTTCATCTCGCACCCGTTTGAAAACTGGTCGAAGTCGGATACCCGCATGATGAGGCCCATCTTTTTGTATGCCGATTATCACGTCGACGTCGAAGCAATCCGGCAAGAATTCCGCCGGCGTTTGGAGGAGTCGGAACTCTGGGACCGCACCGTGGAACCGATCCTCCAGGTGACGGGCATGTCGGAGAAGACGATCGAACTGCGCGCCCTTTGCAGCGCCAAGGACCCGGGTACGGCGTGGAACCTGCACTGTGCCGTGAGGGAAAGCCTCGTGACGTTCCTCCAACAGATGGAAGGAGGGCGATACCTCCCTAAACACCGGGTGGAACTGTCGGATCATGCGGTGGCGGCCGGTCACGTGGACGCGCGCGGCGACCCCTC
>CAYQDJ010000111.1:0-8979 GCA_964416255.1 uncultured Nitrospira sp. | reverse complement strand
GACGCCCGACTCCTTTTACGACGGGGGACGATATGCCCAGGCCGACGTTGCGGTCGCGCATGGCCTGGCGCTTGTGGAACAAGGCGCCGATCTGCTCGACATCGGCGCGGAATCGACCAGGCCGGGGGCGGCCCCGGTCGATGAGCGGGAGGAACGGCACCGAGTGCTGCCGGTGGTCCAGGAACTCGTCCGCCGCACCACGCTCCCGATCTCCGTCGACACGACCAAGTCGAGTGTGGCGCGCGCGGTGCTCGAGGCGGGCGCCTCCATCATCAATGACGTGAGCGCCTTGCGCTTTGATCCCGATCTGGCCGGGGTCGTCGCAGAGACCGGTGCAGCCGTGGTTCTGATGCACATGCAGGGCACGCCGGCCACGATGCAACGGGCGCCCCGATACCGTGACGTGGTCGAAGACGTCAAGGAATTTTTTCTCGATCGGATTGCATGCGCACGCCGGGCCGGAATCGATCAAAACCGGATCATCCTTGATCCTGGAATCGGCTTTGGTAAGCTGCTGGAACACAACCTCGATCTCCTCAACCGGCTTTCGTCGTTGGCCGTAGAGGGGCGCCCGCTGTTGGTCGGCGTGTCTCGCAAGGGGTTTATCGGGCAACTCGTGCATCGAACCCCCGGTCAGCGTGAATGGGGCACCGCCGCGGCGGTGGCGGTGGCCGTCGACCGAGGAGCGCATATCTTGCGAATTCATGATGTGGCGATGATGGCGGACGTGGTGAAGGTCGCATCCGCGATTCGGGCCGGGCAGAGGATCACGACACAGGAGCACTATGCGTAAGTTGTTTGGAACGGACGGTGTGCGCGGGGTCGCGAACCTGGAGCCGATGACGAGCGAAACGGCCATGCAGCTGGGCCGCGCGGCCGCACACATCTTCATGCGGCGGGCGGGGCGGCATCAAATCATCATCGGGAAGGACACCCGCATCTCCGGCTACATGCTCGAGTCGGCCCTCACGGCCGGCATTTGTTCGATGGGGGTCGATGTCCTGCTGGTCGGGCCGATGCCGACGCCGGCCATCGCCTTTCTCACACGCAGCCTGCGCGCCGATGCCGGCGTGGTGATATCGGCCTCGCACAATCCCTATCAGGACAACGGCATCAAGTTCTTTTCCAAAGACGGCATGAAGCTGCCGGATGACGTCGAAGCGCGCATCGAGCAGTTGATCGTGTCGGACGAGATCCGTCACCTGCGTCCGACGGCGGATTTGATCGGCAAGGCGTTTCGCATCGACGACGCGGAGGGCCGCTATATCGAATTCGCCAAACGGTCTTTGCCGAAGGAGATGGATTTCCAAGCCATCAAATTGGTCGTGGATTGCGCCAACGGTGCGGCCTACAAAGTGGCGCCCACCGTCCTCCGAGAACTGGGAGCGACGGTCGACGTGATCGGGGCAAAACCGGACGGCATGAATATCAACGCCGGCTGCGGGGCGGTGCATCCGGAACAATTGCAGGAAGCCGTGCGCGCACAGGGCGCCGACATCGGGATCGCCCTGGATGGGGACGCCGACCGGGCGATATTCGTGTGCGAGCAGGGAACGCTCATCGACGGCGACCATGTGATGGCCGCGTTGGCGCTCGATATGCAGCAGCAGGGCCTGCTGGCCAAACAGACGGTCGTGGGCACCGTCATGAGCAATTTCGGTCTGGAATTGTCGATGGCGAAAGCCGGCATCTCGCTTTTACGCACGCCTGTCGGCGATCGCTATCTGCTCGAGCGCATGCTCGCCGACGGCTATAACTTTGGAGGGGAGCAATCGGGCCATTTCATCTTCCTGGACCATAATACGACGGGGGACGGGCTGATCTCCGCGCTGCAAATGCTCTCGCTGATGAAGCGGACCAAGAAGCCGCTGTCGGAGCTGGCCAAGGCCATGTCGGCCGTGCCGCAGGTGTTGCTCAATGTGAAGGTCAAGGAGAAGCCGGTGTTGGAATCGGTCCCGGCGCTTCACCAGGCCATTGTGGAGAGCGAACGCGTGCTCAATGGATGCGGACGTGTGGTGGTCCGCTATTCGGGGACTGAGCCGCTGCTGCGGATCATGATCGAAGGGGAAAAAGACGGGCTCATTCGGGAAGTCGCCGAGAATCTGGCGAAGGTTGTGCGGGCTCATATCGGATAACTCCCACCCCTCTCGTGAGGGAGGCTCATGCTGCCGTCCCTCACTGGCGCGTTTCTCCTCGGTCTGGTGTTCGGATCCCAAAGTGTTTTCTTTCCCGTCACAGTGGTACTGGGTTTGTTCGCCCTCGCGGCCGGCCTGACCTGGCTGGAACGCACCGGTGTCGTCTCATCCCGCCGGTCCGCGGCGCTGTATGCCGCGCTGTTGTCCGGAGTGCTGTATTGGGCGTGGACAATCCCCCCTTCGTCGCCGAGCGAAGTGCCTCCCTCCAGCCGGGACATCGTCCCCCTCGAACTCACCGGACGTGTGATCGCTCCGGTTCAGCATGCGCCTGGGCGGCAGACCCTGCTGGTCGATCTCGACGGGCAGCGGCCATCGGACCGGCCGCATCGGGTGCGGGTGGTCTGGCGAGACGCGGGGACCGCACGGCTGCAGGGCGATCGGGTTCGGTTCAGAGCGAAGCTCCATCCGCCCAGTGGGACGCAGAATCCCGGAGGGTTCGACTATGCGGGTTATTTGGAGCGTCAGGGTATCGAGGCCGTCACGACTATTGCCGGCGCCGAGGCGATGGAGCTGATGGAGTCCGGTGCGGTCTCCTGGCGCTGGACCGGCTGGAACCAGGTGGATCAGTGGCGGGCGGCGATTCGCAACGCCGCGGTCCAGAGCCTGACCCAGCCGGTCCTGGGCGTGTTCTTGGGCATCGTGATCGGCGAGCGGGGCTATCTCCAGTTGGAGCTGCAAGAATGGTTCATGGCCACCGGCACGATTCACTTGTTATCCATCTCCGGATCGCATCTCGGGCTCGTGGCCGTCGTGGTGTTTGGAGGCGTCCGGCAGGGAATCCTCAGGCTGTTGCCGCTGCCGCTGCTCTTAACGGTGTCGCGTTCGGTGACGGCCACGCGCCTCGCCATTGTGGTGACCTGGCCGATGGTCGCCCTCTATGCGTTGTTGGCCGGCGCGGAATTGGCGACGGTCCGGTCGCTGGCCATGATCACGGTGGGGTTGTTGACCGTGTGGATCGGCCATCAGCGCCACCTGTATCATGCCATGGCCGCCGCGGCGCTCGTGATCGTGTGGCATGATCCCCGAGCCATCTTCGATATCTCCTTTCAACTGTCGTTTCTCTCCGTGCTGGTCATTATTCGCACGGTGTATGGAATGGGCTCCGTGGAGGAGGCGGAGACCCCTCAATCCGGACCGGTGCGGCGGCTCGTCCACTATGGGCGAGACGCGCTGGTCATGAGCGCCGCCGTGACGATGGCCACGCTCCCGGCCGTCGCCTGGTATTTCAACCAAGTGCCCTGGTTGGGCATCGTCTCGAACCTGGCGGCCATTCCCTACACGGGTATCGTCCTGGTGCCGCTCAGTTTGTTGACCGCCCTCTGGTCGGTCGTGACCGGGACGGATCACTTGCCGGCGGGATGGCTCCTTGAGCGGTTGTTTGCCTGGCTGCTTCACGGTCTTCGCTTCTGCTCGGAACTGCCCGGCGTGGAGTGGCATATCCGGGCGCCGTCGGTGCCATCCATCGTCCTGTTTTACCTGGCATTGGGAGCCGCAACGGCGGGGTGGGCATCACGGCGGCTGCGCCTGTTCGGGGTCGGCCTGGTCGTGCTGGTGCTGTGCGGGTGGATCTGGTCGCCGCGGTGGGATGTGGACGGCGATCGATGGCGGGTGACGTTTCTAGACGTGGGTCAAGGCGACAGTGCCGTGATCGAATTGCCGGACGGCGAGACGGTGTTGATCGACGGGGGTGCCCGGTACGAACGGTTTGACATGGGCCGCGGGGTAGTCGCGCCGTTTCTCTGGAATCGTGGGATCAGACATCTGGACCATGTGATCGGCACCCACGAGCAACTGGACCACGTGGGCGGCTTGACCTGGGTGCTTCGTCATGTGCCGGTCGGCCGCTATTGGACGACGGGGGTTGAACGAAGCGAACAGTTTGCCGTCGACTTGCGGACGACGCTCCGCGAGCGGCGCATCCCCCACTCGGTGGCGGCACGCGGAACGGAGGTGCTCCCACGCGGGCCCTGTCGTTTGACCACGCTGAACCCGGATCCCGCCGGAGAGGCCACACTGGTCCTGCATACGTCAAGCGGTACGATGCTCAACAATCACTCCATCGTATCCCGGCTGACCTGTGGCGCCCACTCGGTGTTGTTTGCGGCGGACATCGAGAGCGACGGATTGCGCCGCCTCGGCGATGAGGGCCGGCGGCAGGTGACCGTGCTGAAGGTGCCCCATCACGGAGCCCGCAGCTCGCTTGACGGCGCATGGATCAGAGCCGTTCACCCGCAGTATGCCGTCATCTCCGTCGGCCGAGGCAACTCCTATGGCCATCCGGTGGCCGCCGTGCTCAAGGCCTATCAAGACGAACAGGCGACTGTGGCGAGGACCGACCGTGATGGGGCCGTGTGGATCAGCGGTCGGCTGTCGGTCCCCGATACCCTGGTGATGATGCGCATGCGGGATCTGACCCTTCAACCGATCGACGTCCGCGCCTGTGTGTGGGCCTGTGAACAAGACAATTGGCGACGGCTGTGGCTCCAAGTCAGGCTCTAGCCCACAGTATTCATGACGGTTCGTCGCGATTGCAGCAGAAGCGCTCATGGATAGTGTGGGCTCGTGTTTGTCAGGATCTTGTTCAAGGAGGGGCAGGTGTGACCGTTTTTGTTCACTTTTTGCCGGAATGCGTGCACCCCATATCAGAAGGCACAGAAATTCCGCACTGTTAGCAACCTGCCGCCACACGGCATAGGCCGTGCACAGGATCGGCAAGCCTTGGCATCGGCCCTATTGTGTCTGAGGAGTGGTGATTATGTCCAAGCTCGTTCGCATTGTGGTTCAGCTTCCGATCGAGTTGAAAGAGCAACTCGACGCCCTCAAGCAACAGGGCTACACCAGCAGCGGATTTATCCGGGCGATGCTCGAGCGGGAACTCGCCAACATCGACAACCGGCCCCAGCCCCCCATGCGGAAAGTCGTCAATAAGTAACCCCGTCCTGGGCGCCCATCCTTTCCATTGACCGTTGGATGTTATGAGCGTGCCTTCCGTCGAGCGATGGCTTCGCGCAAGAACGCCCAAAAGATTCCGAGCATCAGGCTGAGCAGCCCCGCAATGAGCAGATTCAACGTGATCTTCGGCCGGCTCTTTTTGTCGGCCGGCACCGCGGCATCGAGCACTTGGACCGTCGGCGTATCCCGCGCTTCCGTCAATTTGGCCTGCTCGAATTGCGAGATCAACAGCGCGTACAGCGTTTCCTGAATCTTCAAGTCACGGACCAGCCGGCCGTATTCCAATGCCAACGTGGGCACACTGCTGATCGCGGGGCGGAGGCGGTCGCCGGGGAGCAGGTCTTTGGCGCCCTTGCCGGACTCCATGATCCGAAGCTGCTTCCGCAGCTCGCTGATGCTGGATTGCACACGCGCGACGTCGGGATTGTCCGGCGAGAGGTAGGACCCCATGACTTGCAACTGCACCTCCTGCGCCATGATTTGGGCTTGGACCGTGGCGACCGCCTCGACCATCGCCTTCGACTGCGCCTCGATGGCTACCGCCTTGTTCTGCGTTTGGAACTCCTTGAGCGCGTCCTCCACCTTGATCATCGCCTTTTGAGTCTCCGCCACCCGGTGCTCGATGAACTTCCGGTTTTCTCTCGCTTTGCTCACGCTCAGCGTCTGATTCAGCCGGTCGAGGTTGGAAACGTAAAAATTCGCCATGTCCGCCGCCAACTGCGGGTCTTTGTCTTCCACCGTGATCTTGATGACCTTCTCCTTGGTGATCGCAATTCGGGTCGCGTTCTCCAGGGCCAGTCTTGTCTCGTGCATCGTCTGTTTCTCGTAGCGCTCCTTCAGATTGAACCGGCGGATGACGTCGTCGGCCATGACCCGGGACTTGAGCATGGCGGTAAACACGTCGGTCGGGGTGGCCGGCGCGCCGGGAAGCGAAATGCCGAGGGTCTGTGCCGCCGAGCCGGCTCCGGTGGACGCCAACAGCGCGCCCAACCCTAGTCCGCTGGTGCTGTCCAATTGGGGCAGGAGTGTGGCGGTCGATTCGAAGATCTTGGGCAGGAGCAGGCTCACCACGAGGGTGGCGAGGACCGCCACGGTCGAAAAGGCGGCGATCGCGGCCCGCCTCGCGTAAATCACCTGCCAGTAATCGAACAGGGTGATCTCCTGTTCGTCTCGGGGGATCGAGTCTCGGTGGTTGAGCTGGCTCATCCGGCTACCGTCCGACGACGGCGACGCCGGCCGCAGTGAGCGCCAGGGCGCCGATGATGCTGGCCACGCTCTGCCAGAGCGCCAACGGCGGCGTCTTGGCTTCGATTTTTTGTGGAATGACGATGGTATCGCCCGGCTTCATTTCTTTAATTTTGACGTAGACGCCGTCCGTGGAGCCGTTCGCCCGCATGACATAGACTTCCTTCTTGTTCGCATCTTCCGTCATGCCGCCGGCCCGCTGGACGTAATCGTCGAACTGAAACCCCGCTTTATACACGACCGTGCTGGGGTTTTTGACCGCTCCGATGATGCTGACGGTCTTGGGCGGCTGGGGCACCGAGATGTGATCCCGGGCTTCCAGCAAAATGTCGTCCTCCGTGCCGTCGAGGTCCTCGATCGACCGAACCTGCACGACCACGCGGCCTAATTCGACGCGGGACGAGACGGCCTCCAGTTGCTGGAGGCGAAGCCCCAGCACCTGTTGCTCCATGGCCGAACCGCCGGCGGCGGCGACACCGGCCGACCCGGCCGCCAGGCTGGCGGTTTGCGCCGTCAGCCGTTGCCGCTCCGATGCCATGAATCGCTCGAGTTCAGCCTGTTGCTGCCGCCGGACCGATTCACGCACGAGGATGAGGCCTTCGGGAAAAGCGTTCGGCGTAAATCCGCCGGCCCGCTTCAACACGGAACTCAACCGCTCGCCGGTTTGGAGCGTGAAATGGCCGGGCCGTTTTACTTCCCCTTCGAGCAGCACGACGTTCGGCGGCCGCATTTGGGTGCCGACGACGACCTGGTCCATGCGTTCGAGCGGCAGATCGTCCTTCGTGCCGTCAAACAGCGCTTTCGGGCTGAACGGAATGACTGTAGTCTGATACGTGTGCGGATCGGTCCGGATCAGTTCGGCGCTGTCGAGATACGCGTCGACGGTCAACTGGTCGGGCTTGAGCAGGTCGCGCAGGCTCATGCCGGATTTATATTCATGCGGGCCGGGATTCTTGACCGCGCCGGCCAGGGTCACGACATTGGTCACCTGCGTCGGCAGCGAGCCGATTCGAACATAATCGCCGTCTTGAATCAGCAGATCCGCGCCCTCACCAAGCGGCCGCTTTTTCCCCCCGTTGGTCGAGAGCGCCATGAGATCGACGTCGAGGATGATGCGGCCCCGTTCGCGGTCCGTGCGGAACAGTTGGCATCGCTGCTGATTGGCCGCAGGGGTCAATCCGCCGGCCAACTGCAGCAAGTCGGTCAGATGAACGCCCGGCTTCAATTCATAGATGGCGGCCCGCTTGACGGCGCCGCTGATGGCGGCGACCGGGCCGAGCGGGGGCACCACGATGACGTCGCCAGACTGGAGCCTGGTGTCGTGGCGGCGGTCTCCCGCCAGCAGAAATTGGTAAAAGTCCGCGTCGGCCACGACCTGGCTGTCGCGCACGAGGCGAACCTGCCGCAAGGAGCCGGACCGGGCCGGCCCGCAGGCGGCATAAATCGCGTTGGAGATGCTGGCCAATGAGCTGATTTCGTAAGCGCCGGGCCGGACCACTTCGCCGACGACATACACTTTGATGGTGCGCAACCGGGCCATGGAGACATGCACTTCGAATCGCTTCAAGTGGCCGCTCAACCGGTTGGTAATCGCGCGCTCGGCTTGGGAAAAGGTCAGCCCTCCCACGGAGATCGCCCCGATTTGCGGGACCACGATCATGCCGTCGCGCTCGACCGGCACGATAAAACTCCGGTTCAAGGCTGGGTCCGGCACGTTCCAGATGTGAATCGACAGGGAATCGAGCGGGCCGAGCACATAGTCCGGTCCGACCGGGGCATCGAGCACGGGCGCAAAACTCGTGGCCTGGGTATCGAAGAAATCGTAGCCGAACTGCTGCAGACGGCTCTTCACCCCATGGAGCAGGGAAAACTGGGCGAAGGCCTCCTCGATCGTATAATCCCGGGTGGTCGGATCTTGACCGACCCGCCGCGATGGCTTGTCGAGCGACCCGGACAAGCCTTTGATCCCGTCTTGCCGTCGAGAGGAGGAGGGAGGTTCAATTCCCGGTGACGGCTGGTCTCGACCCATGTGAGATGCGCGGTTGCTTTGACTGTCTCGGTGTTCTCGACGCTCTCGATCGGGACGATCCTCCCCGTTGTCACGGCCATCCCGACTCTCGCGCTCCCGTTGCTCGCGGCGCTCCCGTGCATCACGTTCCTGCTTCATGCGCTCGTCCGCCGAAGCCGGCAGCATGGCGGAGGATTCCATCGGCCAAAAGTCGTTCAAGGTCGCCCGGTCGTGTACGACACTTTGCGCGGGCTTCGGTTGCACGACGGGACAGGGGGTCTGGGGAGGGATCAGGGGCTGCAAGGCGGTAGGATTGGTCATGACCGGCGAGCCGGGCGGGAGGTCTCTCGTCCCGAGCCCGCTTCCGCCTGTTCCTCCCAGCGGGGGAAATCCCGGTGAGCCGAGGTTTTGGGCGAGGAGGGGCGGAGGCACCACCATGAGAACGATCATCGACCAGATGCAGGCCTTGACGGCCGAGGAAGCATGAACACATTGCGTCATGGGTACCTCTATTCGGGTTCAGACTCAGACTGTCGCGCCGCAGTATACAGGAGGAGCATTCGCCGCGGGAGCCGTAAG
>CAYQDJ010000110.1:0-8998 GCA_964416255.1 uncultured Nitrospira sp. | reverse complement strand
GCAGGTCCGGGGTTGGCAGATTCGGCCCGAGATAATAGACATGGCAGCCGCGGGGGGCGGCGAGGTAGGCTACGGCCTGGGCGCCGATTTCATGCCATTCACCTTCCGGGCAGGCGATGAGCACCCGCGGGCCGAGTTCATGAACGGGAAGCTGGTTCATGACCGAGAACAACTTTTGTTGGATCAGCTTCGTGACGAAGTGTTCGATCGCGACATTGAGCCGGCCTTCGTGCCACAACTCACCGATGCGCCGTTGTAGCGGGAGCAAAATCCGCTGCACCGCTTCTTCGAACGGAATGACGGCGACCGATCCATTCAGTTTCTGTTCGAAGCGTGCCTTGTCTAGCGGATCGAGCAGCGAGACCAGCTCGTTTAACAGCTGCTGGTGCGGTTGTAGTTCGTGAATCGTCGTGGCGGAGTTGGCCCGCATGCGCTGCATCAGGGAGCCGCGACCTTCCAAGGCCAGCGCTCCGATCGTTTGACCGTGGTCCAGTTCCTCTTTGAGGAAGCGCAGGAGGGCCACATCTTCATCAGTGTATTCACGATATCGGTTGGCGCTGCGTAAAGGTTTGACAAGTCCGTAACGCCTCTCCCACACCCGCACCACATCCTTTGATAGTCCGGTAAGCTTCGCAACTCTATGAATTCTATGATTATTCATTTTGATTGCTAGAGTGTATCTCGTACGTCCAACGTTTGTCAAATATTTCACGAACAAACACTTGACACATTGGACATGATGATTTATACATTAGACATACATTGAACAAACAATAAACAACGCGGAGGGAATCATGGCCATCACAGTTCGAGCAACCATACCAGCGGAGTACCGGGGTCCTCGACGGCCGAATGCGGTCACCACTCAACAATGCTGTGTCCGGTGCGGAGGGCTCATGGTCGAGGAGTCCTGCATCGACCTCTTGAACGTCCACGGGATGCAAGACTATCCGGCCCGACGGTGCGTGCAGTGTGGGGAGATCGTCGACCAGATCATTCTTCACAATCGGATTCGTCAGCAAGACACAGTGGCCTCGTCCAACGGGGTCGCGGCATAGGGCCCAAACTCATTCACCAGGAAGGTCCTGGTGCGCTCAATCCTAAGGAGGTTTCCCATGCGGAGTGACAGATTACTTCAAGTCGGTCTCTGGTTCGGAGTTGCGGTGCTGACCGGATTCTTGTCCATGGCGGAGGCAGCGGACCTGTCTGGATCCGACAAGGATATGATGGTGATCCCTCGGGGTGAATTCATGATGGGGAGCAACGAACATTCAGATGAAGCGCAGCATCGGGTCGTGCTCGACGCCTATTGGATCGACAAGTACGAGACGTCGAATGGCAAGTACAAGGAGTTCATGAAGGCCACCGGTCACGCGGCTCCGGCCTATTGGGATGATCCTCGTCTCAGCAAAGTCAATCAGCCGGTGGTGGGTGTGAGTTGGACCGACGCGGAAGCCTTCTGCAAGTGGGAGGGGAAGCGGCTTCCGACCGAGGCCGAATGGGAGCGAGCCGCGAAGGGTCCGGAAGGAGACAACCATTATCCTTGGGGGCACAAGCTCGACCCGAGGAAAGCGAACTACGGACAGAATGTCGGGCGGACGATGCCGGTCGATTCCTATCCGGAGGGGGTGAGCGGATTCGGGGTGTACAACATGGCGGGGAACGTCTTTGAGTGGGTATCTGACTGGTATGGGCCGAAGTACTACAAGGAGAGTGTGGCGTTGAATCCGCAGGGACCAGAGAAGGGCTACAACTTTGCCAACCAGGGCCCGGTCAGGGTCTTGCGCGGCGGATCCTGGCTGGCCCCTGAAACATCCCTGCACACGAGTCACCGGTTCTGGAATCAGCCGGACAACAATTCATACGGAGTCGGCCTTGGATTCCGTTGCGCCAAGTCGGCACAAGCGATTTCGGACGAAGCCATTCAGGCTGGTCGCGATGCGTTCATCGCAGCCTTGGTGGCCATGGGGGCTGAAAAACACGCCGATGCGATGGCCTCGATTGAAAAGGCGTTAGCTGCCGATCCGGGCAACCCAGAATACCTGGCGACCCGGAACCTGATTACCAAGAGCATGAAGAGGAAATAAGCGACGATCTGAGGGGCGGGCCGCCGCCCCTCCTGATCGTGCTTTTAGGTGGAGGATGGGAAGGATGAGACGGACGACACCACTACAACTGGCAGCGGGCCTGATCTGCATGGCGGTGATGGCCGGACGAACTCAAGCGCAGGAGGCCCCCTGGATGCCCCCCGACACGGTGTATGTCGCCCAGGGCCCATCGGTGATGGGTCTCGACAAGACCGCACCTCCTGATTCAGGCAAACGAGCCACGCCCTATGAACGTCGGATGAACACTCCCTGGTCCGCCGACGCCTTGAATGATGAAAGCCCGGCCCACATGGTCTTCCTGGATTCGTATTTGATCGATCGATACGAGATCTCGAACCAGGACTATGGCGAGTTTATCAAGGCGAAAGGTCATCCGGCTCCGGCCTATTGGGACGATCCTCGATTGAACCAGGCCAACCAGCCGGTGGTGGGGGTGAATTGGTACGAGGCGACCGCTTACTGTGAGTTCCGGGGCAAGCGTCTCCCGACGGAAGCGGAATGGGAAAAGGCGGCACGCGGCCCGAAGGCCACTCTGTATCCATGGGGGAATGATGTCGATCCTGCCAAGGCAAATTTTGGCCTGAGCCATGACCGTACCATGCCTGTGAACGCTTATCCGGACGGGGTGAGTTATTACGGTGCGCACCAGATGGCCGGCAACGTATTCGAATGGGTGTCCGATTGGTATGACCCTCGCTACTATGCCCGGCTCGAACCGATGGTCAACCCCACGGGGCCGGATCAGCCCTTGTGGATCGGAGGAACCGGCACCTACGTGGATCGACTCACGGTGGGAGAAAAACGAGTGATCCGCGGTGGATCGTGGGTCGCGCCGGAGCTCACCATCAGAGCCACGCACCGATTCTGGAATCATCCGCTCAACAACAGTTACGGCGTGGGTCTCGGTTTCCGATGCGCCAAGACGGCTCCGCCGGAAATCGACCAGCGGATTCAAGATCAGTACGTGGCGGCCTTGGCGGCCATGGGACGGGAACAGTGGGGGGAGGCGCTGGCAGCGGTGCAACGAGGCCTGGCCATCGATCTGAAGAATGTCGAACTGTTGGAATTACATTCGTTGATTGAGCGGTCGAGAAGGCAGCCGTGAACGGCCTGTGCCTCGCTTTCCTGAGTGTGTAGGCCTGAGGGAGGGATTCCCATGAACGCGTCAACCCTGTGTGCTTTTACCATAGGCGTCATCGCGCTGGTCGGGGCCGACGTCGCGTCGCCCGGCCCAATCGAGTCGGGCCGCCATGCGTATCCGGACCATGCGCAAACCGTCCACGAAGCGGAACATGCGGTGGACCAAGCATGGGAGGTCTACCATCGGGCGGCCCTGGGAGGCACCGTCGCCTCACCCGCCCTGCAGGCCGACATTGAGCAGCACTTGCACGAGGCCAGAACTCTCGTCACGCAGGCGCAAGAAGCCGCGGCGCACGGCGACGTGGAGGAGGTGGTGCGTCTCGTCGAGCAAATTACCATGCATGCGTCTCGCGCGATAATAGGGAGCAAGGAGCAGAAACCATGACATTAGGTTCGAGGAGGGCGATCACTCGCTGGAGCATGATCGCGGCGATCGTGGCGATCGGTGCCGCGTGGCCGGTGACGGCACCGACGTCGCAAGAGATTGACCCGGTTCCCATGGTGACGGTTCCGGCCGGCTCATTCCTGATGGGGAGTCCGGAAGGACAAGGGCGGGCGGACGAGTGGCCGCAACGATCCGTGCATCTTGACTCGTTCACGATCGATCAAGTCGAGGTGACGAATGACCGGTATTTGCTGTTCGTCGCCGCCACCGGCCATCGCAATCCGCCGAACCCCTACGGGACCGGCTTGCTCTTATCCGCGATGGGCATCGAGCAGCTGCCCGTCGTGCAGATCACTTGGTATGACGCCAGGGCTTATTGCAGCTGGGCCAAGAAGCGACTGCCAACGGAAGCGGAGTGGGAAAAAGCCGCTCGTGGGACCGACGGCCGACTCTTTCCCTGGGGCAATGACCCAGCGACAGGCCGGCGGGCCAACTTCGACCGAGAATGGGAGGATGAGAAGACCTTGCAACCGGTGGGGTCCCTGCCGGGTGGTGATTCGCCCTACGGCGTGAAGGACATGGCCGGCAATGCTCGGGAATGGGTCTCCGACTGGTACGACCCGGATTATTACCGAGCGGCTCCGGACCGAAATCCAGAGGGTCCCGAGAAGAAAGGGGTGGTCCGATCCATCCGTGGCGGGTCCTGGCACAGCCCGGCGGCCGATATCTCCACTGCGGCCAGGGGGCGCGGCGGCTTCGCACTCCAGACACATGGCACAGGGTTTCGCTGTGCCCGGAGTCTCGAGGGGAAGCATCACCAGGAGTGAGGAAGATTGTGAGATGCGCACAGCATCACCGTGACTTAGTCCCGACTTGGGTGGCGCCGCGACTCCGCACGGCGTCTCCCGCTGAGGCCGACGGGTCTTTCTCCGGTGAGGGACCTGTCCCCTCGGTGGGACCAGCATCAGCCTGACCGCTCTCGTGTGGGTGATTTCAGGGCCCGCACGACCCGGTCAAGTGGCATACGGTCCCGGTGGTGCGGAAGGGCTACAGAGCAGCCCGCGTCCATTCAAGCCGATCGAGGGACCTTGTGGAGTCAGCAAGGAGACCGCAGAATTCACCCACCAGCCCGTCCGTCGACAACGTGTGTGGGCGGTGCGGGGGATTGATGGTGATCGAGCATTATTTGGATCTGCTGGACGATACCGGTCAAATCGACGTCGTGGCATGGCGCTGCACAAGCTGCGGAGAAGTGATCGATGAGGTGATCCTGAAAAACCGAGGTGCGCCGGCTCCGAATCTGCTCTATGGGACGAAGGAACGGACGTATGCGCAGCAGGTGGAGCAGAGTGAGACAGCCGGTTCCGATGATCACCAAGATCGAGGCGGGGCTGCCTAGACGGCCTCAGCCGACGGGCTCGTGCCTCAGAGCACACAAGGAGATGAACTTATGCGCATCGTCGTAACAGGAGGGACAGGATTCATTGGTCGGGCGTTGTGTGCGTCGCTCTCGCAGGACGGGAATCGCGTTGCCGTTCTTACGCGAGATGTCCAGGCTGCCTCGCAGGTGTTAGGTGCGGGCGTGACCGCGGTCGAGTGGAACGCTTTGGAAGCAGGAGACTGGGAGAACTGTCTCGAAGGAGCCGATGCCGTGATCAACCTCGCCGGCGCGCCTCTTGCCGATGCCCGCTGGACCAGCGCTCGAAAGCGACTCCTCACCGACAGTCGGGTCCATGCGACACGTCTCCTCGTCACGGCTCTGTCGCGCCGGTCCTTAAAGCCTCATACGTTGGTCAGCGGCTCCGGCATCGGCTACTACGGCGCCAGCGACGATCGTGTGCTCGATGAGGGGGCGGCGCGCGGGCGGGGATTTCTCGCCGATCTCTGCCTCGAATGGGAGGCGGAGGCTCTAAGGGCTGCGGAGTTCGGGATGCGCGTGGTGATATTGCGGACTGGGATGGTCCTTGAGCGGAATGGCGGTGCCTTACCGAGGATGTTGTTGCCGTTCAAATTATTCGCGGGGGGGCCGATCCTGCCCGGGACGCAGTGGGTGTCGTGGATCCATCGCCGAGATCACATCGGGTTGATCCGATGGGCGCTTGCGAGGTCTCAGGTTTCCGGTCCGGTGAATGCGGTGGCTCCCGAATCCGTGACGATGCACCAATTCTGCCAGGTCCTGGGACGGGTCCTCCGGCGTCCGTCCTGGTTCCCCGTCCCGGGGTGGGCGTTGCAGGCGGCGCTGGGAGAACTCGCAACGCTCATGACCACCGGCCAACGGGTCAATCCCGCGAGGGCGCTTGCAGATGGATATTCGTTCGAGTATCGGACGCTGGAGCCTGCGTTGCGCGCCATCCTCGCCGAAACAGCGAGGAGCGTCTAAAGTGATACCGCTGATCGAATACCTGCACGCCCTTGCCGTGGCCGTACTCGTGGGGAAGGTCGTGTTCCTCTCCTTTGTCCTGGCTCCCATCCTCGCGAGTCAGTTGGATCGGGAATCCTTCGGTAAGGTTGTGCGCCGGCTTTTTCCGGCCTACTACGCATTGGGTCTCGCGGCGGCCGGCGGGGGATTGGTTCTCGTGACGAGCCTGGGACTGCTGAAAGGCGTGACCGCAGCGCTGTACCTCGCAGGCGGGCTGTGGCTGATCGTTTTCGCATCCGAAGCCTATTGCCGATCGCCGCTGACTCCACGAAGCAATGCGATGAGGGACCGGCTGAAGGAGCAGGAGGAATGGGGTGCGGTCGATCCCGCTCTACAGCTGGCCTGGACGCGGTTGCACCGGCGGTCGATCTTTCTGAACTCGCTCGTACTGTTTGCGGGGTTGTGTCTGATGGGACTGGCTGGTCGATGGTAGTTCATAGGGAGGAACTCACATGAGGATCACACGTCACCCTTTCATGGCTAGTGTGTTGCTGATTCTTTTCATCATCGGTGCAGCCTGGGCGGCCGACCACCCTAAGGGCCAGGCTCCGTATGGGCAAGGAGAGGACGCCAACCTCCCCACCGGGGTGATCGGTGTATCACTCCAGGTCGGGGCGGAGCGTATCGGCGATCCGGCTGTGCTCTATGTCGGCATGGTGCACCCGGAAGGGCCGGCTCACCAGGCTGGGCTCAGGCATGGAGATGAAATCATAACCGTCGATGGTGCGGCGGTGTCCGGCAAGAGTTATGAGCAGGTGGTCAGGATGGTCCGTGGAGAGGCGGGCACCGTGGTGAAGCTCGGGATCAACGGTGAGGGAGGGGCGCGAGAGCTTTCTATTACCCGCGTGGGCGGCGACCAATTGCCAAAAGGGCCGATGGGATCTCACGGCGGTCCTGGTCGATAGGAGTTCATCATGCTCATTCGCATGACACTAACGGCACTGTTGGGATTGTGGCTATGTGTGGGGCCGGGGTCGGCGTCCGGGGAACCGGGGAGAGTCGGGGCCGCGACGACGCGTCCCGATTTGGTGAAGGCCAACCTCTTCCTGGCGGCCGGCGATTATCGGCGGGCGCTTGAAGCCTGCCACAAGCAGATCGACGAGGCTCCGTCGGCGGCCAGCTACATCGTCGTGACCTACGTGTATCAGGCCATCGACGCCTATCTGGAGCATCTCTCGCATGAGGAACGCTGGATGGCTGTCGAACATCTGTATCTCAATTTAGCCTACCGCAATACCGAGGATCTGGTCGATCCTCCGGGGGGACTGGCCCGCATGGCGAAGGAGATGATCCAGACCAGCGTGCGCCAACAATCGGACGTGAGCGCCGGCATGGCCAATCGGTTGGACAGGGCTGAGTCGGCTCGTCTGTGGTCGGAGCAGTCCCAATGGCGCGCAGCACACCCCACAACCTGGTGGCAGGGTCTTCCAGGCGCGTGGGTCTGGTAGGAGAGTGAGATGCGCACAACGCCGGTTGGAGTGGACATCAAATTACTAGGGGGTCTGTTACTGGTTGTCGGGGCGGTGGATCTCGTCATCATCGTGCTGTTCCCATCGTACGCCTTAAAACTGTTCGGCACCACAGTGTCGGGGCCCTGGTCGTTTCTCATCAAGCTCCACTCCCCTGCCGTGCATCTGGTGATCGGATATGGATTCCTTTGGTTGCGCCCTTGGGCTTGGGGGCTCAGCCTGGCCTACGCCGGGTTCGGCATCGTGAGCGAGTTGATGAACCAGTTCGCCTTCGGCTTCCATGCGGGTCGAACCGGATTCACCGTCACCACCGTCCTGTTTGTCATGTATCTGATGTGGCGGAGGCAGCTCTTTGCGGACCAGGCGGCCTTGACGACCGCCAGGCCCCCTCTGTCGGAAGGATCACACTAATGCGTGGCATTGTCTGGCTCAGACGCGATCTCAGGCTCACCGACCAGCCGGCTCTCACGGCGGCCTGCGAAACCTGCGATGAGGTCATTCCGCTCTTCGTCTTCGACAAGGGCATTCTTGAATCCCGTGCCTTCGGCTCAGCCTTGGTCAACTTCATGCTGGGGTGCCTTCGCGAAATAGCCGCGTCGTTGGCCGGGCTCGGCCTTCCGCTCCAATGGCGCCACGGCGAGCCCGTTGAAGAGGTTCTACGCGCCGCGCGCGAGTGGAAGGCCGATGTTGTCTACTGGAATCGCGACTATGAGCCCAAAGCGATCGAGCGGGACCGTGCCGTTCAATTAGGACTTGCTCGACTCGGCGTGACCGTCCGCACATTCAAGGACCACGTGGTGTTCGAGGCTCAGGAGGTCTCGGGCGCGACCGGCGAGCCCCTGCAACGGTACGGCCCCTATCGGGCGCGCTGGTGGACCAAGTGGCACGCGACGAAGCCCGCCACGCTTCCCCTGCTCCGGACCAGACCGTCGGTCAAGGCGTCGTCGATTCCGGTGCCTTCTCCCCTTCCCTCGGCGGCTGATTTGGGATATGAGCCGATGACGCCGTGGATCGAGCCCGGCGAACGGAGTGCGCAGCAGCGGCTGCACCTGTTCCTCACGGGACCGATCCATCGCTATGTCCATGGGAGGAATCAGCCTGCCCTTGATGGAAGTTCCAAGTTATCCCCCCACTTTCGTTTCGGCACGCTCTCACTTCGCCATGCCATTCTGACCGCCCTGGACGCTCTCAAGAAGGGTGGCGCGGCTTCGCGGACGGATGTGTTGGCATGGATCGATGAACTGATTTGGAGGGAGTTCTTCCAGCAGGTCTTGTCGGCGTTTCCACGGGTGGCCGACGGCCCGTTCCGTGAGGCGGCTGCGCCTCCTTCCCGCCTGCCGGGGCCGGACCGCGACCGTCTGTACGAGGCCTGGTGTGAAGGTCGAACCGGCTATCCGAGCGTGGATGCCGGCATGCGCCAGTTGAACCGGACGGGCTGGATGCCCAACCGCGTGCGGATGATTGTGGCGTCGTTCCT
>CAYQDJ010000109.1:0-9106 GCA_964416255.1 uncultured Nitrospira sp. | reverse complement strand
CCGACGGCCCCTCGCGGTTCGTCTCCCTCTTACTTGGTCTCGACGATGTCGGGTTTCATTGGGCCGAGTATCGCGAGTAACGCTTCTTGGTCACCCTTTCCGACCTGATGCCGCTCAAGGGCCTTTACTAAATTCTCGACGAGGGCCCCAAATGCCGTCTCGGTCACCCCCATCCCCGCATGCGTCTCCTTCATGGTCCGCCCCGTATAGGTACAGGGCCCGCCGCTCGCTTCGCAGATCTGGTTGACCAGATGCGTTTTCAACCTGGGAATATCCGTGCTGGCGAAATATCCGTTGATCCGCTTGTCTGCGGCCACGTGTCCCACGAACGTATCCACCACGGCGGTAATCGCGCCCTTCCCGCCAAGCCGATCGTAGAGCGGTTTCTCCTTCGTGGCCTCAACGGCCCCGGCGATCGCGGTGACGCCTGCCATGCCGGCCAGAACGAGTGCGAGCGCCGTATGAAACTTCCTGTGAAACATCATGATTCCTCCTTGTCGCCAATGATGCGGTAGAGACTCCACGCGACACACCGAAAACTCCGACGGTTTTCTCCATGGATCAAGGAATGGACAATGGCACGATGAACCCTCCCTGTTGAAGAAACGCAGTCTGCTGCTCGCTCGTGAACATCACGAGCGGCTCTTGATGACAGAAGCGGCATTCCTTGGCGGTGACCCTAACCGCGTCATGGCCGAGCGCCGCCACATACTCGTTGGCAAGCCGGAGAGCGGTCGATTCATCCGCCGTCATGACATCGAAGCGCAATGTTTTTGCGGGTACCTGTACCCACGCGTCGAAGACTTTCACCGTCTGCATGGGTCATCCTCCTTGACGGACTGCTTCGCCATATTAGTTAGTGTTCCTAGCCATTATCATTGTGACGGGTCATTGTCAAGCCGCGTGGTCCATTCGCGATCGAACGTTCGGACCCTGGGGCTTCCCCTAGTCATCCTGGATCGGCCGGCGAGGTACTATCCCTTCCTCATCCGTGATGAAAGAAAGGAGTCCGATGATGACACGACCGTTCGTACGCCTGCTCGGTGTGCTCCTCTGTTGCTTCATCCTGGCATCCTGTGCCGGAACGCGTGAGAGGAAGATTGAGTTCGTCTATCTGGCGCTTGGCGCAAGTGATGCGACGGGCGTCGGCGCCATCCCGTTGACGGACGGCTATGTCTATTTGATCAAGCGCGAGTTGGACCGCCGCTTGCCGGGGGTCTTCTTGGTCAACCTGGGAGTACCGGGCGCGCGGATCGATCTCATCAAGGAGCAAGTGCGAGTGGCCAGGCAGATCGGGACCAAGGCGCAATTAGTCACGCTGTGGACGGGGGGAAACGATCTTGTCAACGGTGATGATCCGCGAAAATTCCAGGAAGACCTCCGCGCCATTCTCGGGATGGTGGAAGGCAACATCTCGCGCCGAATCGTGGTCGCCAACCTCCCCGACCTCACCCTGCTGCCTCGATTCCGCGACCGGCCCAGTCCCAATGTGACCATTGAGCGCGTGGCCGCATTTAATCGTGTCATTGCCGAAGAAGCCAAACGGGTGGATGCCGCCCTTGTCGATTTGTTTGCCAGTCCCGTCCGCGAGGACCTGGTTTTCGATCCGGACGGATTTCATCCCAACAACGCGGGCCATCGAGAAGTGGCGAGACTGTTCTTACAGGTAATCTTGCCGATGTTGGGTTTGCGCTAGATCAACCGCACGTTACGAGCCGGTCGCCGTGCGCCAGGTCCGCCATGAGCCGGTCAGGTTGCGAGCCTGGAATCCGGACTGTGCGAGCAGGCGGCAGGCGAAATAGGAGCGCTGGCCGGTATGACAGTAGACGACCAGCTCGCGGTCGCGCGGCAATTCGCCAAGACGCCCCCGTAGTTCGTCAAGCGGAATGTGGATGGAGCCCGGAATGAATCCTTTCTCCCGTTCGTCGGCGCGCCGCACGTCGAGCACGGTCGTGTTCGCAGGATCGAACCCGGCCACCTCATCCCACTGCGCGAGCGCCACGTCACCATCCAGGACGTTTTCCGCGGCCATGCCCGCGAGATTCACCGGGTCTTTGGCGGACCCGTACGGGGGCGCATAGGCCAGTTCCAAGTCGGCCAGGTCATGCACCGTCATGCCGCCCTTGAGCGCCGTCGCAAAGACATCGAGCCGTTTGTCCACCCCGTCACGACCGACGGCTTGCGCCCCGAGCAATTTCCCGGTGTCGGGTGCGAACAGCAGTTTGACGGCAATCGGTTCGCTGCCCGGGTAATATCCGGCATGCGAGCCGGGATGAAGATGCAAGGCCTCATAGGGGATGCTCGCATGCCGCAGCGTTTTCTCGTTCGCCCCGGTGCAGCCGGCCGTGAGGTCAAACACCCGTAAGACTGCCGTACCCCAGGTGCCGTGATACCGCGCTGGGCGTCCGAAAATATTGTCGGCCGCAATCCGACCCTGGCGGTTCGCGGGACCGGCCAGTGGGATCAGACTCCAGGCACCGGTCACGGCGTCGCGCACTTCGATGGCGTCACCGACCGCCCAAATATGCGGGTCGGTGGTCTGCAGGTATTCATTGACGCGAATACCCCCCAGCGCGCCGATGTCGAGGCCGGCCTCTCGCGCAAGGCGGGCTTCGGACCGCACACCCAGACCGAGGACCACCGTGTCGGCGGGCAAACGCCGCCCGTCGTTCAGCACGACGACCGACGCACGTGCCGACTCCCCGTGGCCCGGCGCCTCGAAGGCCGTCACGGGACTGCCGAGGAACAGGTCCACGCCGTGACGGCGAAGTTCCTGGTGCAGCCAGGCGGCCATCTCAGGGTCCAGCGGCGCCATGACCTGCGGCAAGGCTTCCACGATGGAGACGGATAATCCACCATGGCGGACAAGCTGTTCCGCCATTTCGAGACCGATGTAGCCGCCGCCGACGACCACGGCACGACACGCGCGGCATTCCCTGATCCAGTCAGTGATCCGTTCCACATCGGGAATGTTGCGCACCATGAAGTGTCCGTCGCGTTCAATGCCGGGGATCGGCGGCCGCAGCGGTGCGGCGCCCGTGGAAAGGATCAGCGCATCATAGGGGTGCTGGTACAGGCGTCCGGAGTGGCGCTCGCGCACGGTGACCAGCCGCGCCGTGCGGTCGAGACCGGTGACCTCGCTGTTGACCCGGACATCCAAGTTAAAACGCGCGCGGAGACTGGCCGGCGTCTGCACGAGCAGGTCATCCGGCTGGAGGATTTCGCCGCCCACAAAATAGGGCAGCCCGCAATTGGCAAAGGAGGCGTGCGGACCCCGCTCGAACACGGTGATCACGCAGGACTCGCAGAGGCGCCGCGCTCTGGCGGCCGCACTGGCTCCGCCAGCGACACCTCCGATAATGACGAGTCGTGTGGGTTTCATAAGTGAGCAGGCGAGCCGTCGTCTCTTGTCCCGCGGCGGCCGCCCGATTGCTTGTCTCGGCCGCCGGCAGCCCTTGCGGACGGTCAGGCGCGGGTCGGCCGATCTTCGGCCGTCTGCTGAGCCGAGAGCGGCATGGCGATCGCTTTCCAGCGATCGTTGCTCGGCGTTGACTCCCAAGACCAATTCCGCCAGCGCGCCGATCAGCATGAGAACCGCGCCGATCCCATAACCGAGGGCGATGCTGGCGACGGATGTTTCGACTAAGCGGCCATAGAGCCACGGCGCCAGAATCCCCGCCCCTTGCGCCACCATAAAGAAGAAGGCAATGGCCATGGCACGGATCTCCACCGGAAAAATCTCACTCACCGTGAGATAGGCCGCGCTGGCCCCCGCCGAGGCAAAAAAGAAAATGCACGACCAGGCCACCAAGTGCGTGGTCACGTCGAACCAGTCTTGGGCAAAGCCATAGCCGGTGAGGGCCAGCAACACGCCCGCCAGACCGTACGTCGAACTGATCATAGGTTTGCGACCGATCGTATCGAACCACCGGCCAAGCAGCAACGGACCCAAAAAATTGCCCAGGGCGAACGGCAAGATATAGAGCCCGATCGTACTGAACGGCACGTCGTAGTACTTGGTTAGCACGAAGGGAAACGTGAACGACACGGCATTGTACATAAAGGATTGCGTGACCATCAGCGCAATGCCCAGGACAGTGCGGCGCCGGTAGGAGCGGAACAAGACCCTGGCCACGGTGCCGATCGTCGCTCCCGGAATGCTTCGAACGGTAATGGAGCCTTGAGGCGGCGGCAATCGACCCACCCTTCGATCCGAGGCCACCCGAGCCTCGATGTGCGACACCACCCGTTCTGCTTCCTGCGCGCGGTTGTGCGTCATGAGCCAGCGTGGACTCTCGGGAAGGACGCGGCGCAACAGGAGAATGCCGACGCCCAACACGGCGCCGAAGAGAAAACACACCCGCCAGCCGAGCCACATCGGCATGACCTGGGGGTTGAGGAATACCAGGGAGAGAACAGCGCCGGTCGCCGCCCCCAGCCACCAGCTGCCGTTGATGGCGAGATCTGTGTGGCCGCGCCGGCGGGCGGGAATCAACTCGTCGATCGCCGAATTGATCGCGGCATATTCTCCGCCGATGCCGGCTCCCGTGAGAAACCGGCAGGCCATGAGACTCCAGAGATCCCAGGCGAACGCGGTCGCCATGGTCGCGGCGAGATACAGCAGCAGCGTGATCATGAACCATTTTTTTCGCCCCTGGCGGTCCGTGAGGTAGGAAAAGACCAGGGCTCCGAGCACCGATCCGGTCAAATAGGCCGAGGCGCTCAGCCCCACTTGCGATTCGGAAAGGTGCAAGGTGGTGGAATGGGTCAGGACGGGTCCGACCGCCGCGACGATGGAGACCTCAAGTCCGTCGAGCAGCCACGTCACTCCCAGCGCGGTGACCACCAGCCAGTGCCAGCGCGACCAGGGCAGCCGATCCAACCGTTGTGGGATGTTGGTGGTGACGGACGCGCCCGGTTCCACGGCCATGGTTCATGGTACCACGGAGAGGCAGTCCGGTCTGCGCGCAGCCCTTACCAGCCCAATTGCCATTGGTGGCCCTGGCGATCCGTGAGCACATCGGCTTCTCGCGGACCCCAGGAGCCGGCGGTGTATGGATGGACGGCCCGGTCCGCGGCCAGCACCGGGTCGTACAGACGCCAGGCGGTTTCAGTGAAATCCGACGTCACAAACAAGGTTTGATCCCCGATCATCACGTCGCGCAACAACGTCTCATAGGCCTCCGGCAACTCACCGCCAAAGGCGGCGGCGTAATCGAACCCCAGGGCCCGGTCCGTAAACCGAAACGGTCGCCCGGGGCTTTTTACGGAGAAACACAGCGAAAATCCTTCGCTGGGCTGCAGGTTGATGAGCAGTTTATTCGGTCCGATCTGGCCGGGCTCAAGCGAACGAAATACTTGGATGGGTGCCTCTCGAAACGTGACGGCAATCTGGGTGATTTTCCGCGGGAGCCGCTTGCCCGTCCTCAGATAGAACGGAACGCCGCGCCATCGCCAATTATGGATATCCGCTTTCATCGCGACGAACGTTTCGGTCTTCGACTCCTTGTGAACGCCCGGCTCCTCGTGATACCCGGGAATGACATGGCCGCCGATCTGCCAGGACGTGTATTGGCCGAACACGACGTCCTGCGGATCGATCGGCGCCATGGAACGAAGCACCTTCAGCTTCTCGGCTTGCACGGCGTCGGCCTCGAATGACACCGGGACTTCCATCGCGACCACGGTCATCAATTGCGTCAGATGGTTTTGCACCATGTCGCGCAAGGCCCCGGCTTCCTGATAGTACGCGCCGCGGTGCTCGACTCCGAGATCTTCCGCGACCGTGATTTGCACATGTTCGACCGTATCGCGGTTCCAGAGCGATTCAAAAATGGGATTTGCAAACCGGAAGGCCAAGAGGTTTTGGACGGTCTCTTTGCCGAGATAATGATCGATGCGATAGATCTGTGATTCATCGAGGTAGCGGTGCAGAAGGGTATTGAGCGCGCGGGCGGAACGAAAGTCGTGACCGAACGGCTTTTCAAACACGACACGGACCCATCCGTGGCTCTTGAGCATGCCTGCCTGATCCAACTGCTCCACTGCCGCGGGGACGGTGGTCGGAGGCAAGGCCAGATAAAACACCCGGTTCTCAGGGAGATTGCGGGAAATCTCCAGATGACGAACGAAACCGGCCAAGGCCTCATAGTCCTCCGGGCGGCCTTCTTTCACGGTCTGATAATGGAGGGAGTCATCGCACCACGCACGGATTTCATTCATATTCCTGGCCCCGGAACTCCGTAAACCTTCGTACGCCCACAGGCGAAAGGCCTCCTCGCTCATGTCCGGTAAGGACGCCCCCACAATCAGCGTGTTTTGCTTTTCGCGTTCGCCGTAGTTGCGCAAATGATAGAGCGCCGGGAGCAGTTTTCGGCGCGTGAGGTCACCGGTTGCCCCGAGAATAATAAACAGATGCGGCTCGACCACCGAATCCGGCATAGGGCGACATCCTTTCCAGCGGAAAAAAGTGGTGCCCTCAAGCTACGACCATCTTCCCGATGAGTCAACCGAGACAGGCCTTCCAGCCTGGTTGGTGGGGACTCGCTGGTGTGGAGAGAAGCGAGATGGGCGCTCCAGAGAGTCAAGCGCCCCGTCGAAAGGAGAAGGATGGATTGAGACCGCCGCGCCTCAATCGTGAAACAGGCGGACCGGCACTTTCCGCCCCTTGACGCGCGACCGGTTCAAGGCTGTGATGATGTCGGTCGCCTTCGAGGCCGGCACATCGACGATGGAGAACCGCTCTTCGATCTCGATGGCGCCGATGGCTTGTGAGGGGATCTTGGCTTCGCTCGCGATGGCGCCTACCAAATCAGCCGGCCGAATTCCCGTTTCGCGCCCTGCGCCGATGTAGATGCGGACCATCCCGGGGTCCGCCCCATCGCGTCGGCTCCGGCCCATGCCCGGATACCTCGGTCGAGGCTGAGGGCTACGAGGAGGGTCGTCGCCATGTAGGCCGCCCCGTCGGTGCACGTCCGGCGACCGGACCGGCATCGCCGGAATGTCCGGCTCAGTTTGCTCCCCACCCTGGGCGCGATATATCAGCGTCATCGCGGCCGCCGCCACTTTCAGAGGGTCGGCCGAGGCCGTGAGCGTCCGCGCCGCATCCATGAAGTGATCGACATCCTCGGCGTCGAGGGCCTCCCGGACGGCTGCGTGGATCTGTTCGACCCGTTTCGTGCGCAATTCGGCGACGGTCGGCACCGGGGCCACGACGACTTTCGCCTTCGTGTACTGTTCAATGCTGCGCAACAACCGTTGTTCCCGGGGATCGAGAATGGTCAGCGCGGCCCCCTCGCGCCCAGCCCGGCCGGTGCGTCCGATTCGATGCACATAGACCTCCGCGGAGGACGGCAGATCGTAATTGACGACGTGTGACACGTGCGGGATGTCCAACCCTCTCGCCGCCACATCGGTGGCCACCAGCAAGTGCGTCTGGCCGGTGCGAAACGCGTGCATGACGCGATCGCGCTGTTGTTGGCTCATGCCGCCGTGGATCGCCTCGGCGCGCCGGCCGCGGCCGTTCAACATGGCTGTCACCTCATCGACTTCCAACCGTGTGCGGCAAAAGACCAAGGCCGACTTGGGCGCCGCGACGTCGAGCACGCGGGCCAGGGCGGCGCCGCGAAAGGGCCGCGCCACGATATAGGCCGTCTGTTGCACCCGCGGGGCGACGCCCGCTTTAACCGGTTCCTTGGCGATGGTGACTTCCACCGGATTCCGGAGGTGCCGGTGCGCGATCGATTTGATGCGAGGCGGCATGGTGGCGGAAAACAGGGCCGTTTGCTTGGCGGCCGGCGTCTGGTCGAGGATAGCGTCCAGGTCCTCGGCAAAGCCCATGTCCAGCATTTCATCGGCCTCATCGAGCACCACCACCTGCACGGCTTCGAGCTTCAACGTCCCGCGGCGGAGATGGTCGAGCGCCCGGCCGGGTGTTGCGACAATGACATCGACGCCGCGCCGGAGGGCCTGCACCTGGGGACCGATCGCCTGTCCGCCGTAGACGGCCAACACTGAGATCCGCAGTTCCTTGCCGTATCGCTGGACCGCCGCCGCGACTTGAATCGCCAACTCGCGCGTCGGCACCAAGACGAGCGCATTCGGCCGTTGCGGAGCGCCATGCACGATCCGCTGAAGAATCGGCAGGGCAAAGGCGGCGGTTTTCCCCGTTCCGGTGGCCGCTTGCCCGAGGAGATCACGACCGGCCAGGAGTGCCGGAATCGCCTCGCGTTGGATCGGCGTCGGCTCTTCATATCCCAAGGTTTCCAGCGCGGCCAGGAGGGAGGCTTCCAACCCCAAGGCGGCGAAGGCCGGAGAAAATCCCGTCGCGGCAGGTGGCGCGGCCGGATGTGTGTGGTCATGTTTCATGGTAGCGGCCGAGACCTTTCTGTGAAACCGCATGGAGGTGATGAACGAGGTCATCGACCCAGGAACCTACGAGTGGCGGGCGCAGGATGTCAACTTTCAACAGCCCAGGTCAGCCCGTCAATCCACCAACCCATGTTGTTCACGTCCGATTGGCCCGTCGTAGCGATTGGATGATTTGAACAGCTCGAAGCGGCCGTCCATCGCATAGGCCGCCAGCCGTGTGCGCAGCGTATGGCGCTCCGTCGCCGTCATCGGCCGAAAGCGGCGTACGATGTCGAGATTTTGCTGGAGCACTTCCCGGGAGTCAATCCCGCTGACCAGTGAGGCGATCGGCAGGCTCAGCACGTAGCGGATCGCCTCTTCCGCCGTCAGAATGTTGCGCTTGATCGGTTCCGCGTTCCCGCTCAGACTTTTCATGGCCAACGGCGCAATGCCCCGGTCCAACAACAGCGGCAAAACCTCCTGCTCAAAGCTGCGATAGCTGCCGTCGAAGACATTCAAAGGCATCTGACAGGCATCAAAGGGGAACCGACCGGCCAGCATCTGTTGATGGATCCGCGGATGTTTGTGACCGGTGAACCCGATAAATCGTACCTTCCCCTGTCGTTTGGCTTCCAACAAGGCGTCGGCCGCCCCTCCGGGTGCCAAATGTTTGTCCGGATCGTCGTCATACACCACTTCGTGAATCTGCCAGAGATCCAGATAATCGACGCCGAGCCGCCGCAGGGGATCCTCCAGG
>CAYQDJ010000108.1:0-9199 GCA_964416255.1 uncultured Nitrospira sp. | reverse complement strand
AGTTTCGCGTAATTATGAAAGCTAACTAGTACTCGACACCAGGGCAAAAAACATCAATGTGTGGAGAAAGGCAGTGCTCGCCATCCTGAGAGAAGTCCAGCAGTTTGCTTCTGCGACGGAGCATCTCCTCGCCATGCTACACAAAACGATCCTCTCCGATGAGGAGCGGGGTCTCGTTCACTACTACATTCGAAAACTTGAGCGCCAACTCGAATTGACGCACCGCGAGAATGGCGAGAGTTGAGATCACCCTTCACGTCTGTTCAACCACCGGGACGTGCGGCCCTTGCCTCGACCGAATTAGACCAGAGTTTTCTCAGCCCATCGCAAACTTTTTGCTCTTGTTCCATATAGATTTCAATTAGGTGGACTGCTACACTCCGCCGCCATGACGGAAGGGAGAAGGACGCGGGACTTCTTGTTACGGGATCTGCCCCAAGAATTGGCCGACAAGCTGAAGGTTGCCGCGTCCCTGCATCACACGCCGATGCCTAGCTATCCTAGTAGAATTCGCTCCTCCAACAAAGGAGGTATGCGTTATGAGGAGAACAATTCTCATTGCCTTGATTGCATTCTTTATGATCGGGTTGTCTGATGCACATTCTCAACAGGGCAAGAACAAAGAAGTGCCCGTACAAGCGCAGGTGGGGTTCCACGATACGGTGCTAATCCCCATTAACACGAATGAAATAACAGCTGTCGTGTACAACGTACCCTCCAATAAATATCTTATTATTGAGGACGTTGGTGGGGATTTGCGCGGTAGAAGGCCCACAGATTTTACTTATCCCCATGAAGGAGCCCTCCGGATAATGATCCAAACATTCAGAAATCAAACCAACATTGAGCATTTTATCGGACTTGCACCAATATTACGTGGCCTCTCACCTGATAATCCTCTAGCGGTAGTCGCGCGTCCTGTACGCTTGGTAGCTGATCCTGGCACCGCCGTGACGTGCATTTTCACCCGGAACTATAGAGGAATTGAGGACAACGTCGGCTGCTCATTTTCTGGGCGTCTGGTAGACGGCTTTTGACTCCCTCCACGAGACTCTGCCTAGTCTTCGAAACGCAGACGCCGGAAACTCATCACTGGCTATTGCCCCTGATCCATGTCCGAGGAGTCCGTATGCAAAACCTACATCAGTCCCTCGACGGAATAATGCACAACCAGCCAATCCAACTATTGGTCAATATGTGTGAGCCTCTTGGGCGCACCATAAATCCACTCTTTTACCCCGCGGCCCCCTGCCACAGCAAATCGTATCCGAGTTCCCTGGTTTCGGAACACATGTTCAGCAAGGCGGAAAACTTCCTATTGAAGATTTCGTCGGCGTGGGATTTTTCATGCGCCTCGAATGAAGTCCAATACGTCACAATGACATAATGCTCGTCTGCCGATCTCGTCTCGGTGAGCGACCCCTCGTCGGAAACAAAGCCGGAGAACTTGAAGACCTGTCCGGCCAGGAAGCCGCCCTTCTCACCGCCGTAGGTTTCCTTGACCACCATGCACAGTTCGCCAACGGCGAGTTCCACTTCGTCGAAGGTCACGCCGGGCTTGAGCGTGACGGTGTTGAACAGCATCTTGGCTCCGAAAGGCACAGTGATTGGGCCGAACATGGTGGCCTCCTACGGAAAGGCTTCGTTGGACGGATGTGATGTCTCGCAAAGGCGATGAAGCCATTGAATGCTCACCAGGGTACGGACCTGGGGAGACAGGGTCAAGTTCTGCGGGTCTATTAGAATTCGGTGTTCAATGCTCAATTCTCGATGTCGATCCGATATAAGTTCAATCCAGCATTGAAGATTGAACATTCAACATTGAAAATTGAGCGCCCAACGTGCCCTCGCCCTTTCAACTCGCCGTGACCGCCGGATACACTGTCTAGCGTGAGAACAGTCCTTCTTGCCCTGCTGATCATCCCCAGCACCGCGCTGGCCGCGGGCTTCTCCGCACGAGTCATCGGCGTGGTGGACGGCGATACGATCGAAGTCCTTCGCAACGAGCGTCGTGAACGGATCGAACTCCATGGCATCGATTGCCCGGAACGAGGTCAGCCGTACGGGAAGCGAGCGGCGCAGGCCACCTCTGATCTGATCGTCGGCAAACAGGTCGAGATCGTGAAACGCGGAACGGATCGGGACAAGCACATCGTGGCCGATGTCCTTCTTCAGGACGGCAGGAATCTGAATCAGTCGCTGGTGCTCAACGGCTGGTGCTGGTGGTCCCGCCAATATGCGGCGAATGACCTGGCGCTCCAGCAGGCCGAGGAAGTGGCGAAAGTCACGAAGAAAGGCTTGTGGGCGGATCCCGATCCCGTCCCCCCTTGGCTCTACCGCCGCCGGCTTCGCTCAGGAACGCATCCGTAAACACAGGCGCCCCGCGCCTGGATGCAGTCTTCAGGCAGACGCCGTCATCTGACAAGTGATTCACCTCCCACATCCGAAAGATTGAGGCATCATGACCGACAGCCGCTATCATCCAAGGCTCCTTGTCGCCCTCGCGGCGCTCCTGCTCCTCGTTGCGCCGCTTCACTCCTATGCGGCGAACGCTCTCGAAACGTACGTGCACCAACCGGATGACACGTTTGCTTGGGAAATCGAGGGCCTGACATCGAACGAACAGTTCACTCTCACACGGGTGAAGATGCAATCGCAGACCTGGCGGGGCCACCCCTGGCACCATGAGGTGAAGATCATCCGTCCGCACCGGCTGCGTCACCCCGAGATTGCCCTGCTGTTCATCAATGGAGATCACAGTGATCCGAACACCGCCGCGATGCTCCAGACCTTGGCGGACCGTGCCGCGGCGGTCGTCGCGGAGGTCACTCGCGTGCCGAACCAGCCGCTGTTTGACGGCCGTACAGAAGACGCGCTCATCGCCTACACGTTCGATCAATACCTTCGCACCGGCGATGACACGTGGCCGGCCTTGTTTCCCATGGCCAAATCTGCCGTCCGAGCCATGGATACCGTACAGGCATGGGCTCATGAGAGGCACAAGGAAAGGATCGAGAAGTTCGTGGTGGCAGGAGCCTCCAAACGAGGCTGGACCACGTGGCTCACCGGCGCGGTTGATCCTCGCGTGGCGGCCATCGCGCCGATGGTCATCGATATGCTCAACATGAAAGCGCAGACGGAATGGGCGGAGAAGATCTATGGCAAACAAAGCGACAAGGTCTCGGCCTATACCGCCCTCAAACTCGTGGAACAGATCGACACGCCGCCGATGCGGCAACTGCTCGGCTGGATCGATCCCTACAGTTACCGGACGCGCTACACCATGCCGAAACTCCTGTTGCTCGGCACGAACGATCCCTATTGGGCCGTGAATGCCCTGCGGCATTATTGGGGTGAGTTGCCGGGTCCGAAACTCGTCTTTCAGACACCCAATGGGGGCCACAAGCTCGGCAAGGAGGCCAGTGAGACGCTTGCCGCATTTTTCCAAATGATGGCCGATGGGGAAGAACTCCCTGCCATGGACTGGTCTACGGCGGAAAACGGCTCGGGCTTGCTCCGGATCGGGGTGAATCGCCAAGCCAAGGCCATGTATCTGTGGACGGCAAGATCCGCGACACGCGACTTTCGGCAGGCCAAATGGACCGTCCAGCCGTTGGAGTTCACGCTTGGCAGCAGCCGAGCCTCAGCCGAAGTGGAGAACCCAGCCAGCGGCTATCGGGCCTTCATGGGCGAGGTGGTGCTCACCGCATCGACCGGCCACGAGTACCGGCTGTCCACCGAGGTTCAGGTGTTGCCGGATCATGGGAAGTGAGTCGCCGGCCGCAATGGGATAGGCGGTGGGACGCGAATGCGCCGGTCTCGCTCGACAACAAAACGCTTTCGATGACGCAGATCTTGAGGAACGCTCTCGCCATTCGCAGGGCTACATTGTTCAAATCTGACTTCGGCATGATGACCTCCTTCCAGTAGGCCAAACTCTCCCCGAGAGAGTTGCTTGAAAAACCCTAGCATGAGGGTGTGACAGGAAAGGTCACCGCGAAGAAAGCCCCGAGAGTACCAAGAAGGGCTGATCGCCATTTCCGGCAGTGGGCGGGTGCCCCGGCGAGATCTCACCGAGAGAAAGCGCGACGCAAAAGGGATTCCCACTCATCCAGGAGGCCGGCCGATTCTGCCAGCGCTCGCGGTTTGTCGAGATCCGCGGCCTGAGGTTGTTGGGCCTTCAGGACTCCCTCGGCATCGAGCCGGTCTTGAGGACCTCCGGCATAGAGCTTCAGAAGAATGAGAGCCGGCCAAGAGACGACTGGGATGCGGTGCTCCAGCCATATCACCGGTTTCACGTTTCGAAAAACGAGATCGGCGAGCGGAGCAGGGAAAAGCACCAATTGGACAGGGACAGATTCAGGAACTGACCCAATCGAGAGGTGGATGACGCCCAGCAACGGATCATCCGGATCCCCTGCTTCGTAAGTACCTCCCAAGGACGCTGCCGTCGCATGAGGATCGGCGGACCCCACCGCTACCGCAAAATCCACATCGTGAGTCGCTCGCGGCGCGCCCCATGCAGCCACCGCCAAGCCGCCGATCAAGGCAAAGTCGAGCAACAGTCCGCGCTGCTTTGCGTGCTCAAGCTGCTGAAGACTGTGAATTAACGCTTCTGAGAACACGCGCGGTGCAGCGTCGCCGCTGCGTCTGAGAGGTGCAGTGCGAGTTGGATCCGCTGGGCAGGAGTCAGCCGGCGCGCCGCGTCGACTTTCTTCTGGGCGAGTTTCTCACCCAGCTTACTGGGACGCCGGGCAGTGAACGGCGAGACAGGTTTCATAGTGAGCGGTAAACCTCTATTAGATGGGGCCCAGTATACCAGAACCCCCCTGTTTCCTTTGACAATCTTACCTTACCCGCTCAAGCAGGTGAGTTTGGTTCCTCATATACCGAGATGATCAGCTCCATGAGGTGCAGTCTGTAGCGCCAGCAGCGAAGGCGGCATCTGAGGACAGGCTGGCCGGCCCTCGAAGATTCAGAAAATGAGCCTCTCTCTGCCTTTCCCGATTACCGGTAGGGCTCATCATACCGTGAGGGAGGACCCGAATACGGGAGACCCGAACCCCACGGGCTATAGTCTCGATAACCACCCGGGCGAGAGTAACGTGGATCAAAGCGAGGATCATCATAACGCGGATCGTAGGACGGAACATCATTGGAGACTCCTCCTCCTCCGGCACAGCCCATGAGGAGAAAGAGGCTCAGACCAAGACATGCCGCGTTGGCCCACCGTTTTACCAGCGATCGACTGTTCATGTTCATGTTCACCGCCTTTCCGCTAGCCTAAGAAGATCTTGTCTGCGTGCCGCGCATTAGAAATACTTATACCCTCGCAAGTGGTGCCCGATCAACCGCCGTATGGAGAGAGGATTCTTTCCCCTCTCCTCTTTCTTCTCCCGTACGTCGGTGAAATCAGGTGGCATGTTGCTCGCGAGTGAATGCGAGGATCGCATCCACATAGGCATCCGGATGGGTCGCGTGTGGAATATGCCCCGCGCCCCGAAACGTATGGACCACGGCCCCGGGAAGCGCGTCCGCCAGCTTGGTAACCACCGGTGGGAAAATCGGGGGACTTTGATCCCCGAGCGTGAGAATGGCGGGCTTCGAAAACTGCCTGATTTCTTTCAGGCCCAACGCCCCCTGCTCGGGATCGCAGAATCCGAGAGCTAAGGGGACGGCCTTCCCCTACTCGCTTAGAATTGGCGGGCGGCACCACTCGTCGCGCGGGATTTCTGTTCCTTCCGGCACCCTTGTTCCGCCAACAGCCGTTGCCCCGCGGTGCTGTCCGCCGGAATTTGTGACAGGCAGGCCTTAAGCAGGTCCTCTTCCTGCCTCGCTTCGGCACCGGCCTGCTGTTTGCCGGCCTGAGCTTTGCCCTTGGCACTCGGCTTTGCACTTGGCTTCTCCGCCGAAGATTTCGGCTTGGCCTTCTTTGATTCCTTCTCGGCGGCCTGCACAGTCAGCGTGGAGACGGACGGCAGGGTGAGCAGCGAGCAGAGCAGCAGGGCGCTCCAGGGAGAGACACTGATTCTCATGACGACCTCCTCATTCGGATGGTGTGCCCGCCACTTGCGCAAGTTACTCGGCGAAACACTTGGACTGGATGGCAGACGCGAGATAGAATACCCGCGTCCAGACGGAACAGCGGTGACGTTACTCCGGCTGGCATGAGGAGTCAATGCGGCCCGCCCCCCAGCGAGTGCTCGATCGATTCCGATCAATTTAGCTGTTTTCGATCAGACGTTTGGCGTGCCGATAGTCCTTCTCTGTGTTTTCAACGATCGACGCAAACAGGTCATCAGGCTGATGACCTTTGACCGCCACATGAATCTGAAGCGTTTTGTGAGGGCCGAGCGGAATCAATCGAGACCGTGACACCTCTCCCGGAGTGACATCAAGATCGATCGTTCCAAGTTCATAATTGGTAGTCAGCCTGACGCCGAGTCTCGCGACCTTGTCAGCGGCCACGATCTCGTACGTATCGTTCCCTATCTTGGTGACCGAATCCACCCAGTGAGGGTACAACTGTGAAAAGTTCAGTGGATCAGACACCCAGTGCCACACCACGGCAAAGGGCTTCTCCATGGCGATCTGGGAGATATGATACTCAGGCATGATGGCCTCCGGATGTCGCGTTTTCACGAAGAAGTCGCCGGAACCATTCGCATCGCGCCTGTCGCTCGTTGTCACGCCGCAAGGATCAGGCCCTCGACGATCGCTTGGGTGAATTCCCGGGCGATCCCTCCGTCGGAATCGAGCCTGGGATTGAAGATGGTCACGTTGATCCCCATCGCGCGGCCCGTATGGAGACTCCGGCGCAGCATTGTCGACAGTTCGTTCCAGGAGAGGCCGTCCCCCATGCGATAGTCCACCGCCGGCATGATGGCATCGTCCAGTACATCGGCGTCGAGATGAATCCAGAAGCCGTCGATCTCGGGCTTCGCAAGCCGCCGCAGAGCTCGTTCCGCCGCGTTCTCTGCACCGAGGCGTCGCGTGGCTTCCAGGTCGATCATGCCTATCCCGCTGTCCTCGATGCGCTGACTGCCGTATTCCTCGGCCACCGCCTGATCGCGCCTGCCGAGCGCGACGACATCCTCGTCGCGCATGAGGGGTCTTCTGCCTTCAAGATCCGTCACCACCGAGGGGCCGCGGCCAGTCGCCAGCGCGAGGTCCATGGAAGCCGCCTCACCGCCGGGCTCCGCTTCAGGTTGATAGAAGTCTGCGTGCCCGTCCATGAAGAGAAGGCCGTAGCGTCCGCGCCGCCTGAGTGCCAGCAGGTTTCCGAGCAGAATCGAACAGTCGCCGCCCAACACAACCGCAAAGGCGCCACGGTCGAGGACGGCGCCGACCCTGTCGGCGAGCGCCACCGAATAGCTGGCGATGCTGCGTGGATTGCGCATCAATGTCGCCGGGTCGCGTTTCGCGTCGTAGGGTGGCGGTTCAACGGGGCCAGCATATTCGGCGCCGAGCTTCTCCGCCAAACCCGCGCCGAGCAAGGCGGCAGGCAAATGCTCAACCCCTTTGGGAAACAGGCCCAGGATGGAGGGCGCTTCAATGATTGCAAACCGTCTGCCGTTCAACCTCCGTCATCCTTTCATCCCATGGTCCGACCGGCAGCTCTCGGGATCCGCGGCCATTCCATACTGAACCACATATGTAGCCATGGCGCCCTCCTTGAATGATCCGAGTAAAGGCAAGCGGCTGTATTCTACTGCGTCCGACAGGTGTGATCTATGCCGGTGAGAGGAAACGAAGAGGCAGCGCAAGAGGGCCGGCGTGCACGGCGGAACAAACAGGCTTGAAGTCACGCTAGGCTTCCCTAGTTCACCGTCTTGGCCTCTTTGGTGTATCCTCAGCGAAAGGCGTTCACTTCATTTCTCGGAGGAGGCATCATGAGCCTACATGACTATAAAGGTCACCAGATTACCTTGATCCCAAGCCCGGAAGGTTCGGAGTGGGCGTGTCAGTATGTGATCAGGACAACTGGGCAGACAGAAGTCGACGGTTTTCCAAACCGAACCTATTTTTCACGGGAAGAAGCGGAAATGGCGGCGCTGGCCAGAGCAAAGTGGCTGATTGATGACGCGCACTCCAACAAAGACAGCGTCAAGACGTGAGGTTCCCGGTCCCGTTGATTTCACATAGCTCAGTATGTTCAGCGTTCTCGCCGAGCGGGTTTGCCGAGCGGTGGGATGAACAAGGCCGTATCATCGTCAGGCTTTTCGCACAAAGGGGAGCCTTCAGATGATCCGTCAACGAGGCAGCCACATGGTCATGCAACGACATTCGATCTCGGCACTATTACTGTCCCTGTCCCCGACCACCCGGAACTTAGGATCGGAACGCTGCTAGCGATAATTCGACAAAGCGGAGTAGTCCACACGGCATTCGAAAGCTAAGCGCACACTGCCTCGCCCCCCCGACACTCACCTCTCTTCTCACTATTTCGGTCATGTTGTATCTGAGGACAGCGTGGACAGGCCCCCTCCGTCTGCACTCAGAGGTCAGGGTGGGAGGTTGTGTTGAACACCAAGAAGCGGTTCGGGGAAGGGTACAACTACTTTGGAAGGCACCGGGAAAAGGTCATTGCCTTCTTCGACCAGCCTATGAAGGGAGCCTGTGAAAGGCTCCGCGAAGTGGACGCTGATATGTCATGCGGTCATATTCGAGACTTCAAGTGATACAGGAGCAAGACTGATTAGATTTAGATCTCCAGCAAAAAGCGACTTTGGAAAAAGACGATGGTTATAAACAGCAGCGGCGTAGTTCTGCCCCCTGGTCAAGGACCACACCCGGTTCGCACATCCGTGCGGACAGCTACGGGCGGGCGTGGGCAGGCTAACCTGCCCATTTCTGTTGGCGAACGTCGCAATCGTTCATGCACATCGCAATAATCCGCACCCCTATTTATCCGTCAGCTTCTCGGGCGTCCCGGTGATAGCTCACCGCCCGTCGTCGGTCACGACCGCAATCAGCGGCACGGGCACGTCGATCGATTGCGACCCGATGCGCAGGTCTTGGAACCACATGAGGGCGCTGCTGCGACGGTCTAGACGTACGTCCGTTTGAGAAGATCGGCCGCGGTCTCATCCAGCTGCTCCCCGCGGCGGAGTTCTTCGAATCGTGCGAGCAGGTCGTCGGCGCGCAGCCGCTCCTTGTCGGCGCCGAGCGTGCCTTTCAGGACCAGCCAGTTCGACGC
>CAYQDJ010000107.1:0-9378 GCA_964416255.1 uncultured Nitrospira sp. | reverse complement strand
TGACGGTGGCTGTCGTGCGCATGCGAGAGCAGGAAAGCACGCGCCGTGCCACGACCGGTTCGGTTGACAACAAGGAAAATAGCGTGCTGGAATGGGCGGGAGAAATCAGAGAAGCATCCCTATACCGTGCGCAATACCGCGATGGAGGCAACTGTTATGGAGATGTTTGGCCGAGTCGGATTGGTCGAAGTCCCGATTCTGATAGCCCCGGATCAGAAGGCGTGGATGGACCGCATGATCAAGGAAGGGAAAATCGCCATTCCCCCAGGGGGGACTCTCGAAAAGGGCTCGCTCTATTCCATGTTCATCCGCATGCTGCTGCACAATGCGATGGAAGAGCAGAAACGGCAGGAGGCCCTTGAGGCGGATGATGAAGACGACGAATAGGAAAACGGCGCCGACTGTATCGAGTGGAAGACGCTCGTATCTCGACGGATACAGCGGCAGGCTAATTACAGCCGCTTCAATGCGGTGTGTGCGGCTTTGATGGTCTTGTCGATGTCTGCCGGGCTGTGGGCGGTGGATAAGAAGGCCGCTTCGAACTGTGAAGGCGCGAGATAGATTCCCTGGTCCAACATGTGATGAAAGAAACGACCGTACCGCTGGGTGTCCGCGTGCTTCGCGGTGGTCCAGTCCACCACTGGGCCGGGTGTAAAGAAGGCCGTGAGCATCGAGCCGACCCGTGTTTGGGTGAGCGGGACGCCGGCTTTTTTTGCCGCGTCGCTGATGCCCTCGGCCAGGGCCGCCGAATGGGCATCGAGCCGTTTATAGACTTTTCTGGTTCGCAACTGCTTGAGTGTCGCGAGGCCCGCCGTCACCGCGAGCGGATTGCCCGACAAGGTTCCGGCTTGGTAGACGGGACCCGACGGGGCGATGAGATCCATGATCTCCTTCCGTCCTCCATAGGCCCCTACCGGCAACCCGCCTCCGATAATCTTGCCTAACACCGTCAGATCCGGTGCCACGTCGTACAACGCCTGCGCGCCGCCATACTGCACTCGAAATCCTGAAATGACTTCGTCAAAAATAAGCAGGATGTCATGCTCCGCGGCCAGCTGCCGGAGGCCCGAGAGAAATCCCGGAGCCGGCGGCACGACCCCCATGTTTCCGGCAATCGGCTCGAGAATGATACAGGCAAGTCGATGCCGATGGGTGGTGACCAGCTGACGGACTGCATCCAGGTTGTTGTAGGGAGCGGTCAACGTATGTTTCGTGAAATCCCCGGGCACGCCGGGCGAGTCGGGAATGCCGAGTGTGGCCAGGCCTGAGCCGGCCTTCGCGAGCAGATAATCGCTATGACCGTGGTAGCAGCCTTCGAACTTCACAATGCCATCGCGCTTCGTAAACGCTCGGGCGACACGAATGGCGCTCATCACTGCTTCGGTGCCGGAGCTGACGAGGCGAACTTTGTCCATCGAGGGAAAGGCTGCGTGGATCTCCCGCGCGAGCTGGACCTCCAGTTCTGTCGGTGCGCCATAGCTGGTGCCGCGCTCGGCGGCCTGCTTGATGGCCTTGGTGACCGAGGGCGCGGCATGCCCCAGAATCATGGGTCCCCAGGACAAGACATAATCGATATAGGTGTTGCCGTCCGCGTCGTAGAGGCGAGCGCCCTTCGCCCGCCGAATGAAGCGCGGTTGTCCTCCCACGGAGCGGAAGGCGCGGACCGGACTGTTGACTCCGCCGGGAATCAGCCGCTGAGCCTCCGAAAACAATTTGACGGAACGGGAAGTCTTCATCGTGGGCGCGCACCCTATCATGCAGATAGAACCGGGTCAAGAAAACCGCCGGACCTTCGCGATGTGTGACTCGCCTCGGAAGAGACCGCAAATTGTCGTCCTGAGGACCGGCCTCCGTCCTGCGAGATAAAGCGCGAACGGAAATCCCCCTCAGCGTGCAGGAGATGCTCTCGTATCTGGAAACAGCCGGGGCGCGTTTCTTGCTCAATTATTTTCTGAGTGATTGACCTGAGGCGGGAGGAGTGTACTGCAATGACCATCATCTGTTCGTGGTGTCGTGGCGAAGGCCTCATCGGCATCGTAGGAGAAAAGGCGCCATTCGAGGATCGTCGGGAAACGCACGGCATCTGCCTGCCCCATCGTCACACCGTCGAAAATCGATGGAAAGACACGACTCGGCCTTTCCAGGAGCAGGGGCGGTCGTCAACGGATCATGAGCCCGATCGGCGGATCAAGTGGAACCGTCCCACGCGTCACTCTCGCCGCTGACGCGGACGCGTCAGCGTTTGTGTTTCCCGGTTGACCGTCCCGCGGATGGCCGCCGCTTGGAGGAAGAGACCTCCTCCTCGCCGAGGGGAAGGTCGTTCACGCCCCAATGCTTTCGTTTGGCTTTGTCCTGTTGTGAAACCGCAAACACCACATGAAACGGAGCCCGGCGACCGTCGGCTGTCTGGCCTTTGCTCCAGGCTTCACCGGCGTCATTGAGCACCTCCAAAAAGGTTTCATACTCTTCGTCGTCGTCGGGGATCACGCACTGAGCATCGGTCACTAAGAGCACATAGCCTTTCCCAGGCAGCCATTCCAAATCCGCCAGACATTCTTCCAACCCGTCCCAGTTGTGTCCGAAATAATCGGGGAATTGGAGCGCGCGTGCGAACTCCTGGAAGACGCCGGACGGGGTCATGCATTTCTTTCCCTGAATCTGGCGCAGGACGAACCCCGCAGGCGGGCGCACGAGTGCGGCCGCCGTGGTTCCGGAAGGCACGACGACCAGCGAGGACCAAGGGGCCGTCGCATGTTGGAGATGTGTATGAAGCGTTTGTTTCATGGCATGGTGACCGTTAGTTCAGTGGAAGAAACGATTGGTAGTGGTCCGGCGTATAATATGCTTTCTGTGTCTGCTGCTCGATCACGATGCGTTCGCCGCCGCGTCGTTGTCCTTGCCCCTTAGGATTTACGTCATACTCCCGATACCGACCTCTTGGCAAGCGTCGCTCGCGGTTGAGAAATACTCGCCCTCCAATATAGCCTGGCAACGGCGCGCCGTTCCGCGCTTCCAAAGCCTGGAGCACATCACGAGCTGTCTGTGGCGGTTCGACGAGGGAATCAGTCGGAGCAAGTGGAGCCTGAGACGACGGAGGGCGAAGACGCGATTGCGGGACATCGCCACCCCGTGTCTCCGCCGTCAGCGGTGCAAGGGAGACGAACGTGCCAGTCAGAAGAAAGACAAGAAGGAAACCACCTATGTGTCCGAGGGCTCTTGGAGCGGGAGGCATGAGTCCTCTATGCTTGGTGGGTGAACCTCACCTCTTGGAAAAACTGACCGTACCACGTGGTCAGAGGTGGGTCAACGGCGACGTGCCCACGCAGTTCTCGTCTCGGCTGGCCGCACGGTCCGTCTGGTAGAATGCCGGCCAATGTGGATCCGCTCGATCAGCGAATGACCTCTATGCGCAAAGCCAAAATTGTCTGTACGATCGGTCCGGCGAGTGCGGAGTTGAGCACCATTGAGCAGTTGATCGAGGCGGGCATGAACGTCGCCCGGCTCAATTTTTCCCATGGCACGCAAGAGTGGCATGAGGCGACGTTGGGCGCGATCCGCGCGGCTGCCGACCGGCGCGATGTGCCGGTCGCGATCCTGCAAGACCTGCAGGGACCGCGCATCCGCTTGGGTCTGTTGCCCGAACCGGGCATCGAGTTGATGGTGGGCCAGCAGGTGCGGTTGAGCGGCGGCCTTCTCCGCTCCGGCGCGCAACTCGGTGCGCAGGCCGCGGCGACCGGATCCGAGCTTGTCCTGCCGGTGAATTATCCGCACCTGGCACGGGATCTACGTCCGGGCGCCAGCATCCTCATCGACGATGGGCGGGTGGAACTCCTCGTCATGACGGCGGCGAACGGGACGGTCGATTGCCGAGTGAAACGCGCCGGTGTCGTCAGCTCCCATAAGGGGCTGAATCTTCCAGGGACGAGCCTCAGTGCGCCGACCCTGACGGACAAAGATCGTGTCGATATTCAATTCGGCGTCAAGCATGGGGTGGACTACCTGGCGCTGTCGTTTGTACGGGGTCCGGAGGACATTCATGCGGCTCGGAAATTTGTCCGCGCGTGCGGAGGGAATCAACCGATTATTGCGAAGGTGGAGCGTGCGGAGGCGCTCGCCTCGTTGAGCGACATCCTCGAAGCCGCGGACGGCGTGATGATTGCGCGCGGTGATCTGGGCGTGGAAATGGGACCGGAGGCCGTCCCATTGTTGCAGAAGCGGATCATTGCTGCGGCCAATGGATGCCGGCGTGTTATCATCACGGCAACACAGATGCTTGAATCCATGATGACCGAATCGGTGCCGACGCGCGCCGAGGCGTCCGATGTCGCCAATGCCATTTTCGATGGAACCGACGCCGTGATGTTATCCGGAGAAACGGCGGCAGGCCGCTATCCGGTCGAGGCGGTCCGCGTGATGGATCGCATTATTCGGGCGGCCGAATCGGAACCGACGTACCAGGCGCTGCCCGTGAATCAGGAGACGGTGCACAGGAGCATCCCCGATGCCTTGTGCAGGGCGGCGGCGGAGGCGGCCGCCGCCCTGCACGCGTCGGTGCTGGTGGTGTTGAGTGAGTCCGGGACAACCGCCCGGCTGTTGTCGAAACTACGGCCGGAGGCCCCCATCGTGGGGCTGACGCCCCACGAGGCCGTCCGCCGGCGCATGGCGTTACTGTGGGGAGTCTCCCCCTCCGTGATGTCGCGAATTGAAAATACCGACGCACAGGTGGCCGCGGTGGAACGCATCCTCAAAGAACAGCGGCTGGTGCAGGAGGGCACCCGGTTTATTCTTTTGTCGGGGACCGTGGCGGGCCGTCCGGGTGGAACCAACGTCATGAAACTGCATGAAGTTCACGCATGAGACGGCCGATTCACCGCGTCCTCGCCTTGGCGGTCCTGCTGGTATCCGGTATCATGGTTCCCGTTCCGCTCGGCGCCCAGAGCGGGGCCACCGACCATCCTCCCACCGAAATCGTCAAACGGTACGTGACGCTCGATCAAAAAGGCGCCCGGTTGGACGCCCGGTCGTTTGAGTCATTGATTCCCTATATCGACTGGAGACAGGAGCCGGCATGGGGGCGGGTAGTCGTGATTCAGGACGTCACGGTGCCGGAAGATTATCGGGATTGGGAAATCATCAGCAAATTGGAAGTCGTCATCCCGGTGACCTACCGAGTGGTCGGATTCGTCTATTTGGAAACCGCGGGGTTTGTCGCCGAGGACCAGGTGGAAGAAGTCCGCTTCCGAGTGGCGGGCACTCAGAACAAGTGGCGGATTATTGAACCGGTGATCCCGCCGCACGTCGGACTGAAGCGCATGCTAAATTTTGTGCGCGAGGCGGGGCTGCACGAATTGGATGAGGCCAAGCGAAGCCAACTGGTTGCCCTCGAAGCGTCGTTGCGAAAGGCCAAACCATGAAGAAAACTCCGGTGGACCTGCTGATCTTCGACCTGGACGGCACCCTCATCGAGTCCAAATGGGACATTGCGTATTCGGTCAATCTCACGCTCGTAGAACTGGGCCTGCCCGAACGTCCGGTGGAGGACATCTTCGGATTCGTCGGTGACGGCGTCAAACGGCTGCTGCGCCTTGCCGTCGGAGAAGACAATTTGGATCGGTACGAACAGGCCTTGAAAACGTTTCGAGGGCATTATCTCGATCACTGCCTCGATCGCACGGTCTATTATCCGGGGATCGAGACGGTCTTGGGGCATTTCCATCGCAAAGAGAAGGCGGTGGCGACGAATAAGTCGATCGAGTACACCCGCGTGATTTTGCAGGGGTTGGGCGGACATCATTTCCCCGTCGTCGTCGGCGGCGACAACGGCTTCGGCTTGAAACCCGAACCGGGGATGCTGCTGCACATCATGAGTCACGTCGGGGCGTCGAAGGAGCGGACCATCTTGATCGGAGACAGCACTAACGACATCAATGGCGGGCACAATGCGGGGATCCGTGTTTGCGCGGTCGGATACGGCATGGGGAACCGGGACAAGATGGCGGCGTGCAAACCGGAGTGGTTTATTGAACGACCGGAGGAATTAATGGAGCTTTTTGTATGAAATGGAACTTGTCGTTCGAAGAGAAGAAAGCGTTTACAAGGACTCGGACCCTGTCGGATGCGTGCCGTCTCACGCGTCCCGCGTCAGTCGGAGGGCTGGTGTTGGCGGTGGTGGTCGTGCTGACCGGCGGTGTGACGCTCGAGACTCTTTATGCCGGGTCTCCGGGATTGGCCGATCGGGTGATCGAGCATCAACTGGCCAACGGCTTGACCGTGCTCATGGTTGAACGTCACCAGACCCCCGTCGTCTCGATCAACATCACCTTTGCGGTCGGCGGGGTCAACGAGAAGACCGGACAGACGGGACTGGCGCATCTCTACGAACACATGGCGTTCAAGGGCACGCGCACGGTCGGCACGAAGGATTATCAGAAGGAAGGGCCGATCCTGGACGAGCTGGCGCGGGTCGGTACTGAACTGGAAGTGCGCCAGCGGGAATTGGCCGGCCGGGAGAACCCACCGTCGGCCGAGGAACAGGCGACGATCGACCGGTTGCAGAAGCGCTTCGGGGAGTTGCAAACGCAGGCGTCCCAGTTCGTGGTCGGCAACGAAATGGCCCTGCTCTATCAACGTCACGGCGGCGTGGGATTGAATGCGTCCACCGGCAAGGACCTCACCCGGTACACGATCAGTCTGCCGGCCAACCGCCTGCCGCTGTGGGCCGCCATCGAGGCCGACCGCATGGCCAACCCGGTGTTGCGCGAGTTCTACAAGGAGCGCGGGGTGGTGATGGAAGAGCGTCGGTTGCGTAACGACGACAGCCCGCAAGGCCTGCTGTTCGAAACCTTCACCTCCGCCGCCTTCCGTGCGCATCAGTACGGCATCCCCACGATCGGGTGGGGGTCCGACATCATGGCGGTCACTCCGGCGGAGACGGAAGCTTTCTTTAAAACGTACTACGGGCCGAACCGGGCGACGATCGCCTTGGTCGGAGACATTCAACCGAAGGAGGTCCTGGCGCTGATCGAAAACACGTTCGGGAAAATCCCCGCGGCGCCGGCGCCGCCGGCGCTGGTGACGGTGGAACCGGAGCAGCGGGGCGAACGGCGTGTGGAAGTCGAATTCGACGCGGAGCCCATGGTGGCCGTCGGGTATCACAAGCCGGGGTTGGGTCACCCGGACGACGACGTCTTCGACGTGATCGATGCGGTCTTGACGGACGGCCTGACCTCGCGTCTGCATGCCAACTTGGTCCGGGAGAAGCGGCTGGCGGCCAACGTGAACTCCGATGCCAATTACCCCGGGGTCCGGGCGCCGAATTTGTTCATTCTGGTGGCGACACCGTTGGCGCCGCACTCCACGGCTGAAGTGGAGGCGGAGATTTATCAGGAGCTTGAACGGCTCAAGACGGAGCCGGTGACGGCCACCGAGTTGGAGAAAGTCATCAACAACCTCGATGCCGACTTGGTGCGGGCGCTGCGTTCGAATAGCGGGCTGGCCTCTCAGCTGGCGTTGTATCAAACGGTGGCCGGCGACTGGCGGTATGTGCTCAAAAGCCGGGATCGGATCGCCGCCGTCACCCCGGCCGACATTCAGCGTGTGGCTGCGCAGTATTTCAGCAAATCGAATCGGACGGTCGGCACCCTGGTCAAACAGGGACCCGACAAAAAGGTGGCCACTGCCGCGGCCAACGAGGTGGCTCCATGAGGCGCATGACAGGTGTGACGCATGAAGCACAAGGGCTGCGCGCCTTGGTGGTAGGTCTGGCCGTCGTCCTCGTCTGGCCGGTCCTCTCCGTTGCGGGAGAGACGGTCCCGGCTGATCCGCGGACGATGACGTTCGAGCCGGTGCAGTTCACTCCGCCGGACCCGGACCGCGTCGTCCTGAATAACGGCATGGTGGTGTATCTGTTGGAGGACCATGAACTGCCCCTGGTCTCGGTGAGTGCCGTGATGCGGACCGGCGGATGGCTCGATCCGTCGGACAAGATCGGCCTGGCATCGTTGACCGGCACCGCGATGCGGACCGGCGGTGGAGGCGGCTTATCCGCGGAACAGGTGGATGAGGAACTGGAGCACTTTGCGGCAGATGTGAGTATTTCCATCGGACGGCAGTCGGGATCCGCCTCGTTGGACGTGTTGAGCAAGGACGTGACGCGCGGGCTTAAAATTTTCTCCGGCTTGATCAGAGCGCCGTCGTTCGAATCGGCCCGGTTCGAAGTGGCGAAGCTGCAAACTTTGGAGGGGATCCGCCGCCGCCAAGATCATCCCGGTTCCGTGGTCAGCCGCGAGTTCGTCAAATTGCTCTATGGAAGCGACCATCCCACGGCGCGCGAGAACTCCCTGGATTCCGTCGCCCGCATGACCCGGGACGATCTGGTGGCCTTCCACCGCGCCACCATTCATCCCAATGGCATCATTCTGGGGGTCACCGGGGACTTCCGCAAAGAAGAGATGGTGGCGCTCTTGACGGAGATGTTCGGCGACTGGCCCCGAGGCCAGGTGCCCGAGTTGAAGATCCCCGACGTGCCGGATCAGGACGCCGGCAAGCCGGCCGTTCGGTTCATCAATAAGGGCACGACGCAGACCCATCTGCGGGTCGGACATCTGTCGATCAAAGAGACAGACCCCGATTATGTGCCGGTGGCGATCGCCAACGATATCCTGGGGGGCAGTTCGTTCCGGAGTCGCCTCTTTAACGACGTGCGCACGAAGCGCGGCCTCGCCTACTCCGTCGGCAGCCGGCTGAACACGGGCGTGCACGACCAAGGTGTCTGGCTCATGCGTGCGGAGACCAAACTGGCGTCGACGCAGGAGGTCGTGAGCCGGTTCGTCGCCAACATGGAACGCATGCGCACGGAACCAGTCACGGAAGAAGAACTGGCCGAAGCGAAGGAGGCCTACGTCAACTCGTTCGTGTTTTCCTTCGCGAGCCCGGCGGCCGTTGTCAGCCGTCTGGTCGAATTGGAGTACGACGGGTTGCCCAAAGACTTCCTCCAGCAGCTCCGTGAGAAGGTGGTGTCGCTGACGCGGGAGGACGTGCTGGCGGCCGCGAAGAAACACTTTCATCCGGAGCGCTTGAAAATCGTCGCCGTGGGATCCGGCGACGCGCTCCCGACCGTCTTGTCGACGTTCGGCGACGTGCGGGAGATCAAGCTGAGCCCGGAGGGATAGAGGGACCGCACCGCTGCATGGCGGGTTGTCGTCAGCCTGCGCGGTCGGCCTGCACATCGATGCCGCTGGAAGACGAATTGTGCGACATCCTTAAAAAGGCCAGGACCGGACAGGGGCTCTCGGTAGGCGAGGTGGCGCGTATGACGGGCTTGCCGGGTGGAGACATTGCCGCGCTCGAGCGCGGCGCCCGGCCGCGCGATCGCAGCGA
>CAYQDJ010000106.1:0-9651 GCA_964416255.1 uncultured Nitrospira sp. | reverse complement strand
GGCACGGTCCCGCCGGGGACTGTCCCACCGGGCAGGGTGCCACCCGGCACCGTGCCGCCCGGAACTGTGCCGCCGGGGAGAGTGCCACCTGGAACTGTGCCGCCGGGGACCGTGCCGCCTGGCAGATCGTCGCTGGACTCCTTGGGCAGCGGTCCGCCCATTTCGAGTTCCTTGGGCAACGTGCTCCTCTCGGTGTCCATGGGCTGCAACTGAACCGGCCCACCGGCATGGCCGACCGGCGGCACCCACACCAAGACGGCCCAAGCGGCGATGATCAACCATGAGCCGAAGACCATGCTCGACCATGCCGCGTCATAGGCACTTCGTTGGTTTGCCATAACGTCCTCCTGTACACGAGGGGACCGGCGGATCACGACTGTTGCGGGAGCGCCACCGTTGTGAGCGCAGTCATCGGGCCATGCTTCCGCAGCGCGGCCACCTGCGCTTGCTCCCTCGCAAGCAACGCCCCCGCGAACCCCAACGCATTGATCGACATGCCCTCGAAACATTCCTGTGACCGTGGTATCAGCAGGAGCCACTGACGGGTCACGAGGAGGTTATACGGGGCCGTGGCCGCATGGCTGCCGGCGGTGGCCACCACCGAGAGACCCACGAGACGCAGCATCTGCCGATACCGCGCGAAGAGAGAGGCCGCTGCGTCCTTTTGAGGGTCCAACCACTCGGGCTCCATGGCGCCATAGGCATGAGGAAACGGCAAACCGGCCAAGCGGCCCATCTCTCCCGCAGTGCGGGCCGAGCGCACCAGCGGCTCGATCGGCACTCGAGGGCCCGCGGCTTCCGGAAAGGGGATCAGTTGCCAATGTTTGTGGCGCTGACTGGCCCCGGCGACCGGCCCGGCGTTGTAAAAGGCCAACCCGTCGATTTCTGTGAGAGCGACCAACAGGGCCTCGCAATCCCGCTGAGTGAGCAAGGACTGCTGTTCCTCGAACTCGCGGGTCACGATCAGCAGGTGATGCTCGGCCACGTGGTACTTGTTCAACAGAGCCAGATGGGTCGGCGAGATGTCCGCCACGAACAAGTTGGGGTCATGCGGCAAAAAGGGGTCGGCCGTCGGCTCGTCCGGGGACGCCTCCGCCGTCTCCTCTACCGGCGCCTCCACGAGGCGGACCTCGAACGAGACGCCTCCGTCCCTGATGATTTCCGACGTCGTGGGCAGGGAGTGGATGGCACCGCTGCGCCGGGCCTGAGCCGTCCGCTCGAGAAGGGCGGGGTGCAACGTGCCGGGCTCAAGAAGCCGGTCGTGCTCGCTCATACTGTAAGACTAACGGGAAAGGAAGCACGGGGGGAAGAGGAAAATGTTCGAGGTGCCCTCCCATCCGGCCACCCCCCTTGACCGATGATTCCTGCCGGTGAGTCGTGGGAGTGGTTTGTCGTGTGACGGGCATGATAGAGTGCGACGGCTCCCGCCATATCTCACGCCCCGGAGTGTCTGTTCAGCCTGTCCGGCACCAGGTCCGGCCGTGCCTCATCGAACGTGTGTAACGTGTGAAGAAACGGAAAGGACCTGTCATGAGTGAAACGCTGTTGAATATCGAGTTGACCGATTTTGACGCGATTAAAATCGTCTGTAGCCAGTGTGCCGCCTCGGTGGAGCTTCCCGTCGCACGCTTCCAAGGCGATTCGCCCGATCGGTGTTTTCATTGCCGGGCGGTCTGGTTCCCTGCGAACAGTTCCCGTGCCACGGCGCTGGAACATCTCTTTCGCGCCCTCGTCGAACTCCGACAGCGCGGGGCGCAAACCGAGTGCCACGTACAATTCGTGATGAGGCCGGAGCATGGTCCTTCGCACAGCCGCGCCCGTACCTGAACTCCCCAAACGCCGCCGCCGCGTCGGCCGGCGCTGCCGAGGATCCGGAACGACGAACCGCAAGCTCGCATCCTGTGATCGCTGCTTGTTCTTTGTCGCGCAGCCCCTTCGGCACCTTGCCTCCTGCTGTCGGGAGGGCTAAGATTGGACCTCACCTGCGCGCCACATGGAGAGATCCATGATCGTCCCTGACGCATCTTCTCGATTCCGGGTGAGTCTCGCCCGCTCACTTCGCCATCGGCGCTCCGCTGTTGACCGTCCGCACTGCAAGGGAGGTACCTCATGGGTCCGACAAAAGTCGTAGTAAGAGACCAGGCGCTCTTTGAAGCCGTTACGGGCAAACTGATCCAGACCGGATTCAGCAGTCCGGCTGAGATCGAGGAGTACGTCAAGCACCATTATCTGGTGTTGCCGGTACGGGACAATGCCGGAAATCCTTGGCTGCTTGACGGGAAGCCGATTTTTTGTCTGCGCGGGGTGTTATACGAAACCGTGGACGATCAACGGGTCCATTTGGCCCGTTGTCCCGACTGCGGCGGAATGGGCATTCGATCGGATGAGTTCACGGTCGAATCAGACTGCATTCGCTGCATCGCCTGTGGTCATGAGTTCGATGCCAGGCTGGAAATGATGGAGACGTAACGGCACCGCCGCCGCGGACTCGTGCGACGAGTGCCGCCGGGCGACCCCGGACGGCACTCGGGCGGTCGGTTCATTGCGGAACGCCGTCGTCCCTGGATTCGGGACGGGCCGGCGAGGCATCGGAGGCCGGCGAGAGGATCTTCGTCACCTGGTCGTCCAGATTGATTTCGATACTGACTTGCTTGCCTTGGGTCACGTGTTCCTGCTTGAGGAGCTCGGGACTCTGCACGGGAAGCGTCCAGCTGTTTCCCTCTCTCGTCCGGAACGTGATCGTGCCCTTCGAGTGATCCACGCCGATGACGGTGGAGCCGTTAAACGATGTGTCCGCCTCAGTGGTCCCGAGCGTCGCCGCCAACATCCCGGCCACACACAGGGTTAAGATCGCGATCATGGAAGTATTCTTCATGAGGACACCTCCGACCATAAAGAGGGTGAACAATGTGAGAGGAGGTCCAAGGGGTTCCCTCCGCCTCATGAAACCGCGTATCTACTCACTTAACGGGACCGGCTAGCGCCTCGCGTGTTTCAATCGCGCCTCTTCAATCACGTCGACCAATCGTTCGACGGCCTCTCCTTTAGACACATATCCCGTGGCACCCGCCGCGCGCATGGCCTGCGCCATTTTGGGATCGTCATGCATGGACAGGCCGATCACGGTCATATCGGGAAATTCCGCGGTGATCAGCCGCGTGGCCTCGAGCCCGTTCATCTTGGGGAGATTGATGTCCATCAGAACGACATCCGGGTGGAGTTGCCGAGCGACTTGCACGGCCATCTGGCCGTCGGACACCTCGGCCACCACGTCCAAGGTGGGATGGCCCTCGATGATGCTCCGCAACCCTTGACGGACCATTTGATGGTCGTCCACCAGGACGATCCGCGTCCTGACGCCGTCCACTGCCTGGAGCCCATCGTGAAGACGGTCCCGGTCGGGAAAAATCGGGTTGTCTGCGGTGACGGGCGACCGAGCAGGGAAGGTATCGAGCCGAGGCACGATCACCGTCGCGCAGGTGCCTTCGCCCGGACGGGACATGATCTGGACCCGGGCCCCCAGGAGCTCCAGCCGTTCGCGAATATTCAACAGGCCGAACCCGCCTTCGTTTGACGCCGAGCGACGCTCGTTGAGAGTGAAGCCGACCCCCCGATCCCGGACGACCACTTCCAGCCCTCCGTCGAAGCGCCGGAGGGTGAGGGTGGCCTCTCTGGTCTGCGCATGTTTGAGCACGTTGAACAGCAGTTCATGGACGGCCCGATAGGTCACCCCCAGCACCTCGTCGTCGAGCACGATCGGCTGCCCATCATGTTCGACCGTCACCTGCAACCCTCGCCGCTCGAGACGCTCCACCACCCACGAGATGGCCCGCTGCAAATCGTGGGCATCGCTCAGCAGCGGCGGACGAAGATCGGACATGACGCCCCGAACGTAGGTCAACGACTCATCCAGCAACCCCTTGAGTTCGTCAAACGCCTTCCCCGTCCACTGAGGTTGCGCCGCATGCAGCTTCATTCTCGCCAATGCCAGCAGCTGCGCCAGGTTATCATGGAGATCGGTCGCCAGTTGCCGGCGCTCACGCTCCTCCGTGCGGCTCAATTCGACCGCCAGCAACCGCAGCTGATCTTGTTTGCCCAGCAGTTGCCTGGTGCGTTCTCTCACCTGTTCTTCCAAGGTCAGATTCAGCCGGCGCAGGGATTCCCGGCTCTCCCACAACGCCTGTTCGGTCTGCTTCCGCTCCAGGTAATTTCGGAGCATCTCCGCGAGAGAGTCGAGCAGTCGGCGTTCTTCAAACAGAAACGGACCTTCCGCGGCAGTCGGCCGCTCGTCGAGATAGACAACCTCCAGCCGTCCAGCTTGTCCGTTGGAAAGCCAAAAATCGGCCGCTTGATGCCAGGGGCTGTTTCGAAAGTCGGGCGTCTGATAATCGCAACCCCCAAACTGGATGCGGGCGGCGGTCACCTCGGGATAACGCCAGGCGGCCGGGATGTTGGACACCATGCGCTGCAACAGCTCGGGAACCGGGCCAGGGGATTGAAGCAGAGAAGCGGTCTGATGGAGGGCGTGGATTTCCTTGACCCGTTCCCCCAGCAGCCGGTGCGAGAATCGCCGGTGTGCTTCCGCTTGGTTTCGAATGATGGCTTGCGCGAGCCCGCCCGCGATCGCTCCCAAGGTTTGCAGCGTGTGCTCGGGAAGTCGATGCCTGGCAAACATGGCAATCACGCCCACGACATGATCCTCGGCGATCAAGGGATATCCGGCATACGCCACCAATCCTTCCCGCTCGGCCCATTCCGGTTCCTTGATCCATGGCTCCCGCCGAATGTGGTTCGTCAACCGAGGCTGGCGGTCGTGGACCATGCGCCCGATCTTGAGCGAGGTGCCCACCGGCACACGGCTGTAGGCGCCATGCAGGTTCGTCGAGAGGCCGGCGCTCGCGGTCAAGATCAACACCTGCTGGGTGTCATCGAGCAGCCAAATCCTGGCAAAGGCCATATCGAGCACATCGACCAACGCCTCCGTACACTGCTGGAGCATGGAGGGCAGCGGCAGGGTCCGGCCCAGAATGTCGCTGATGCGTACCGCCACGGCGGCCAATCGCGTGCGGTCCATCAGTTCAACGGATAACTGGTGGCGATCGTACGCCAAGGAGGCGAGTTGGCCCACGGCCTTCAAGATCGGCCGCAGCGTCTCGATCGCAGCGGGTGGAGGAGTCAGCCGGATCGATCCAATGGTCTCGCCCGTCCACGACCGAACCGGATGAGTCCCGTCCTGTTCGGGCTGCCCGGGCGGGCTCGGCGATGAGAGGTCGTGAAGTTGGATCGAGCAGTGATGACCCGGCAGGCTGTGCGCCGCCATCTCCTCAAGACAGGCGAGGATCTCCTGGATGGGCGCACCTTCCAGGAGCAGGCGTTGGCACGTGTCCAGGTGACGCGAAGGGAAGATGTCCAGCATGCGCCCTTCCCTTATTGTGGGAGCCGCACACCGAGGGAACCGAACCTCGATTGATACGGACGAGTATGCGCACCGCCCCAGGCAAAAGCAACCCTACCCCCTTCGATAGCGAGTGCGTGACGAGGAGCATGGAATCAGGTGATTGAACAACGGTTTGGTCCGGCGAAACACGTATGTGTGACCGGTGCGTTCCGCTTAGCGGCCGACCAACTGCTCCAGCTTTCCGCCAGCCATGAGCCGGGCGAACAGACGCTGCAGGGTCTGCACCCGCCTGAGATAGGCGCCCACGTCGTGATCGCCGCACCGTTGGCGGGGCGAGAGTCGAAATCCGTGCGCCGCATAGGCCTGTCCGGCACGGGCGCCGCATAAGTGAATAATGGCGGCCACATCCTGCTTTTGACGCAGCGTCGCCGCGGCCCCGCGTTTCGATCCGACCGCGGCGGCGACATTCCGGTCGAGCAGGGCGGCCGTTAACTCGATGGCGTGGCTGGGAATGACGCGGCTGTACAAGCTATTGAACCAGCACGACCGTAGATCGTGCCACGGTCCGTCTTCCACGACCACATGATCGCGAATACAGTAGCGCCTTGCCTCCCGGAACGTTCCGTCGGTGATTTGATACATCCCGACGGCGCTCGAGGCCGGTTGATACACCTCGAGGGGATTCCACGTCGGACGCCACCGCCAGTACGTCCGCGCCACAGGGTTGCCTGCCCCCTCGACCTGAGCCAGCGCGGCGAGCAATTCGGGCGTAATGACGGCGGTCGAATGTTGTTGGAACAACGATCCGTACTCCCGCCAGGTCTGGGCCGGACTCTTGGCCAGCGAGCCGTCCAGCGGGAAGAAGACTTCCGTGGGTTTGTGGACCGCCTGGTACAGCCAATTCATCCCGGCAAGGCCGACCACGAACAGGCCGGCCCCGACCATGACGCGAACGGCCGGCGGGGAAGCCAGCCAGGCCGCGCCCATGGTGCGGCCCGTGCGCCACCACGTCCGCGCCAATCGTCGGACGGCCTTGAGCCTCAGGCGACGGCCGCGTCGGCGGCGACGACGGCGGGCGGTATTCGTTCGCGGCGGCATGCCCAACTATAACTCAAAACCATCCGTCTGGCTGCCCGACGAGAAGGCCAATCCTTCGACGGCCGGTACAGGCGCTAGCCGCGTGACAGAAGGTCCGTTCGAGCATGTCCTGGCTGGGAGGCGATGGTGGATTCACGCGAACTCGGCTGGCACCTGCTTCGGACCGCTCGACACATTACGAACGTGCCCTCCTGTGCTATGCTAGGCGCCCCAGGCCGGCTTCGCTTGATGGCCGTCAATGACATGCAGCACCTTCGTACACGAGGGAGACCAAGTGAAGCGGGTCCCAGCACGTATTCTCATCGGGAAAGTTGGCCTCGACGGCCATGATCGGGGCGCGAAATATGTTGCGCATATCTTGCGGGATGCCGGCTACGAGGTCATCTACACAGGGATTCGGCGCACACCCAAACAGATTGTCGAGACGGCACTCCAGGAAGATGCGGCGTTGATCGGGTTGTCTCTGCTGTCGGGCGCCCATAAGACCCTGTTGCAACAAGTCCTGGATCTTCTCAGAGAACGGGGTGCGCTCGACATTCTAGTGGTGGCCGGAGGCTCGATTCCTTCCTCAGACCATAAATTTCTTCAGACTATCGGGATCTCGCACATTTTTACTCCGGGAGCGTCGGCCCAATCGATCCGTGACACCGTCGCGTCTTTGTTGAAATCTCGTGATACGCAGCATGACGCATGATCCTCAGCACTTGGTGTCGCAAGTGCGCGGCTCTGGAACGGGCTGGGTTCGAGCCGCCGCTCGACTGATGAGCCTGACGGAAAACCATCCTGAACGCATTCCAGAGTTTTTGATCGGCGTGGCCGATTGGCCTGTCGCGCAGATGGTGGTCGGAGTGACCGGGCCGCCCGGGTGCGGGAAGAGTGTATTGACGGACCGTCTCGTCACGGCCTGGCGGAAACGCGATCCGCTTGGCCGTATCGGCGTCATCGCGGTCGACCCGTCGTCTCCCTTCACCGGAGGAGCGTTTCTTGGCGACCGGCTGCGCATGATGCGGCATGCCGGTGACCCACAGGTGTTCATTCGTTCGGCGGCCACCCGAGGTCATATCGGGGGGCTCATTCTCGGCGTGCACGGCTTTATCCGGGTGCTGGGACTGGCTGGATGCCGCATCGTTGTGATCGAATCGGTGGGCGTGGGTCAGAATGAGCTGGAAATCGCGGAGGTGGCGGACCTGGTGGTCGTGACCATCGCCCCCGGAAACGGGGATGCAATCCAACTTCTCAAGTGCGGACTAATGGAGGTGGGCGATATTTTCGCAGTCAACAGTGCCGACCGTCCGGATGCCGAACAACTGTATGCTCAGCTTCTGGCCGTGCTCCATCTCACGACACGCACGCACCGCGATGCGCCCCCGCCCCAAGCTTGCCTGCTCAGTGCCTTGTATGGTAGCGGAGTGGAGACGCTTGTCGATCTCATCGAGGCGCGAGCGGCGGCTTATGCGGACAGCTGGCAGACTCGTCGCCGGCAGCAGGTGATCGAGGAAGTGAAAGAGGCTGTCTTGGAGGAGGCGAGGCACCGCGTGAGAGAAGCCCTTGGGGCGACTCACCAGGAAAGTGCACAGCTCACTCGCATCTTGCGGGGGGAGATCTCTGTCGCGGGCTTTGTCGACGAGCTCCTGAGAAAACTGACGGACGCCAATCGGTGAACGCGTAGTACAGCATGGCTGAGACGGATTCTCGAAACAATCGGATCGAGCGAGCGAAGAAGGAATGGGAAGCGAGCGTCGTCGCCCCTGGGCGCACACGGCTACCGGATTCCGACCGCCGGTTCACGACTGGTTCAGGATCGCCACTCGAGCCGTTGTATCTCCCGCAACGTGGTTCGGAGGTGGACTATCTCGAACGGGTTGGGTTCCCGGGGCAATACCCGTTTACCCGCGGCATTCAACCGACGATGTACCGAGGCCGTCTGTGGACCATGCGTCAATATGCCGGCTTCGGCACAGCCGAGGAAACCAATCGCCGCTATCGGTACTTACTGCAACAAGGCTCAACTGGTCTCTCCGTCGCGTTCGATTTGCCCACGCAAATCGGATTCGACAGCGATGATCCGTTGGTCAGCGGAGAGGTCGGCAGGGTCGGGGTCGCCGTATCGACCGTGCAGAATATGGAAACCGTGTTCCGTGACATCCCTGTCGGACGCGTGTCGACCAGCATGACCATCAATTTGACGGCGGCCATCATCCTCGCATGTATCTGGTGGTCGCCGAACGGCAGGGAGTCTCGGCTCACGCGCTTAGTGGCACGATCCAAAACGATATGTTGAAAGAGTATGTCGCCCGGGGGACCTATCGGTTTCCACCCCAGCCGAGTCTTCGGTTGACCAGGGACCTGTTTCTGTATTGCACGCAATTCATGCCGAAGTGGAATAGTATTTCCGTCAGCGGGTTTCATATGCGCGAGGCCGGCGCGACGGCCGCGCAGGAGATCGGTTTTACCCTGGCGAATGCCATTTGTTATCTGGACATCGCCGTCAAGGCAGGGCTGATCACGGCCAACAACCGCTGGTGCGGGGTCGACTGGCGCACGACGGAGTCCACAGTGGCCAAGGGCGTGCACGTGCTCGGCGACGCGACGCTCTCCGCGCCGGGCATGCCGAAATCCGGCAGCATGGCCAATCAGCAGGCGAAGGTGTGCGCGGCGGCGGTGGTGGCGATGATCAACGGCCAGGATCCCAATCCTGATCCGCTGATCGTCAATACCTGCTACAGCTTCGTCTCCGATGCCGAGGTGGTGCACGTCGCCTCGGTGCACCAGTTGGACGCCAGCAAGAAAACCTTCGTGCCGATCAAGGGCGCGGGCGGCGTATCGGCGGCGCGCAATACGCTCGAGGGCATGTACGCCTGGGCTTGGGCGCAGAACATCTGGTCCGACATGCTCGGGTAGGGTGGGCCGCAGGCCCACCTCACGGGTCAGGAGTTCCCGGTAGAACCGAAGCCGCCGGCGCCGCGCGCGCTGGCGGCGAATTGCTCCACCACCTCGAACTGCACTTGCACCACCGGCACCACCACCAGCTGCGCGATGCGCTCGAGCGGCTGGAGCGTGAACGCCGCTTGGCCGCGGTTCCACACGGAAATGAAGATCTGGCCCTGGTAGTCCGAATCGATCAGGCCGACGAGATTGCCGAGCACGATACCGTG
>CAYQDJ010000105.1:0-9831 GCA_964416255.1 uncultured Nitrospira sp. | reverse complement strand
TTTCGCGCCATCGACACTGCCAATCAACTCATTCATTACGACGAGGCACGGGTCGGGGACGCGTTAATGACACTCGCCGAACAGGGCATCACGCGTGACCACTTGTTTCTGCAGACGAAGTTTACTCCGGTGACCGGCCAAGATCATCGGACCCCCTATGATGCCCGTGCTGACTTGTCGAGCCAAGTCACGCAGTCCTTCGAGAGCTCCTTGGCACATCTTCATACCGACCATCTGGACTCGTATGTCTTACACGGGCCCTACTACCGGCGGGGATTGGGAACGGAAGATTGGGAAATCTGGGACGCAATCGAACGCCTGTACGAGGCCGGAAAAACCGGCATGATCGGGATCAGCAATGTCTCGGCCGAACAGTTGACCCTGCTCTGCGAGCGAGCAAGGCACAAACCGATGGTGGTGCAGAACCGGTGTTATGCCGCCTTCGGCTGGGATCGCGAGGTCCGGGACGTCTGCCGGAAACACCACATCGTCTACCAAGGCTTCTCCCTCCTCACGGCCAATCGCGACGTATTCATCGATCCGGATGTCCGGTCCATGGCCGCACGCTATGGCCTAGGTCTCGCCCAGTTGGTCTTTCGCTTTGCCATGCAGATCGGTATCCTGCCGTTGACGGGCACGAGTAATCCTCAACATATGAGAGAAGATCTGCTTGCTGTCCAAGTTGAGCTGGCAGACGACGATCTTCAGCGACTCGAAACGATCGGCCAGTAACCGGTTCGCTCTCCGCCACAGAACAGGCATTGCGACACCTAACCCCGCATGGCGCCATAGCAATTGTCGCACGATGGCGCGACGCTCTCCGGGCCGATTGAGGACTCCTTCGCAAGAGGCGGCGTGTGCTGTGGGCGGATACTCGGTGATTGCCCGGCACCATTATTTCCGCCTGCTATACTTGCTCAAAGTCGCTAACCAAAGGAGGCAGTTATGGCAGCTGGACGAGTGCTGGTGGTGGATGACGAGCAGCACCTGCGGAAATCGGTGCAGCGAACGTTGGAAAAAGCCGGTTACGACGTCGTGGAGGCTGAGGACGGCGCGGAAGGGATGGCGCTCATCAAATCCGGTGACAACCCCTTGAACGTGGATGTCATCATTTGCGACATCCATATGCCCAAGGTGAACGGGCGCGAAGCGATTTCTTTCTTCCGGTCAGAGTTTCCGTCCGTGCCGATCATTGTCCTTACCGGCGATCCGAAATTTCAGGACGCCACGGATTTTTTGAAAACCGGTGCCTCCGAGTATCTCGCCAAGCCGTTCAATCCGGATGAGTTGGTGAAGAAAGTCGGGGAGTGCGCCAAGAATCACGTATTCCATCACTGACCGGCGCTTCGATTCAGTGCGGGGACGACGATGGCAGAGCTGGGGGTAGAAACCGACATCTGTGAGACGGTGTCTCCAGGTGAGCCAGCTGTCTCCATTCAGCCCCAGCTTGTCACGTTCGCTCATTGCAATCCCAGCCCGCTCTTTATTCTGAGCGAAGGGGGGACGCTCCTCTATTGCAATCACGCCGCCCGCCGCACTCAAGAGGACCTCGGGCTCGCGAGTCAAGACATTCTCACGCTGTTGCCCGTGACCTTTCGCGAGATCGTGCATGCCTGCCTTACCTATGACGCCAAGCCGAGACGTTTGGAAAACCAAGTCCGGAGCCGCTGGTTCGGCTGGACCGCCTATCGGCTGCCACAGCTGAACGTGGTGTACTTTTTCGGGACCGATATTACGAAATACAAGGACGCTGAAAAAGAACAATGCGAGCTCCGGCTTCGGCTCATTCAAAACGACAAGATGGCGTCGATCGGGCAATTGGCGGCGGGCATCGCTCATGAAATTAATAATCCGCTCAGCTTTGTCGTCCTGAACTTGAACCACATCGTCACGTACTGCAGGGGCCTGCTGACCTTAATTCAGCGGTACGCCGAGTTGGAATCGTGGACGCGGGAGGCCGTCCCGGCGCCGCCGGCCTTGCTCGGCAAGCTGGACGAGGTCAAAGACCAGGTCGAATTGGAAGAAGCGTTGGAGGAGTTGCCGTCCTTGCTGGACGAGTCCAAAGACGGGGTGGAACGGATTCGCGCGATCGTCCAAAACCTCAAAGAGTTTTCCCACACGACTGAAAATGCGCGGAAGCACGCCGATATCAACCGCTGCCTTCAATCCACGCTGAAGATCGTGGCCTATGAGTTGAAATACAAAGCCACAGTCATTGAGGAGTACGGGGCGATTCCCGAACTCTCCTGCTTTCCGCAAGAACTCAACCAAGTCTTTATGAACCTGCTGGTGAATGCCGGGCATGCGATTAAGGACCGCGGCGAAATCCTGGTCAAAACATCGCAGCAAGACGGGCACATCGTCGTCGAAATCAGCGATACCGGTTGCGGGATTCCGCCGGATAATCTCTCCCGGATCTTCCAGACGTTCTTCACGACAAAGGAGGTCGGCACGGGGACCGGCCTTGGGCTGAGCATCAGCGCTGACATCGTGAAAAAACACCACGGCCGGATCGAGGTGGAGTCGACGGTCGGGACGGGCACCACATTCCATGTCTGGCTTCCCATCCACCCGCGTGCCGACTGACACCGAGAGGAGCGGCCATGGTTCACTCGGTCTCGACGGAGCGAGGCTCCGGAGATCCATGCCCGCCAGGGGAGGCACCTCGCGCATGAATGGGACATCCGAAGCTCAGCGGCCGGCCATTGTCTGCGTGGATGACGAGGCTGGAATTCTGCGTGCCATTCGGCGCAGTCTCAGGCATGAAAACGTGGAGGTCTTGACCGCATCCAGCGGCCCTCAGGCATTGACACTTCTCGATGAGCGCCCCATCGCCCTGGTGCTGACCGATTACCGGATGCCGGACATGAACGGCATCGAGCTGCTGGAACAAGTCGCCCAACGCTCACCGGAGACGTTTCGCATCGTTCTCACGGGCTATGCGGAAGCCCATGTGCTCATCGACGCCGTCAATCGCGGACAGATATACAAGATCCTCTATAAGCCCTTTCAAGAAGAAGACATCAAATTGACGGTGCGGGCGGCGCTCGAGCATTATGCGCAGGCGTGCCAAAACCGCGCATTGCTCCAGGAATTGGAATCGAAAAACAACGAACTCGCGACCTGCAACTCTCTGTTGCGGGATGGTCTGGAGGGGACCAAGACCCAATTGGCTCTTTCCTTTCATGCGTTGAGCCTCGCACAGCAGCTGCTCAATGAGATCCCCGCTGCGGTGGTCGGCATCGAACCAACCTGCGAGATCTCGTTCGCAAACCGCTTGGCCACCGCATGGTTCGGCTCTTCGGCGGTCGCCTCCCTGGTCGGTGCAGCGTTGCCGGATCTCGTTCCGGAGCCCATCCTGAAATGTGTCCAGCAGGTCCAGCGCGGCACCTGTGACGAGCAATGGAGCGAGACCTCCCGCGAGGGCGTGCGGTTGTCCGTCGTCTGCCGGCCGATGGCGACCTTGCCGGTAAGCTCTCGGTCGGAGCGACCCGTATTCCTGTTTGCCGTCGAGATCAAAGAGTAAAATTCCTTCCCATTGGGACTTCCCGTGCTCCACCCTTGTCCACGGCACGCTGCTGCCCTCCCGCGGGTTGCGTCTTTTTTGAGCATGCTCCGTCTCTACTAGTGACGCGCCGGAGGAGGCCGCGCCGTGGCAGGAGCGAGTCCAGGCCGCTGCGCGCCGGAAATCCACGCCCGGAGGGACGCCACTGATCGGATGCTTGCGGGGCCCGGCCGTAAACCGGTACCGTATGGTAGCCGACGACAAGGAGGCGAGCATGACGACCGAGACGACGGCGATCTGGAAAGACGTGCACACCGCGTTGCGCGGTTTTGTTGCGAAGCGGGTCTCGGATCACGCTGCGGCTGACGACATTCTGCAAGAGATTTTTCTTCGGGTGCATCGCCGGCTCGGCGACCTCGAGGATCCCGACCGGCTTGCGTCCTGGTTGTATCAAATTGCGCGCCACGTGATCGTAGACTATTACCGGTCGCCCGAACGACGACGTGAGTTGCCGGCGGGGTCGGCAACGGAGATGGAGGAGGCCGCCGGTCTCTCCGCCGAGGAGACGCTGGAAGCCAGCGGGCCGGCCTTGGCCGGCTGTCTGCGTCCAATGCTCGAACGCCTGCCTCTGGAGTATCGGGAAGCCGTGACGCTAGTCGAACTTGAGGGTTTGTCACAGCAGGCCGCGGCCGATCGGCTCGGCCTGTCGCTCTCCGGGATGAAGTCCCGCGTGCAACGAGGGCGCAAACAACTCAAGCGCATGTTGGACGACTGCTGTGTGATCGAGGTAGATCGCCGCGGAGGCATCGTTGAGTACGCGAGGCGCGATCCGGCTGCTGATCCCTGCCGCACCTCTGACCCAGACCGGTGTTGAGCTCGAAGGGGCCGTCCACGAGACAGGTTCACGGGGATGAAGAGGCGACCTGTGAGAGCGCCTTCCACGCTGACGACGTAGGCCCGGGCAACGGCGGCGACCCCACGAATTCGTCAAGCTTGCGTTCACCAGACTCACGGCACCGTCCGGCATCGGTTGCTGGCCCAAGACCCCGCTCGTCGGTGCAGGACCCGCCATCATTCAGCATGCGGATCACATTCACTTGCTCCTTGAGTATGTACTTCAAGCCGTCTCGCGTGCCTCGTCCGTGCCCGGGTCAGCTATGACGCCGCGTCGGGTCAGACATCGGACAAGAAGTTCAGGACTTGACGTGATGAGGATGCCTCGGTAGGGTCGCCGTCATGAAGATCGATGTCGAACAGGCCCGGCCGGACGATGCCATGCGCGTGGCCGATATGGCGGGGGAGTTGCTGACGGAGATCATGGCAGTTATCGGTGAACGGGCCTTTGGCGTCAATCCGGCGACCACCACCAGCCAGGCTCGCGATTGGTTGGTCAACGGGCACTCGGTCATGTGGCTGGCGCATGATCGGGAGCATCGCGAGGTGCTCGGATTCGTCGCGGCCTATGAGTGCTATGCACTCTATGCGGGAGGGGTATTTGGGACCATTTCGGAATTATATGTCCGCCGGTCCTACCGCGCCCAAGGGGTAGGATCGGCGCTGCTCGACGAGACGAGACGATTCGCCAGTGCGAAGGGGTGGACCCGATTGGAAGTCACTACGCCGCCGTTGCCGGCGTTCGACCGAACCGTCCGCTTTTATGCCCGACATGGGTTTACCGTCACAGGCGGACGAAAAATGAAGGTGGCCCTCCTATGAAACCGGTCGTCCAACAGGATCCAACCGGATGCGGCATCGCGAGCGTCGCGATCGTCTGCGGGCTGTCGTACGCACGGCCCAAAGCGGTGGCGGCCTCATTGGGCATCGCCGTCACAGACAGACGCGTGTGGTCGGACACCGCGTTGGTGCGGCGGCTCCTAAGACAAATGGGCCGGCGGGTCGCGCCACGGGTTCGCGCCTTTCGCTCATGGGAAGCCTTGCCCGAATGTGCGCTGCTCGCAATCAAGTGGCGCCGGGTGGAACCACGACCGGCCTGGCACTGGGTGGTCTTCCGGCGGGACAAGGGACAAGGCCGCGTGTTGGATTCCTACGCGCGATTGGCCACACCGGTGCGGAGGGACTTTGGCCGCATGAAACCGAAGTGGTACCTGCGCATCGAGGCATGACAGGTCGATGAGACTCGCCGTGATCGGAGGAGGACCCGCCGGCCTGATGGCCGCAGAAACGGCGGTCGCGGGCGGCGCTCAGGTGACGCTCTACGACGCAACGCCTTCCGTCGGCCGCAAGTTTCTCCTAGCGGGAAAGGGTGGACTAAACCTGACGCATTCCGAATCCTTGGACCGGGTGCTCTCCCGATATGGCGCGCGCCGTTCTCCCTTGGCTCCGATGGTGAGTTCGTTCGGACCGGACGCGGTGCGCCGGTGGGCGCGCGACCTGGGCGTCGACACCTTCGTCGGCACTTCGGGGCGTGTGTTCCCAAGCGACTTGAAATCCGCTCCCCTGTTGCGGGCCTGGGTTCGCCGTCTACGACAAGCAGGCGTCCGGATGTCCGTGCGGCATCGCTGGGTTGGGTGGACGGAACGGGGAGACCTCAAGTTCCTGACGCCCGACGGACCCCAGGCGGTCGCATGTGATGCGGTGATTCTTGCGCTGGGAGGTGGGAGTTGGCCGAAGCTCGGCAGCGATGCGGCCTGGGTACCGGTTTTGTCCGCCCGCCAGGTGCCGATCCGCCCTTTGGTGCCGGCGAACTGCGGGTTCGATGTCGAATGGAGCGAGCACTTTCGGACGAAGTACGCCGGACGGCCGGTCAAAACGGTCGGGGTGGTCGTCAAAACCGTGGATGGGACAGTGTTGCATCACCAAGGGGACTTCGTCATCACCGAGACGGGCGTCGAAGGCGGAGTGATCTACATGGTGTCCGCCCCTGTCCGCGACGTCATCTTCGCCAAAGGCATCGCCACCATCCGGCTGGACTTGTCGCCCGACCGGGATGCGGCACGACTCATCAAGGATTTGTCGCACCCGCGCGGCAAACGGACGATGGCGACTCATCTGGAACGCCGCGCCGGCATCACCGGCGTCAAAGCAGGGTTACTGCGGGAGATTGTGCCCAAACAGGACTTCGCCAATCCCGGACGAGTGGGGTCCGCCATCAAGTCCTTACCCATCAGAGTGCACGCCGCACGTCCGTTGGAAGAAGCGATCAGCACGGCCGGCGGAGTTTCCTTCAAGGCGTTGGACCCTCGGCTCATGATCCGCTCGATCCCAGGCGTATTCTGCGCCGGAGAAATGTTGGATTGGGAAGCGCCCACTGGCGGATATCTCTTGACGGCCTGCTTGGCCACGGGCCGTACCGCCGGTGCCGGCGCCCTGGCATGGTGGAAGGAGCGCAGGGCGGCGAGACGAGGAAGGGGTGAGAGGCCGCTGGCGCCATGATGGAATCGCCGATGCTTGCACGACTTCCGATTGTGATCGTCCCGGGCATTGGGAACTCCGGTCCCAGCCATTGGCAGACGATGTGGCATCAACGGCATCCGCACTGGCACCGGGTGATCCAACGGGACTGGAAGCATCCTCGATGCCGGGAGTGGGTCTCGGCATTGGATCAAACGGTGGCCGCCTGTCCGTCTCCACCGATTCTCGTAGCCCATAGCCTCGGTTGTTTGGTGGTCGGCCATTGGGCCAAGCGGTCCAACGGAACGGCGCGTGCGGCCTTGTTGGTAGCGGTGCCGGACCCTCAGGCCCCGGCCTTCCCGGCGGCGGCGGAAGGATTCGACGTCCTGCCGTTGTGGCCATTGGGGATGCCGAGCCTCGTGGTGGCGAGTACCGATGATCCGATCGGGTCGGTCGCCCATGCCCGGCGCTGCGCGGCTGCCTGGCATAGTGACGTGGTGGTGGTGGCGTCAGCTGGACATCTCAATGCCGACAGCGGGTACGGCCCCTGGCCGGAGGGGTTCTCGCTGCTCGAGCGGCTGGCTGACCGCACCACGGGTTGAGTCTCAACCAACTGGTCTCGCGCGGCGTCTGGAGCCGTCTGAACGGCGGATGCGGACTTACCCGAAAATCCAATCCCAGACACTCGACACCCAGCTTCGGATCTTTCCGGTCCAGGACTCGTCGACGTGGACCGGGACCGGTTTCGCAGGACGAGACGCGGTGGCCGGCTTGGGTGAAACGGGCGCGGGAGGAGCGGCGTCTGGTGTCACCGCTGCCGGAACGGGCGTCGGCACGGCTGCGGCATGGAATTCTGGCGGGACCGAAGAAATCGGCGGCGCGGGAGGAGCCGGAGGCAGGAGGGGCACTCGGTCGGCTTCGGTTTTATATCGGGTCACCACCGCCTGCAAACGCGCGCCGTCCTGTTGGACCTCAGCCAGCTCTTGCCTTAACTCGCGATGTTGCGTCATCAGGCGGCTGAGCTGTGTGTGCCGAGCCGCGAGATGGTTCTCCGCCGTCCGGCGATACAAGGACACCGCCTCCGCCTCGCGTTCGATCGTGGCCCGGAGTTCCGTTGCAAGCGCCTCTTCTTTTTTGTTCAGGGCATGGAGGGTGGTAATGTGCTGTTCCAATTCTTCCATCTCTGTCCGGGTGGCCTCCACTGTCCGCATGGCGGCGTCCGCCTCCGCGCGGGCGTCCTCGTAGCGTTCTTGGCTCACGCAGCCGGCACCTATGAGAAGGGCGCCGAGCAGCAGGCATAGGCCGGGCCCGGCCAAGGGAAACAAAGCGGAGGAGGTGCTCGATGTGATCATGGCGTGATCCTCGTTCAGAGGGCCGGCCGAATCCCGTGCTCGCACATCGGCCGATCCGGTGAGTAGCAGCACCTAGTGTCTCAAAAGTCCGCCCGTCTGACAACACAAGGGTGCAAACCCATCATGGGGCGGACGGTCCCGCCCCTGGGGCGCTTGGTTTTCCGCCACGCTTCTCGTAGGATGCCGCTCACCATGATGATGCGCGAAAACCACGTCCGAGATCCCCTCCCGCGGGAGTGCGAGCCAGCCTTGTTGGAGCGGTTTCTGAAGGCCGAAGCCATGGCGCTCTGGGCCGTGCGCTCGGCACAAGGGCAGGAGGTGCCGACACACGTTCACAACTTTCTGAGACGTCACGAACAAGATGAAGCGGCGCATTTGCAGCAGTTTGAATCTCTGTTAGGCCATCGGTCCCATCAGCGCGAGCGGCTGCCCGCGGTTCCTCGGCAGTGGCCGGTCCTCGCCGTGCACCTGTACGGGTACGAATCCTTGGGACTGGAGTTTGCCAAGTTGCTCGCCGTGATCCGCACGGATCTCTCGGCCATCGTGAAGGATGAACAAGCCCATGTAGGCTTTTTCGAGCGTGAGATTCAACAACTGCTCGCCGGCGAGCCGGCGGGCGCTGAGCAGGTGCACGTCTCTGCCCGGGCCTGGTGGCGAAAGTTACCGCGCACCTTGGATCGCTATCTGGAAGGGGAGAGCTTGCGTCCCTATAAGACCCGGTTGGAGTCGGATATTCTCGGCGCCTTGCGCGGTCGGTTTTTGGAAACCGGGCTCCTCGTTGTCTGACAGGGTCCCGTGTGGAAGGCAGTACAGGACGAGAAGGACTCTAGCCGAGGGCCGTCAGACCGGCGACGGCACCCATGGCGCGGTACTTGTGCTCGCGTTGACGGACCAGGTCTTCCGAAGACAGTTCGGTCAGGGCAAAAAGGTGATTCGTGAGAACCTTCGCAATCCGGTCGGCGATGGTCTTCGAATCCCGATGGGCACCACCCAGCGGCTCCACAATCACCTCGTCGATCACGCCCAGTTCCAACAGATCCTTCGCCGTCATTTTTAAAGAAGCGGCGGCGTCCGGCACTTTTGCGGGATTGTCCCACAAAATGGCCGCACAGCCCTCAGGGGAAATGACCGAATAAATAGAGTGTTCCAGCATCAGCACCCGGTCGGAGACGCCCAAGGCCAACGCGCCGCCGCTGCCCCCTTCACCAATGACCACAGAAATGATCGGGACGGTCAGGCGGGACATGACCAGGAGATTACGAGCAATGGCCTCGGCTTGCCCACGCTCTTCGGCTCCAATGCCCGGATAGGCGCCTGGAGTGTCGATGAACGTTATGATCGGGCGACCAAACTTTTCAGCCATCTTCATCAAGCGAAGCGCTTTCCGATACCCTTCGGGATTCGGCATGCCGAAATTCCGCTGCATACGTTCTTTGAGGGTCTTTCCTTTTTGATGTCCGATGATCATGACCGTATGATTGTTAAATCGGGCGAATCCTCCCACGATGGCGCGATCGTCCGCGTATGCCCGGTCGCCATGAAATTCCAAGAATCCGTGTGTCAGCTCGTTGATGTAGTCGAGGGTGCTGGGGCGCTGGGGATGGCGGGCCAGTTGTGTCCGCT
>CAYQDJ010000104.1:0-9983 GCA_964416255.1 uncultured Nitrospira sp. | reverse complement strand
TCGTTTCATGACATGTTCTCCTTTCCTCAAGGGTGCTTCGAGCTCGGCTGATCATTATTGTACTCCATCGCTGCGGGAAGAGGAGACCAACTCGGCCGCCTAGGGAACCAGAGAGTGGGCAACCTCTGTCCGGGGCGATTACGATGCCCTCGATGTTTGACTTGAAGGCCGATACAGCACACCAGGAGCCGGATCCCGGCGAGCCTAGCGAGCAAACCGGGACTCAGTCCCCATGCCCCTCCCACGAGCCTGAAGATTTGCCTCATACCGTCCAATTCTACGAAGACGATGCGTTTCTGGTGGAGTCCGTGAAAACCTTCGTCATGGAAGGACGGTCCGCCGGCGCGCGTGTCGTGCTCGTTATGACTCCTCGACACCAGCAAGCCGTGGCGCAGGCGCTGGAGCGCACCGGAGGTACCGACGGGTCGATTGAGTACTATGATGCTGAGACCGCGATGGGGAAGTTCATGGTGGACGGCTGGCCGGATGAGCGGTTATTTCGCTTGGTGGTCGGAACGCTCGTACAACCCCCGTCGCAGGACCGGCCGGTTCGCGTTTTCGGCGAAATGGTGGCTCTACTCTGGGAGCAACAGCGGTATCGGGCGGCCCTCCGCCTGGAGGAACTGTGGAACGCCTTGATCCGGCAACAGCCGTGCGCCTTGTTGTGTGCCTACTGCATCACCGGCTTCCGGAGCGAGGATACGCGCGCTTCCTACCTGGAGGTCTGCCACCTGCACGATCAGGTGCGTCCCGCTGAACGCGCGGCCTAACCCGGCAAACGAGAGCGGTGGATACAGGGGCTGGCTAGGTCCGCGACTCGTGAGACGCCGAGCATAAGGGTTGCGTCTTCTCGTGCAGTTCCTTGGCGTAGAACGACACCACGCCGCATTCCTCTTCCGACAACACACCCGTCCGCAACGCCAAGCTGATCAGACGTCCACAATGAATTCTTGAACTTCTTTCCGCATGGCCGCGGGAGAGTACCCAACCAGGGATGTGGATAATACCGGGAGATACCTGGTCGGCGCTGAGGCGGGTGGACGGTCAGGTCTGGCTCAGCCCATGAATCGTCCTGGCGAAATCGTCGAGCTTGGCCATGAGGTGACCCCGCTGTTGCGGCGTGGCGAGACGGTCCAGTGCCAACACGAGTTGGGCGACGTGGTGCTGGAAGAGCCGGGTGGCTTCAAGAAAGGCCGGGGACGCATTGTGTGCGTCATTGACCAGCCACTCGGAGAGTCTGATCCGGCTATCCTCTTCGTCTCGTGCCGCAAGAATCGCCAATAGGTCGTCCTTCCGCTTGAGTTGGTGGCGATAGACGACCGGCAGAGTGTCCGGGAAGGCCGTCGCCAGGCGGAGAATCTCCTGCCGCTGCTGGACGGTGAGCGGACCGAGCCATTCCGCGGCCACGGCGACCATTCGCTGCGCGCGTTCTGCCGAGCGCACCTCGGGGCTCTCGCGAATCAACTGTTCTTGCTTGGCCAACCGCTGTTCAAGCGACTTCTTGAGCCGTACGAGTTGGCGGTCTTCAATCAGGCGTACGAACTCGACGCCGTCTTGGACGAAACGGCCGAGGAGATCCTTGTGCAGTTGATCATATTGAAGAAACACCCAGTCAAGGTCCGCTCCGGTCAGACCCTGCTCAATGCGTGCCCGTACCTGATTGAGCACAGCTTCATAACGTGGCAACGCCTCCTGACGATGCCGTTGGTGAATACTCTCCAGCCGTGCCGCGACAAACGCCTTTTGCGTACGAGACAGGGCGAAGTAGCCATCCAACTGCCGAGTGAGCAGCCAATCGGCGTGGTTATACAGAAACGCGGTGCCTCGGGTGGTGGCGCAGCCATCGGAGAATGCGATGATGAGGCCGAGAAGCCAGAGGAGGACCGGCCGACCGTGATGAAGGAGCTTCGGGTGATGCATGGACCGTGGATGCCTGAGTGCGTCATTTATTCGTACCATGCGACAGACAGGAGACACCATTCGGCAAGGCCCGTAAGGAGAGTTTGTCCTCTCCTGCTGCGCCGATGTCGCGGGCCTACGACTTGATTGGGTCCCGAGGTGACGCGGAGCCGGTGATCAGCCGGGCGCCGCCGGTGAAGGTGAGGTAGGACCAAAGCCACTCCACCATCACGAGAACCCGCTGGCGGAACGTAATCAAAAACAGGATGTGCACGACAGTCCAGAGCAGCCAGGCCGACCACCCGGCAAAACGGAACGGCCCCAACGCCGCCACCGCCCGCTTCCGCCCCACGGTCGCGAGCAACCCGCGATCACGATACCGGAAGGTCGGACGGGACCCGGACCCATCCCGTTGCTCACTACGAATCACGGCGGCGACATGACGCCCCATTTGGATCGCCGCCGGAGCCACGGCCGGCACCGGCTCGCCCGTCGGCGCGTCGTCCACATGAGCCGCATCGCCGATGACAAAAATTTCCGGATATCCGGGGACGGAGAGATCGGGCGCCACCACCACGCGGCCGTGCCGGTCGAGGGGAACGCCGAGCGAAAGGTTCAAGGGCGACGCCTGCACGCCGGCCGCCCAGAGGACTTGGCCGATGGGAATGTCTTCCGGTCCCTGTGCCGTCACAATCGTGACACGATCTTCTTCGATCGCGATGACGCGACTATTGAGCCGGACCTCGATGCCCAGTTCCTTAAGATCCCGCTCCGCCCGGAGGGACAGCGATCGGGGATAGCTCGCCAAGAGGCGGTCCAATGCCTCGATCAACACCACGCGGGCGTTCTTTGTGTCGATATGTTTGAAATCCCGCCGGGCGGTTTCAAAGGCGATCTCGCTAATCGCCCCGGCCAATTCCACTCCCGTCGGTCCGCCCCCGACCACGACAAACGTCAGGTGCCGACGTTGGGCCTCCGGCGTCGTGAGACGTTCCGCCCGTTCGAACGCCGTCAACAGGTTGTGGCGGATGGCTTCCGCGTCGGCAATCGTTTTCAACCCCGGCGCAAGCCGGGACCAGTCGTCACGTCCGAAATAGGAGTGGGTGGCTCCGGCGGCCATGACCAGCACATCATACGGCAGTTCTCCGTCGGCAAGTTCGACGACCCGGCGGGCGGAATCGATCCGCACGACCTCCGCCATCCAGACGGTACAGTTGGCCTGCTTGGCCAGAATATGCCGGATCGGAGCGGCGATTTGTGCCGGCGACAAGGCGGCTGTGGCGACTTGATACAACAGCGGTTGAAACAGGTGATGATTGCTGCGATCGACCAGCGTCAACCGAATCGGCGCCTTTCGTAGCGAGAGGGCGGCCGTGAGTCCACCGAAGCCGCCGCCGACGATGACGACATGAGGAAGCGCCGCAGAGGTGCCGAGTGCCATGCCGCTAGTCTCTACCATAGTGGGACTTCGGGGTCGATGCCCTGTGTCAACCCGATCCGGCGTGCCCGCTGCGCCTTGACGCGTCGAACCATCGGTGAGTAGGGTCACCAATGGCTCTGCAAGCTACCCTGCATGTGCACGTGGAACGCCGCGTGCGCGCCCCCGCCGAGCGCGTGTTCGATGCGTGGCTCGATTCCGCGATGCTGATCCGCTGGATGTTGCGTCCCGCTGTCCGCGAAGGAGACTTGCTCCGGGTGAACGTCGAGACCCATGTGGGCGGACGGTTCTCGTTCACAGTCCTCCGTCATGGGCAGGAAGTAGTCACCTATGTCGGACGCTATCTGCATCTGAATCGTCCGCGGCGGCTGGTGTTCACCTGGGGGATTGCCGGTTTGTCGGAGGATCAATCGCGTGTCACGATCGACCTGCTCCCCGTTGATGCCGGATGCGACCTCGCCTTGACACATGAATTGCGTCCGCATCTGGCCGATCTTGTCGGGAGTATGGAGGCGGGGTGGACTGCAATGCTGGATGCCTTGATTTCGGAGCTGGGTCACCACGGAACGTGACTGTGGCCTAGGCACTTCACTTGCGCGAGACACGTCCCCGCGAGAGGTGTTCCATGGACTCACAGGCACTCAGAGGAGGATCGTATGAAAAAATGCGCCGTTCCCCTATGCAGCTGTCCGGTTCCAGACAGTAAAGAGTTTTGCAGTGATGAGTGCCGTAACGGCCTTCCTTCCGGCAAATGCCATTGTCCGCACGCAGACTGCCGCGGTCACTAATCGCCGATCAGCGGACACAGACACGGCCCCATCAACCGGGCTCTCCCACCGACCTGGTTTTCCGTTGGACGGCATCCCGGGCCAAGGCTCCGCCCGACACCGGTGGTGGGCGAGGTGCGCGAGGAGGGCTTCCCGTTTCTCCGCCCCGGTATGGTATGCTGCGCGGTCATGATCACCCTCGACGCCTCGCTTCAAGGGGAACTTGCCGCGGCCACAGCCCGACGGCGGACGTTTGCCATCATTAGCCACCCGGACGCCGGCAAGACCACCTTGACAGAAAAGCTGCTGCTGTACAGCGGCATGATCCGCACGGCGGGCATGGTGCGCGGCCGGAAGGGGGGCAAGGTCGCGGCGTCCGATTGGATGGGCATGGAACAAGAACGCGGCATTTCGATCACCGCCTCGGCCATGCAGTTTCCCTATAAGCAGGCGGTTATCAACCTGCTCGATACTCCCGGTCACCAAGACTTCTCCGAGGACACCTATCGGACCTTGACCGCCGCCGACAGTGCGATCATGGTCATCGATGCGGCCAAGGGGGTCGAAGCGCAGACGCGCAAATTGTTTGCTGTCTGCCGGTTGCGCCGCATTCCCGTGCTCACCCTCATCAACAAAATGGATTTACCGGGGCGCCCGCCGCTCGATTTGATGACCGAAGTCGAACAAGCACTTGACATCCACGCCAGCGCCATCAATTGGCCGATCGGGTCCGGGAGCGAGTTCACCGGCATCGTGACCCGGGCAGACGGGCATGTCCAGCTCTTCAGCAAGACGGCGCCGGGCGGGGCCACCAAGGTCACGGTGAATGATCTGCGGTTGGCGGATTTGGAGCGGACCGTCAGGATCTCCTCCGAGGTGTCGGCGTCGCTGCGGCATGATTTGGAATTGCTCGACATCGCCGGCAATCCGTTTTCGCACGACCGCTTTCTCGGCGGCGACGTCACGCCGGTCTTTTTTGCGTCCGCGCTGACCAACTTCGGCATTGAAAGCTTTCTGGACGCCTTCATCCGTTTGGCGCCTGGCCCCGGCGCCCGGTTGGCCGACGCTGAGAACGGTCGGGAGGTCGCAATCGATCCCGTCACGTCGCCCTTCAGCGCCTATGTGTTCAAGCTGCAAGCCAACATGAATCCAAAACATCGGGACAGTACGGCCTTTTTGCGCGTGTGCTCCGGGCGATTTGAACGCGACATGATGGTGAAACACCATCGGCTCAATCGAGAGGTCCGCCTGTCGCGGCCGCACAGCCTAGTGGCGCAAGCACGCAGTACGGTCGAAGAAGCCTTTCCCGGCGATATCCTCGGCATCATCAATCCGGGGCTCTTCGCCATCGGAGACACGATTTCCTTGAGCGGCGGGTTCAACTTCAAGCCGTTGCCGCAGTTTCAGCCGGAAATCTTTGCACGGATCCGGCCGGTCGATGTCGGCAAGCGCAAAACCTTCGACAAAGGGATGGAACAGATGGCGCAGGAAGGCACCGTCCAGATTCTGCGCAGTCTGAATGACCTGGAGTCGTTGGTGGCGGCGGTAGGGCGGCTGCAATTTGATGTCTTGCAGTATCGCCTGCGGCAAGAATATCGGGTGGAGACTTTGCTCGATGCCTTGCCGTATACCTGCAGCGCCTGGCTCGACGGCAACCCGGCCACCTTCAAAGCCCCGTCGGCCTCCATGATCGTCAAGGATCAGCGGGGTCGCGTGGTGGTGCTATTCGGGGATGCCGTCATGAAGACCATTGCCCGCGATCGCAATCCCGATCACCCACTCAAAGACATGGGGTGAACGGGCGCGATCGCAGACAGGAGGCCTGATCCTTGTCGAGAGGATCGACGGTCGATTCATTCGGCGATTACGATGCCGGCAACATAAAGTACAGGACAATCGCCAGGACCGGAGCCCCCACATACATCGCCTGCTTCCCGAACGAATCATAGAGCCCATACGTCAAAATGACCCACATCAACGTGTAGTAGATGGTGGCGATCCCGCGATACCCGCCGTCGAACTCCTCCGACGCCAGCGCGAACGCGGGAACTGCCCACGTCATCAGGGCAACCCACAGGGTAATCAATAGTCTCATACAACACCTCCTTAGAAAAAATGGGAGTGTGTGGTTTCGGCTAGACCGTCCACCTGTTCAAGGATGCCAACTGTCCTTCGCAAGGCATATGCCTGCCGGCGTGGGGGCATGTGCGCGAACGAGGGGCCTGCCTAGGTGACAGAGAAACGGAGAACCGATAGAAGACGAGACGGTGGCCCTCGGAGCCTTTATATCCGCCAGACTCCGCTCGTTTACTCAACGCTGTGATCCCCACCCAGTGTTCTCTCGTCATCTCCATGGCCACCACTTTGTCGACAGCGCCGCCAGAGCTAGTGAACTGCCTAGGCGACGAAGGATCGCGGACCGGTATACGAGTAAGCATGCGCGTCGTGAGTGAAGTGGTTAAACGTCACGAGGTGATCCATGTCTGAGGGAAAGAGTCCCAACCACGCCTTCCGGCCTCGTCTCCGGACCGATGCCTTGAAAGCCCAAATCGACAAACTGGAATCGATGGATCACCGAGCGCCGGTGACACCGATATTGACGGTCTTCGATAAGGAGACCGAAGACTTGCTGATGAGTCTGTACGGCGACACTCACCAGTATCTCGAAGCCTATAAATATGCCTCGCTGGGGGAAGCGGAGGCCCTGGTGAACTTGCCCGAATCGGCGCAGGAACCGATGACGCAGGACAGTCCCAAAATCGGCATTCAACAGCGCCGTCAGGTGCTCCTCGGCATTGTGGCCGACATGCAGGAGTCGGAAGCGGGCGAAGCCGATGCGCTGATGGGAGAGGATTCCGAGGACCCTCCGGGATACAGTTGACGGCCCGGTATCGAGTGCGAAGACACGCCCCCGCCATGTTAAGGCTCCCGTGAGGCGTCGGTCGTCTCTCGACGCAACAAGACGGCTGTTTCCGGCTGAGGCTGTTGCTTTTTTCCTTTATGTGAGCCCTCCTCTTCGATGTCGCTGATCTTCCCGGACATCGAGTCCACTGCACTTCTTTGAGTTGATCGTCGGCCGTGACGATTTCCACTTCCCGCACGGCCTTGTAATTTTCTTTTCTCAGTCCGCTTCGATCACCTTTGCCGGGAACCTTTCAAATCAAATGGTGATCGTCGTCTGACGCGACAACTCCAATCTGTCCTTCGTTTTCTGATTTCGCCCATGCCGAGCCGGCCAGTAAAGCCAACCCCACCACGATCACAAGAAGGCACCGAGATGGTGTCATGGCAGATCCTGTGTTTGAGGTGTCCGTTGCTGCGGGAGTGGACAAAGATCCGCGAGAATCATGCCATGACTGTTTGTACCGCTTGGCTCAATGCGCTCACGCGCGCGTCAAAGACAAATTGCACCGGCCGGCACGATCTGTCCACGAGAGTTGACGGTTTGCGCGAGAGAGAGGATCATGACGTCGCCCCAGGACAGCGGCGCGGGCCGGGGCATGTCCCAGCTCATTTGGATGAATGATCGGAGCGAAAGCAGCCACGGAATGAACGGACCAGACACCATAACTCGGGATCGGCTGGCCCGCCAGCGAACCCATCTGGCCAACGAGCGAACCCTTCTCGCCTATGTCCGTACCGCGCTCGGATTTGTCATTGTCGGCATTCCCGCTGTTTGGTGGGTCGACCATCCCCATGCAAACATACTGGGCGGTCTCTCGCTGGTGGTCGGACTGCTCTGCTTTGTCCTAGGTCTGTCTCGTTTTCTCGCGATGAACCGGCAGATCGCCCACACTCCCGACTCAGTGGAACCCCTCCGAGACCGGGAACGGTAGTGTCGCCCGTGGCCTGCCTCAGGGATCGGTCGCCTGACCGCGCGCCCGGACGACGGACTCGGAGACGGAGGCTGCGATCAATGCCAGTTTGGCCGCACGCGTGAGCGATTTGATTGCCGCTTCGCGCGCGAGGGCCGCGCGCCTCGTGAGATGTCGTTCCGCATAGCGAATAATGAAGGGGCCCCGACGCTTGGTGTACTTCGCGCCCACGCCATCTCCATGCGCCTGCACACGCCGGGCAAGATCCGTGGTGATGCCGGTGTAGAGCGTGCGGTCGCAACATTCCAAAATGTACACGATCCAACAAACTGGGTCCTCGCCCCGCGTCTCGTCGGCTCTCCGTTCGCCGCGACGAATCATTCCTCCGTGTGCACTCCGTCGAACTGATCGAGTGATTCACCAAGCGCCTGTTTGAGGTCCTTCCATTCCGGACTGCTGTCCGACCTGGTCTTCTGCTGCACGGAACGATTGAGGGCGCGCAACGGATCCAGAATCCGGCGATCGGTGGTCTTGCCCAAGGCGCGCACGATTTCGGTCTGGTTGGAGACCCCTTCCTTGTGAAGTTGGGCCAGCAAGGCCGGTACGATGGGGCTATTGGGATGCAGGGGGGCCAGACGGCCAAGGCCTTTGATCGCCGCCCGCCGGATCTCAGGATTGTCGCGTGAAAGCTGCTCGAGCAGGACCGGAACCGAGGCGGCATCGCCGATGGCGCCCAAGGCGACGGCCGCGCTCTGGACCATAACCGGATCGTCTTCGTTCAACGTCCGGGTGAGCGTCGGAATCGCGTCAACCGCGGACATATTGCCGAGCAGGGTGATGATCGTGGTGCGCTGAGCCGGCGGCGTCGTCGCGTGGTCCAACGCCGCCAGCAACCGGCCCGGCTGGCCCCAGGCACCGGCCAGCAAAAACGGAAACGGATCGTCGGCGAGCCTGGCGGTGAGGCCTGCCAGTCCGGTCGCGCCGGGCTGCACACGGCCTGAATCGGTGGGCGCAGGCTTCGCTGCGTCACCCCGCACCTCATGGCGCCAATCGGACATCCGGGACTGCAGTCGATAAGTGATCTGGCAGGCGGGCCCCGTCCACAGGCGGGCCGCCGCATCAATCTGATCGGCATCCCCGCCGGACGCGACCGGACCGTCCCAGGTCTTCCGCTCCTCGCATTTCACTTTGACCGTGACGTCGTGCGGCAGCGCAGCCTCGTTCGTGACGGCATATCCAAGTGCTTTCAGGCGCGCGGCCGCAACAGAGGCGATGCCGCCGGCGTCGACGGCGCCGTGAGTGGTGAGGGCCAAGGCATCCAGATGAATGCGTTCGGCGGTCTTCAACCGATCCTTTTCCTCGGCCGAGAACACGTCGCGATGGGCGGAACTCGGCGCACTGAGGACCGTCGTGAGAACCCCGGCCAGCAGGCCCGCGCCCAACAAGTTCCACCGGAGCATTACCGACTCCTTTCTCTCGGCTCGAACTGGTTAACTGACGACCTCCCAGTCACATGAAACCTCATTCAGGCTCCGGAGGGCGATCCAGCACGTATCGAACCAGGCCGGAGGAGTCGGTATGAATGGCCTGAAAAGGAGGCAGGTCGACTTGCAGCCGTCGGATCAGGGCTCCCATCTTCATGGCCGCCGGCACGTCGCAGAGCCACACATGCATGCCGGATTCCAATTCGTCGAAATGTCGTTGCACTCGAAAGCCCGGCTGTTCCATAAAATAGGCCGAAAGAAAGCCCGTGACCGCATGCACCGTCCAGGGATGTGCCTTGCTGTACCGATAGCTCAGGCTGAGTTCGACTGTATGACACTCCTCTTCGCTACTCATGGCGGCGTCGCTCCGAATTGTGTCGTGAGCGCACTCTATCAAGTCCGCCATTGAGACTGCCAGAGGGATGTGTGTAAGGTAGGCCGTGGGTCAGCAAGATCAGAGAGGAGGGGCCCTGGCGTTCACCGCATACAATGACGTGTCTCTGCCGTCGTTCATGTACGGCACGGCGTGGAAAAAAGACGCCACGAGCCAGTTGGTCGTGCAAGCGGTGCAAGCCGGATT
>CAYQDJ010000103.1:0-10040 GCA_964416255.1 uncultured Nitrospira sp. | reverse complement strand
CGGCGATTTCGACCGCGCCGAGGAAGCCATGCACGATGCCTTCGCCGCCGCCGCGCTGCAGTGGCCGCGCGATGCTGCCGCGCTTTCGGGCAGCGAGGGCTCCGTCCTCGATCCGATTGTCGCGATCCGCTGTCGGATCACACTCGATCCGGAAGAATCGGCCACGATTGATATGGTGTCCGGCATCGGCGACACCCGCGACGTCTGCCTGGGACTGGTCGAGAAATACCAGGATCGGCGCCTCGCGGATCGCGTCTTCGACCTGGCGTGGACCCATAGCCAGGTCGTCCTGCGGCAGCTCAATGCCACCGAGGGCGACGCGCAACTCTACGGACGCCTGGCCGGTTCGGTCGTATATGCGAATTCCTCTCTGCGCGCCGAGCCGGGCGTCCTCATCAAGAACCGGCGCGGGCAATCCGGTCTCTGGGGCTATGCCATTTCAGGGGATTTGCCGATTGTACTGCTGCAGATCGGCGACCCGGCCAATATCGATCTGGTGCGCCAACTCGTTCAGGCCCACGCGTACTGGCGCTCAAAGGGGCTGGCCGTGGACCTGGTGATCTGGAACGAGGACCATGCCGGCTACCGGCAACTCCTCCATGACCAAATCATGGGTCTGATTGCCGCCGGTGTCGAAGCTCACGTGGTGGATCGACCGGGCGGCATCTTCGTCCGTCATATTGACCAGATATCGAACGAGGACCGCATCCTGCTCCAATCGGTCGCCCGCGCGGTCATCACAGACAGGCGGGGATTGCTGGCGGATCAGATCTCCCGTCGCAGCCCTGGGGAAGTCACCGGGCCGCGGCTGACGCCGGTCCGAACCCGCCGCGCCGAACCCTCGCCATCCATCGCGTTGCCGCGCCACGATCTCAGCTTCTTCAACGGCCTGGGAGGATTCACGCCTGATGGACGCGAGTATGTCATCACGACCGCGCAGGGGCATGTGACGCCGGCACCGTGGGTGAATGTCCTGGCGAATCCGTACTTTGGCACCGTCATCTCGGAGAGCGGCCAGGCCTACACCTGGAGCGAGAACGCCCACGAATTCCGCCTCACGCCGTGGCACAACGACCCGGTAAGTGATGCGAGCGGAGAAGCCTTCTATCTCCGTGACGAAGAGAGGGGCCACTTCTGGTCCCCCACGCCGCTGCCCAGCCGGGGAGCGACACCGTACGTCAGCCGGCACGGCTTCGGCTACAGCGTCTTCGAGCATACGGAGCGAGGCATCCGCTCAGAGCTGTGGGTGTACGTGGCCCTGGATGCGCCGATTAAGTTCATGGTGCTCAAGGTGCGGAACGAGTCGGGCCGGTTGCGCAAGTTGTCCGCGACGGGGTGCATGGAATGGGTGCTGGGAGATCTGCGGCCAAAATCGGCGATGCACGTTGTGACCGAAATGGACCCCAAGAGCGGCGCGGTCTTCGCGCGAAATCCCTATAACGCGGAGTTTGCCGGCCGGATTGCCTTCTTCGCCGTGGACGAGACCACTCGGACCATCAGTGGCGACCGGACTGAGTTTATCGGGCGCAACGGCACGCTTCGAAGTCCGGCAGCGATGACTTCGTCGCGGCTGTCGGGGAAAGTGGGGGCCGGTCTCGATCCCTGCGGGGCGATCCACGTACCATTCGAGCTGGCCGGCGGGCAAGAGCGCGAGATCATCTTCAGGCTCGGCGTCGGCCGCGACGCCGATGACGCTGGAAACCTGGTCCATCGCTTCCGAGGATCTGCCGCCGCTCATGGCGCGCTTGAAGCGGTGTGGCAGTACTGGAAGCACCGGCTTGGCGCCGTGCATGTGCAGACGCCAGACCAGTCGCTCAACGTTCTGACGAACGGCTGGCTCTTATACCAAACGCTCGCGTGCCGTCTGTGGGCGCGGAGCGGATACTATCAATCGGGGGGCGCCTTCGGTTTCCGAGATCAACTTCAAGATTCGATGGCGCTCATCCACGCCGAGCCGCATCTTGTGCGCGAGCATCTTCTCATGTCCGCCGCGCGACAGTTTCAGGAGGGTGATGTCCAGCATTGGTGGCATCCTCCCTCAGGCCGGGGCGTGCGTACGCGCTGTTCGGATGATTACCTCTGGCTGCCTCTGGCGACATGCCGCTACGTGCTGAGCACAGGGGACAGCGGGGTCTTGGATGAACCTATCCACTTCGTCGAAGGCCGCCCGGTCAACCAGGAGGAGGACTCGTATTACGATCTTCCGGGCCGGTCTGAAAAAGCGGCCAGCTTATACGAACACTGTGTGCGAGCCATTCTGAGAGGTCTCACACGCGGGGAGCACGGCCTCCCGCTCATCGGCTCCGGTGACTGGAACGACGGCATGAACATAGTCGGCGAACAAGGCCGGGGCGAAAGCGTCTGGCTGGGATTTTTCCTGTACGAAGTGCTCATGCGTTTTGCTGAGGTCGCACGCCTGCGTGGTGACCAGTCCTTCGCTGAACGTTGCCGGAGGGAGGCGGATCACATGCGCCAGAATATCGAACAGCATGGCTGGGATGGAGGGTGGTATCGCCGTGCTTACTTTGATGACGGCTCGCCGCTTGGGTCGGCGATCAACCCTGAATGCCAGATCGATTCGATTGCACAAAGCTGGTCGGTGCTCTCCGGGGCCGGGGATACCACGCGCTCGCGCATGGCCATGGACTCGGTGGACCGGCGCCTCGTTCGCCGGGACCATGCTCTGATCCAACTGTTGGATCCGCCGTTCGACACGTCGGACTTAAATCCTGGCTATATCAAAGGGTACGTCCCAGGGGTGAGAGAAAATGGCGGGCAGTACACGCATGCGGCGATCTGGACGACGATGGCCTTCGCCGCATTGGGCGACAGCCGGCGCGCGTGGGAACTGTTGGCCATGATCAACCCGGTGAATCATGCGAGTTCTCCGGAGGCCATTGCGACCTACAAAGTGGAGCCGTACGTTGTTGCAGCCGATGTCTACGCCCTCTCGCCGCACACCGGCCGCGGTGGATGGACGTGGTATACGGGTTCGGCAGGCTGGATGTACCGGCTGATCGTAGAATCGCTCCTTGGGCTGAGGCTGGAAGTCGACAAGCTACGCGTGGCTCCGTGCCTCCCTGCGGATTGGAAGGGGTTCACGTTACACTACCGATACCGGGAAACTCTCTACCATATCACCGTCTTACAAGCTAGCGACGGGGACGGTGAGACGAGGGTGACTGTCGACGGCGTGGCGCAACCGGACAAGTCTCTTCGTCTAGTGGACGACCGGCAGGAACACTCCGTCGAGGTGACCATACAGGCCGTGGACAGACTCTGATTGTTCCCGCCAGTATTTCACAAGGTTGGCCTTGTCCAGAGCACATGCGGCTCAAACGGTACGGGTGCTGGAGGGGAACGGAGTGGAGTCGCAGAGCGTGATTTGCGAATGGTACGGGGACATCCGGGCGATCGCGAGCAATGAGACGGAGGCAGGACGACAAATAAACGTCGTGTCGAAATTGCCCTCTACCCAGGGACGAGAGCGGACACTCTCCAGGACGACCTACGGCCGTAATCTAGTCCTGTCCTTCGGACCAAACTCTGTATCGGTCCAATTCTTTAGGTAAAGCGATCCGAACCAGTGGGCACCTCGCCGCCAAACGAATTTTTCCAACCTGAGCAATTTTGGTCAGACGGCAAGCTGACTTCTCGGCGATACTGCTGATCACATTCGTTGTGATTGAAATGACAAAGAGGGGCGGGCCTGTTGTCTGAGCCGGCGCCGCTGCAATCACATGGGTCTAAGGTTTGAGTGTAAAAGAATGCAGAAGGAGGACCTATGCTCTGTCAACGCTGCAGGGGACTGCTTGTCCGCGAAACCTTCGGTGACCTGAGAGAGGAAACAGCCCGTATGTGCCCTGCCATACGATGCATCAATTGTGGGTATTTGGAGGATTCCGTGGTTCGTGCCAATCGCCTCCGCGCTGCTTCAGCAAACCGGCTGGCGCCTCGCGGGATGGTCAGGAAGGGTCTAAGAGCTCCTTCTGATAGGTATGGCCTGAGCTGAAGGCCCCGTGGCGGTTGTGCTCCACCGCTTGATGCCCTTCCGGTTCCTCCTGTGGAGGGCATCCTTTCCGCCGAATTGGTCTTGTTGATCCTCCCCCGAAATAGTGGACACCTCGAAAAGGGTGGGGCCTGCTCACCCAGGAGGTGTACAACATGAGGCAACGACGACGAGCCTTTACTCGGGAATTCAAGCAGATGCCCGTGCCGGTGGCCATGCCACCGCGCAAGTCGCTCGGGATCTCGGGATCACCCGAATCTGGTACGGCGCTGGAAACAGGAAGTCGCCGGTGATCCGGTCGCCGTCTTCCCGGGCCAGGGACGGCGCAAGCCTCATGAAGAGGAGCTTGCCCGACTCAAACGGGAGGTGGCCCCGTGTGACGCAGGAGCGGGATGTTTGCACAGTGTGCGGGGTACTTCGCCAAGCCGTCAGCGTGAGGCACCAAGTTATTTGTGCACATGCGGGCCGTGTGCCGGTGCGGCTGATGTGTGGCCTGCTGGCGGTGTCCCCCTTCGGGCGAGTATGCCGGGTTCGCTCGGTCCGAGAGTCCCCGTGCGGTAGACAATCGGCGGCTGGTCACCGCGATTCGGGTCATTCACGCCGAGTCGCGCAGGACCGGGTGCACGCGACCCCTGCAGGCCCAGGGTCAGCGGAAGCCGCTCGAAGAAGTGTTGGTGCAACCGGGGATCGACCGGTTTGTCTTGCTGCCAGGAGGACGGCTGTTTCCAATTCGACCGAAGTCCTCACGTCGCCCAAAATGCTGGCACTCGTCGAAGAGCTGAAGCATCGCTACCCGTCGCGGGTCGTGGTATTTGATCTACCCCCGTTGCTCCACACGGCCGATGTGCTTGCGTTCTCTCCCTGCATGGATGCCCTTCTCTTTGTCGTCGAGGAGGGGAAAACCACGGTCGAGGAGCTGCAGCGCGCGTTGTTGCTGGTCAAGAATTCCCGTCCCGTGTTGGGAACGGTGTTGAATAAGGCCGGGCAATTCGTGGCGACTCCGGCCCGCATGAAAGAGCTGCTGTCCGCTTCGCGTGCAGGGCACTGAGGCACATGTACGAATCATTCTACGGACTTCGGACCAAACCCTTTACGCTCTTACCCGACGGGGAGTCTCTCTATTCCGGATCGACGCATCGCACCGCTTCCAGTCTCTTGGAATACGGCCTGATCAACGAGGCGCCTTTCATGGTCCTGACCGGAGAGCCGGGAATGGGGAAAACGTCTCTCCTGCGAAAACTCAGCGGAGAGCATCACAACAAATACGTGTTCGGCCTTGTGACCAATGCGCGGTATGACGTGGAGCAGCTCTTGCCATGGATTCTCCTTGGGCTTGGGCTCAGCCACAAACGATTGGACGCCGTGGAAGCCTATCACACGTTTTCAGAATTCATACGTCAGGAAGCAAGGCGAAAACGCCGCGTGGTACTCATGGTTGATGAAGCTCAAACCCTTGGGCCGGAGCTCCTGGAGGAATTGCGGCTCCTATCCAATGTGAACGACGGCAAGGCGCTCACGCTGCAAATCATTCTTTCCGGGCAACCGGGACTCCACACGCTCTTGCAACGGATCGAGATGACCCAATTCGCCCAACGCATCGTCGTCGATCATCACCTGGAGCCCTTTGCTGAAGAGGAAACGAGCCAGTACATCAGCCATCGATTGCAGAAGGCCGGCGGCACCCATGCCCTATTCACGGATCAGGCGTGCTCGCTTGTGCATCGATTGAGCACGGGCATCCCCCGTCTGATCAATCAGATCTGCGACACCGCACTGACCTATGGTTTTGCGGAGCAGATCGGCTTCATCACGCGTAAGCTGGTTGCTAAAGCGGCCCTCGATCGAATCAGAGGCGGGATTCTTCCGCTAAGAGGGATCGCAGAACTCACTGCGCTGGCGGCTTCTGCGAACGATCCAGACGCAGTTCCTGATCCGGTCCCTCAGGTGCGTGTTCCGTCGTTCGAAGGGGACGTACCGGCTCCGGGACCCCGCGTCTGCCAAGCGGCTGTCCCTCCTCATGTCTTGTACGCACCGGGGGTTGCGATGAGAAAAGAGGGGCGGTTCAAGGAAGCCATTGAGGCGTTCGATCGAGCCGGCCGCGCTCCGTCGTATTGCTTCAAGGCCTCGGTTCAAGTGGGCCTCTGCTACAGGGGGATGGGAGAGTATGCTGCAGCCATCGAGGCGTTTCGCGAGGGATTAACCGACCAGTCCGCAACTCCGAATGAAGTCATCGAGGTGCAGTACTTCCTTGCACGAACCCTCGAATCCGTTGGAGAAATAGACGAAGCTTCAGCCCTCTATCAGCTAATTGTCCGTATCAGCCCGACCTTCAAAGACGCCGCCGCTAGAATAAAGCGCTGCCGCGTACCGCAAAAACCGCTGAACAATGGGAAACGTCAGGTCAGTATCAGTGGCTTATGGTTTAGTCATGTCCTCAATAGCCTTCATCAACTCATCGGCAGCCAAAGATAACACCCGCATGGTCCTCATCGCAGGTGGACCGTTTCCTGTCCCTGCCTGAAGGACAGTCCCGAATCTGCTCGAAAAATACTGCGAAACCAGTGGCAGAAGCTACTTCTCTGGACATAATTACCACTAGTGGCGTGTCTCCTCCGGATCACCCTCTGTGGCGTATGCGCGGGATTCGCTACCCATCGATCAAGAGATTCAAAAATACCGGCAAAGCTGGAATCCGCTCTCGAACGGGATACCTGTCCGGAATCATGCCGGCCTTTGTCCCCGATACCGTCAGGGCCGTTGCTCGTCTTGGCCGTAGATTCGGTATCCCGAGGGTCGGCGCGAAGATGGCCCGAGCAGGTGTACCCGTTCGTAATACCGCACTGTCTGGATGTTGACACCGACCGCTTTCGCGAGTTGCCCGATCGTCCATTCTTCCGTCATCGCCGCACTCCGATGAAACCCTACACCCTCTGCCATGGTACTGAGTCAAGAGGGCCAACGTGTTTTTCATCCTCGTCACGCACGCATTCTCTTGAATCGGGATTCTCTTTACCGCTTTGACGGCCAAGGGCCGGATGCATCAACACTGTAAACCAGCTTGCAGATACCCCGCGTCCCTCGCGGTATGCTTCTATGGACCTATGACAAGAGCAGGTTTGACCTTGAACAGGAAGGTTGATACATAGGCGTATCTCAATATGTTTCGTGAGCGACGAGGGACCCATGCCAATCGACGAAATCAGTCAAAAAGTCAGTGAACGCTACGCGCGAGCTGCCGCCACAGGCCAGCAAATGTGTTGTCCGACGAGTTACGACTTCGAAGATCTGAAGTCGTTTATTCCAGAAGAGGTGCTCAAGATTTCCTATGGTTGCGGTACGCCCGCCGGATTGAAGACGGTCTGTCCTGGTGAAACCGTCCTGGACATCGGCTCCGGCGGAGGAATCGACTGCTTCGAGGCCTCGCGGCTCGTCGGGCCATCCGGGCGGGTGATCGGCATCGATATGACGGACACGATGCTGGAGATCGCGCGTCGCAATGCGCCGATCGTGGCCGCGAACCTGGACTATGCCTCTGCGAACGTCGAGTTCCGCAAGGGCATGGCGGATGCGATGCCGGTGGACGACCACACGGTCGACCTGATCATTTCCAACTGCGTCATCAACCTGGCTCCGGATAAGCGCAAGGTCTTCCGTGAGATGTGGCGCGTCACGAAACCGGGAGGGCGTTTTACGATTTCCGACATCGTGTCAGACCACACAGTCCCGCAATACCTGGTCCACGATACAGCCAAATGGGGTGAGTGTCTCTCGGGGGCGTTGACGCTCGCGGACTATATCGCCGGTATGGTGGAAGCCGGATTTCTCGGCATCCATCTCGTCACCTTTTCCCCCTGGCAAGTCATCAATGGGATTCACTTCTTCTCCGTGACGCTGACCGGCTACAAACTGCCACCGCCTCCCGTGGAGTCGATCGTTCGCTACGCGACACTTCGCGGACCCTTCAGCCGCGTGGTGGATGAACGTGGAGCCGACTATCAGCGGGGCATTCCGCAACAGGTCGGGACGGACACAGCGCTACTGCTGAATCAGCCTCCGCTCGCTTCCCATTTCGTCCTGTCCCATGATCCGGCCTTGCTCGACCGATCGGATGCGCGCTGGTCGTCGGTGTTGCCCTCACAAGCCCCCTGCGTGTGGCAAGGAGACTTCGCCCTGCTCGCAGGACCGTTCCTCGAAGTGGCCGATGACGACCATCACGTCTACCGACGGGGAGAACCGCTCGAAGTCTGCGCCAAGACCCGCAAGGTCTTGGCAACCGACGGGTATGCTCCGCATTTCGCCATCGTCAATCGCGCCGGCCAACCTGTGAACGGCGCCGAGGTCACCTGTTCACCCAATGGAGGCTGTTGCTGATGAGGCCTGCCTTACCCAGGGCCGTACTCACCGCGGACCAATGCGCCACGATGCTCAAAGCCCTGGCGGATCACACGTGGTTGCGTATCCTGGAGTCCTTACTGGTCGAGAAAAAATGTGTGAGTGAACTCGTGCGGCAATTACGCTGTCCTCAACCGCATATCTCCCATCATCTCCGGATTCTCCGGGATGCCGGTTTGGTCGAGGGAACCCGGAATGGAAAGCAGGTCTGCTATCGCATCCTACCAAGAGTCCAAGGCGCGTTGGCCAATCGGCAAGGGTGGGCGTTGAACTTCGGATGCTGCGAGTTGCGGTTTCCGGAAACGGTGTTGGCCGGTATGGGGCACGCCGGCTGACGCCATGGTGGTATCTGAGATGCTTCTCGCGTGCTCACGGAGATAGAGATGCCGCTGACCTTGCTCGGACGACACAATCCGCTTGCCTCTCCCGCGGAACAGCTCAAGGTGCTGACAGAAATGGTCGGTTGTCCGCCGTTTGAACGGCGACTCGGTCAGGCCGGCTTGTCTCCGCTCCATGCCACAGGGATCACCGTCTTTCAAATCAATGTCGGCAAACTTTGCAACCAGACTTGCCGGCATTGTCACGTCGATGCAGGGCCGGATCGCACCGAATCGATGTCGAAGAAGACCGCCGAGCTCTGTCTTGCGGCATTGGCCAAGACCGACATTCCCGCCGTTGACATAACCGGCGGGGCACCAGAGCTCAACCCAAATTTTCGTTGGCTGGTCGAGCAAGCCCATGCCCTCGGCCGTCATGTCATGGATCGATGCAATCTCTCCGTGTTGCTGCTTCCCTCTCAAGCGGATCTGGCCGAGTTTCTGGCGGCTCATCGCGTCGAAATCATCGCCTCACTCCCAGCCTATCGGGCCAATCAAACGGATGCCCAGCGGGGCAAGGGGATCTTTGAGAAATCCATCGGGGCTCTCAGTTTATTGAATCGACTTGGATATGGTCGTCCCGACAGCGGCCTCCTGCTGAACCTCGTCTACAATCCGGTGGGCGCGTTTCTGCCGCCGAGGCAAGATGGGATCGAAGCGCAGTTTCGAAAAGAACTTCGGGCTCGCCATGGGATCGAGTTCAACCGCCTCTACACGATCACCAACATGCCGATCAGCCGGTTCCTGGAATTCCTGATGGAGAGCGGGAACTATGACGCCTATATGGACCGTCTGGCCAATGCGTTCAATCCGGTGGCGGCTGCCGGCGTCATGTGCCGGTCGACGATTTCCGTGGGATGGGATGGCACCCTGTACGACTGCGACTTCAATCAGATGCTCGATCTGCCGGTCGACGAGAGGATGCCGCGTCATATTCGCGACTTCGATCCGAGCCGTCTGGGTGCACGGAGAATTGTGACGGGGAACCACTGTTACGGCTGCACGGCCGGAGCCGGCTCGTCCTGCGGCGGGACTGTCGCGTAATCGGATGCCGACACAGGCCCCCAATTGCGTTCTCAGTCGCTCGATCTCCTCAACGTACGTGCCCAGACCGCCTCAAGATCCTCACTCCGTGCGGCTTCGCTTGATGATCTGTGTGAGCATTCTTCATTTGCGAGGCTGACATGGATGGCTCTCTGATCCCGTTCGTTCTTGTATTGTTGCTCGCCTTCGCCAACGGCGCGAACGATATGGTGCCGAGG
>CAYQDJ010000102.1:0-10044 GCA_964416255.1 uncultured Nitrospira sp. | reverse complement strand
TTTCCTGATCGGGATGACTTCGAGATTTACGCGGAAACCATTCCCGCGCTCGAGATGGGAGGGGATTTTTACGACTTCTTTTTGATCGACCATGAACGGCTGGGCATCGTCATCGCGGACGTGTCGGGCAAGGGCGTGCCGGCAGCCATTTTTATGGCCGTCAGTCGGTCGCTGTTGAAAGCAACCGCCTTGGCGAATGTGTCTCCCGGAGAATGCCTGCAGCACGTCAATCGTCTGCTCTGCCCGGACAACGATTCGGCGATGTTCGTGACGGTGTTCTATGGAATTCTCAACACCCGAACCGGCCAGCTGGAGTACAGCAACGCAGGCCATAACGTCCCCTACCTCATCAGCGATAGCGGCATCAGCCCTTTGGATCACTCGGGCGACATCGCCTTGGGCGTCCTGGAGGAGGCCGAGTACCGCGCAAAGCGGGCCACTATGCGGCCAGGCGACCAGCTTTTTCTCTATACCGACGGCGTGACTGAGGCGGTGGATGCGCAGGGGCGTTTGTTCTCCACGCCTCGGCTGGAACAAGTCCTCGGCCGGTTGAATGGCCGGCCTCCCACCGAGTTCGCCAAGACACTGATCGACGAGGTGCAACACTACGCTGCAGGGGCGCTACAGGCTGACGACATCACGCTCCTGGTCTTGCGGTACCGGCAGGGGCAAAGAGCATGACGAACTCGGCCACGATGGTGCTGACGCTGCGAAACCGCCGTGGAGAAGTGGCGCGGCTCGCGCACGCGCTCGAGACATTCGCGCAGGACCACCGGATTCCTGATTCATACCTGCAGGCCATGACCCTTGCCTTGGATGAACTGATTACAAATGCAATTGCTCACGGCTATGAGGACGAGGCGGAGCATCAGATCATCGTGCGTCTCTCGCTGATGGGCGGCAGCCTCCAGGCGGAGGTCGAAGACGACGGCAAACCGTTCAATCCGCTCATGGCCCCAGAGCCGGATTTGACCAGTCCCATCGAGGAACGGCCGGTCGGGGGACTCGGTATTCACTTGGTCCGGTCGGTGATGGATCAGGTGGACTATCGACGCGAGTCCGGCAAGAATCGCCTCACGATGACGAAGCGGATCGGCTAGCGGGATTCCAACCAGAAAACAAGAGGCATCGCCTATGGAGATCATCCAACGGAAGCTAGAAGACGTCTGCGTCGTCGGGGTGCAAGGACGGTTGGATTCGGGAACCGCCGACACACTTGCCCAGGGCCTGCAGCAACTGATCGACGGGGGGGAACGACGTCTCGTCATCGATGGCAAGACGCTCGACTACATCAGCAGTGCGGGCCTTCGCGTGTTGCTCGTCGCCGCCAAGCGGCTTAAACCCTTGAACGGCAAAATCGTGCTCTCATCGCTCAAGCCGCATATCCTTGAGGTCTTCGAGATCGCCGGGTTCACTTCGATTTTACCGGTATATGCGGATGTCGAAGCCGCCGCAAAACAGTTCTCGACGTGAGGATTTCAGATCGAGACGATCGGTCTGCGCGGCATGATCGTTCAGGTCAAAACGGACGCAGCCTCCTGGTCCCCGGCCGGACTCAATGGACGGCTATCCACTCTGAGAAGCAGGCAGTCGATCCCATGGAACTGCTGATGCTTCACGTCCAGGGCAAGCTCGCGCAGCAGCCGCAGCGAGAGGTCTTCCTCCACCGGTTCCCCGTCGGTTTTCACGAGCTTGATCAGATCTTCCAGGTTAGCCCGCTGCGGGCCGGCGATGATTTCGAGTTCAACGACCTCGGCTTCGTAGCGCACGGACAGCTCGATCTTCTTCTCCGGCGCTGAGGCTTCGGTGCCCTGTCGCGCCATCAAGTAGAGCAACGCTTCCTCCGTCACCAGTTCGAGGCGGCCCACGGCTGATCGATCCCAGCCGAGTCGCATAGCAAAGCGATTGATGAACTCGTGCACGACGCGGATCGCATTCACATCGAGTTCCACCGAGAGCTTGTTGCGCGAGCGATCCCGCACGGCCAGCAACAACATCAACCCCACCGCGAGCAGCCCCCCGGAGGTCATCCCGTTGTTCAGCAGGGTGCGGGCCCAATGAGGCAACTGGTCCTGAAAGATCTGCTGGTTTTGAAAGCCGGCCCCCAGCCAAAAGGCCACGCCGACCACCATACCATTCTCATACGACAAGCCGTTCTCGGCGACCAGACGTATGCCATGGCCGAAGAGCAGAATCAGCAGAAGGATGATGTAGGCCCCCGCCACCGGATCAGGCACGGCGAGCAGAAGGCCGGCGAGCTTAGGCGAGAATGCGATGAGAGCGAGAAAGACGCCGCCGTACAGACCCACGCGGCGCGCCGCCACCCCGGTGATATCGACCACCGAAATGCTCGTCGAGTAGGTGGTATTGGGCAGCGTCCCGGCCACGCCGGACAAAAAGTTGCCCAGGCCGTCGGCATAGACGGCACCCTGCACCGAGCGGAAATCGACGGCCTGGTCGCCTCGCTGGGAGACGCGTTGAATCGCAATGCCGTCACCGTAGGTCTCAATCGCCCCGACGATTGTCACGATGATGAAGGCGGGCAGCAGCGCCCAGAAGCGTCCGTCGAACGAGAGGTCAAACCCGGGCCATGAACCCTGCGGAAGCCCGAGCCAGGGCTGCGTCATCGCTCGCGACAGATCGACCATCCCGAAACCGCTCGCCACTGCGCACCCGAGCAGCACGCCGATGATCGGCGCCCACAAGCGCATGACACGGGCGCCGAAGAGCGCGATGGCGATGATGACGACAAAGGTCGAGGCGGCGGTGACGGGCGCGGCCAGAGGATCGGCCCGCGCGCTCTCCGGGACCTTGCTGAGCAGGCCAAATGCGATGGGAAAAACGCTGACGGCGATGAGCATGATCACCGTCCCGCCGACCGCGGGGGTGACGATACGGCGGAGGGTCGACAGCCGGCCCGCAAAATAAAATTGCACCAGCGAGGAAACGACAACCAGCGTCATCAGGAGCGGCAGCCCTCCGTCGGCCACCGCGGCAATGCCGACCGCGATGAAGGCGCCGGACGTCCCCATGAAGAGCACATAGCCCGCCCCGAACCGGCCCACCGGGCGCGCCTGCAGCATGGTCGTGACTCCGCTGATCAGCAGCGCCGCAAAGATCGCCCACGACGCGCTGAGTGGGTCGGCCCCCGCCGACCGCAGCACCACGATCGGCGTGAGCACGATCCCGGCGATGATGAGCACCACGACCTGCAGCCCCAGCCCGGCTGCGAGCAGATGCGGCGGGGATTCGTCCACGGCAAACCGGATGGGCGAGGATTGAGATGGACGTGCCGTCTTCATCGACGAGCACACCTCACGCTCAGCCTCTTCATAGGGCAGAGTCTCACCACCTCGGCGGCAAGAGCGGATCTCGAGAAATGAGCGTGAGTATCGGCCTCGACATTCCGGCGCCTGAGTAGGCGGGCCATCGGAAGCAGGTTTAGCATGAACTCGTTGGCATTCTATAGGTAGGCATCACGGCAAAGCTCCCCGTTCCAGCTCATTGAAAACGTCGATGCGGCTGAGGATACCTTGTTTTATCGGAGAAATCTCGCCCTGAATCGAGTGGCGTAAAATCTGGTCCTGCACTACGGCGCGGGGACAGCATGGAACTTTCCCGCTCGGTCTTTGCCACCAGCCCCGGCGGACGATGTCGCCACGCCGGTCCCAGCGAGGGGCTTCATATGGGACCGCGGACATTTGCACAGAGCGCGACCCTGCGGCAAACTGAGGGCGAAAGAGGTGACTCGTGTTGGTACACATCATCGCCGACTATGGAACAGGCGATCTGGCGTTTGCCGAGGTCGTCCAGCGGATTGCACTCCACCTGCCCGATGCCGAACCGGTGCTCGTGCCGGTTCCCCCCTTTTCCACCGTGGCCGCCGGCTTCTGTATTGCACAACTCGGCCTTCACGCCGCCCCGCCCGGCACCTTGATCTATCACAACGTCGCGCCGCGCGAAGACGATCCGGCCGCGAGGCCGGAAAATGCCGGAGAACGGTTGGCCTATGCGCGGCTTCCGACCGGCGTCCGGGTGATAGGAGTCAATGCTGGGTATGCCTTCTCGTTCGTCAAGGATGTGGCCGAGAAACTCCGCTGGGCGGCCTCGCCCGCGGACGGAAGCCAGTTCCGTTCACGGGATGTGTTTCCTCAGGCCGCCGCCGCCATTGCCCTGGGGCTTTCCTCCGCATTGGGCGACGAGATCGACCCCCTGGCACTGCCCGAACCTCCGTCTTCCGTGATCGCCTATATCGACGGCTATGGCAACCTCAAGACGACCATCCCGTACGATGCCACAAAGGTCCGCCCAGGGAAACACATTCGCGTGCGCATCCGCGATCGCGAACATGAAGCAACGGTGAGTGACGGAACTTTTGCCGTTCGCCACGGAGAATTGGCCTTTGCGCCTGGCAGCAGCGGCTGGCCGTTGCGCCTGGGTGGCGAGATCCGGTGGATCGAGGTGTTCCTCCGCGGGGGCAGTGCCTCGGAACTCTTCGGAAAACCCTCCGTCGGCTCACCTCTGTCCATCACCTAGCACACAGTCTTGACGGGGGATGGGTCCAGGGAAACACATCGACATGTTTGTCGGTCTGCGGAATCCCCGTCATTCTATCGAATCCAAGGGGGTTTGGCCGAAGGTGTGGGTGGCAGCCGCTCGATGTTGCCTGACGGGCGCTTCGGCGGTTCCGGCGGCAGCGTCATGCCTTGCGATTCAATCTCGCGCTTGAACCGAACGACCAGGCCGCCCATGACATCCCATTGCTGGTAGTTCTTTCTCGGCGACTGCGGATGTCGATTGTGACACTCGGCGCACGAGCGGACCAGCGCCAAATCCGCCGACACGGCCTTAAACTGATCTCCCTCGGCAAAGCTGATGAAGCTCCGCTGCCGGTCCTTCTCCAACTGAATCAGCGCCTCGGTTTCCGCGGCCGTTCTGGGTCGATTCACCGGATTGATGGGCGTCAAGCTGATCAGCCCGATTTCAAATGACTCCACCTGTCCGGCCGCGGCCTTGACGAACTGCGCCGGGAGCGGGATGAAATGCGCATCCTTGTCCCAATCCTCCCGCGGCAACGTCCCGGCCGACCGGGTATGTTCGACGACGTGTAGCACATAGGCGGTGCGGAACGCTTTGACCACGTCCAAGACATAGCGCGCTGTCTGGTCGAATGACGGGTCGGCCGCGGTAATGGACGATCCCAGTAATGCAAACCAACCGACCAAACTCAGTACCAAGGTGGCGAACCGTGTGGGCATGGAAGGCCTCACTAGTGGACGCGGATCAGGTGACGCCGGCGGGAGAGACTAGCCGATGCGAACTTTGCTCGTCAACGCGACGCCCGGCTCACCCGCGTTGTATCCGGGGCAAGAAGGACCGCCGCCGTACCATTTATATGGAGGTGCGTATCAAGGCAACCTGCTCATCCGGGCACGTCCTTCTCAGTCAAGATCTCTTCTGCATTACGCGAGATATATTACATAAGTCACTGCATTATAATCATTTATTTAAAATTAGTTTATCGCGTGTATTCGTGTTAGACTCTCACTCGTTCCAGCCGTTATAGGTCTGGACACGCTGCCTTCTTCTCGCCAAGGGTACTTCCCTGGTGAAGAAGAATGGGGGAGGTGATGTGGCCATCGCCTCCCCTTTTTTTGCCAACTCCTAGGAATGTCCTGCTGGAAGGTTGTGGTTCTTTTCGGGGAGTGGGCCTCGATGAGCACGGTCGGGAGGCGACGTGGCCGTCGCCTCCCATTCGGCTACTTCTTCTTCGCACCCTTCTTGGCCGGCTTCTTCGCCGCCTTCTTCGCTGTCTTCTTCATCGCCATGAACACTCCACCCCCTTCCCATCTAGTGACTGTTGTGATGGATATAGCAGAGATTGTGTAATGAGTAAAATTTTTAACGTGATAGGCCGGCCATCCTGACTTGCCCGACAACGGGAAGAAAGGCATTGTCGGCGCCGGCGCGATGAAACCGAACTCACGTTTCGAAGCACATCCCAATCGGGTACCATGACGCGAGCTTTGAACAGGAGGAGGGTATGCCTGATAGACGCGTGGTGATGCTCACGTGCTTGATGGCCATGTGGGGGTTCTCGGGAGAGGCACCGGCATCGCAACCGGGACTCGCCTTCCAACAGGAATCGATCGACGAGAGCCCCGCATTTCGAGATGCGGCGGCACAAGCGGTAGCCTGGGAGCAGCCGGAGCCAAGTCCGAATTCCAATCATATCCCCGTCACGATCCTCGCGATCAACGATTTTCACGGCCGTCTCCTGGCCGAGCGGCGCTCGGATGCTCGCCCCATGGGAGGAGCCGCGGTCCTGGCGGCCTACCTCAACGCCGCAGCGGCTCGCGAACCGTCGACCCATTCCACGTTCATCGTGCATGCCGGAGATCTGGTGGGTGCCTCCCCTCCCGAGTCGGCCCTGCTCCAGGATGAACCCTCGATCGCCTTCTTTAATTTGCTCGGAAATCAACACTGTCGTCCGACGGACCGTTTGAATCCCGACTGTAATCTCGTCGGTACGCCAGGAAATCATGAGTTCGACGAGGGCCAGGACGAATTGCTGCGGCTGGTAAACGGCGGGAGCCATCCGTCTGGCCCGTTTCTGGCTGATCCCTATGAAGGCGCGGCCTTTCCATACGTGTCGGCCAACGTCACGGAGCGGGTCACCGGCCGGCCGATTTTCCCTCCGTTCGTCATCAAACATGCGAACGGCGTGCGTGCGGCGTTCATCGGAGCGGTGCTGAAGGAGACACCGTCCATCGTATTGCCGGACGGAGTCGCCGGGCTCGCGTTCCTCGACGAGGCCGAGAGCATCAACCGCTACGTCCGGCAGTTGCGGGAACAGCACGGCATTCGGACCTTCATCGTCCTGCTTCACCAAGGGGGCCGCCAGGCCCCCTACGAAGGCCGAACCCAACCGGCTTCCCAGGTGAGAGGTCCCGAGATTGCCGATATTCTCTCACGGCTCGATGACGATGTGGACGTAGTGGTGTCAGGTCACGCCCACGCCTTTACCAACGCCATGATGACGAATCGCCACGGCCGACCCATCCTCCTCACACAGGCGTTCTCCTACGGCACGGCCTACAGTGAGATTCATTTGCTGATCGACCGCGCCACAGGGGACGTCGCTTCGAAAAGCTCTGCGATCGTCACCACGTACGGCGACGCCGGTCCCGGGTTGGCCCCGGAGCCAACCGTGGCCCGGCTGGTGGCCCTGGCCGAAGCCAAGATCGCTCCGCTGGTCCGTCGCATGATGGCGGAATCGGCTGTGCCGATCGTCCGAGCCGAAAACGAGGCGGGTGAATCGCCGTTGGGGCGCTTGATTGCGGACGCGCAGCGCGCGGCCATGCAGACCGATTTCGCGTTCGTGAATCCGGGCGGGATCCGGGGGGACTTGCCGGGCGGCCCGCTCACTTATCGTGAGGTATTCACGGTGCAGCCCTTCGGCAACAAATTGATTCGCCTCTCACTGACGGGACAGCAGATCTACGACCTGTTGAACCAACAATGGACTCGGCCGCAACCAAGGATGCTTAAGGTTTCCGGCCTCAGCTATACCTGGGATCCCGGGCGACAGCCTGGAGACCGCGTCCTTGACGTGCGCCGCCAAGGAGTGCCGCTCGATCGCGCAGCCCGTTATTCGGTCACCGTGAACGACTACCTCGCCGCGGGAGGCGACAACTTTTCGGTCTTCGCGCAAAGCCGTTCGCGCGAAGCGGGCCCCTCGGACCTTGAGGCATTGATCGCGTACCTCGAATCATTGCCTCAGCCTGTCCGGGTCCCACCCGAGCGCCGAATCACGATCACGCAGGTCGAATAGTACCGCATCGCCTCCCGGTTTCGGTTCCACCCGGTGGCCGGCACCGCGCGAGGCAAACTCGATTACTCGGAAATGCTCGACCCTTTCACCCCCACCAGGCGAGTGCGATACCCTTCAAAATCCGGGACGCGACGCTGATACTCCTTCGGCATCAGCGAGGAGGAAATCAAGAAGTCCGCCGAGGCGCGGTTGCAGGCAATGGGGATATTCCACAGGACCGCAATCCGAAGCAACGCCTTGACGTCAGGATCGTGCGGCTGAGGTTCGAGCGGATCCCAGAAGAAGATGAGGACGTCGACGGCGCCCTCGCTGATCTTGGCCCCGATCTGTTGGTCACCTCCGAGCGGGCCACTCCGGACACGGATCACGGGTAAACCCAGTTCCACCTGGAGCAACAATCCGGTCGTCCCCGTCGCGATGAGTGAGTGCCCGTGAAGTGCGTCGAGATTGAACTTGGCCCAAGCGAGGAGATCCTGCTTCTCATTATCGTGAGCCACAATGGCGATGGTCTTTGCCTGCGCCATGGTGACGATCTTATGATCCATGAGCCCCTCCTTCTGACGAATGCCCGTCAGGCACGTATCTTTAGATTCGCTCGCATCCCTAGCCCTCCAAGCCTTCTCTGGTCAAGTGCCGGATGATCTTGCCTTCCACCATATAGACGACCAGTTCCGCCACGTTCGTCGCGTGGTCGGCAATCCGCTCTATATACTTGATACTTGCCGATGAAACGTCAAGCGAATCGCCCGCGTGATGGTCCGCCCGTCAAAAGGAAATTGTGTCCGTACATGGAATAATCAAAACCACGAGTGCAGGAAGATGGAAGTACTTACTGCAGTCGTGTTACGGCCCGGCGACGGTCAAGTTAACGGATTGTTAATTGAAAGAGGGTGGGACTGGGGGACACCCCTGCGCCGCGCGATCAACTCGGCAAGAGAACAGCCGGCGGAAATGTGGCGCGCGCGCTGGGTTGGATCCCCAGACAATTGGCAGATCCCTAGGCAGCGGCTTTCCGGCCTACCCGTTTCTTGTGCGGCCGAGGCAGGCGGAGGACCGAACGCCTCCCTGCTTCACGGTCGTGCACTCGCTGTAAATCCAGCCAATAGTCCGTCGTCGTCCAGCAGAGCAGGCCCAACCGCTCAGCCAGGTCCTGCGTGACATCCCGCTTGCCCTGAATGAAGTCGTTCACCTGCTCAGGAGTCTCTCCCAGAGCCTGTGACAATGCAGCGACGGTGAGCGGAGGCGACGAAGGTTTCAGATACACTTCCAGCAGCACCTCGCCCGGATGGATCGGGGTCAGAGTCTCGTTCGACATATTCCCCCCTTCTAATGGTGAGACTGCATGATAGGAAAAGCCGCGGCGTTCTCCAACTAGGACAATCTCTGGCTCTTAATACTGGGTTAGAGACCAGGGCTGGCACCCATGGAGACACATCGTTTAACAATCTTAATTAGTTAATTAAATAAGATGTGCAGCCGAGTTGTCTTGACATGTCTCCCTACGGGCTTTTAGCCTGCGTGGCTGTACTTGGTCGAGTATTGAGATGCCATGCCGCGTCAAGAGCTGGAAACAGAGAGTAAGTTTAACGTCCCGCCGGATTTCCGCCTCCCGGCCCTTCCCGGGCAATCTCTGCCGCCGCGCCGGTTCGTCTCGACCTATTACGACACAGTCACCAAACGTTTGGCGCGGCACGGTCTGACTCTTCGTTACCGGAGCGAAGCCCGTCGTGGATGCTGGCAACTCAAGATTCCGCAATCCGGCGGCCGACTGGAATTGGAATTTCCCGGCGGGGCGAATCGTCAGCCGGATGAGCTCAGAAGGCTGCTTGCGGCCTATCACCGGGGGGATGAGTTCACAGCAATCGCCAAGCTGCGTACCCATCGCAGCGGGTACCGCATTCGATGCGGGAGCAGAGGGGAGGCGGACATCGTCCTCGATGCCGTCACGGTGTTGGATGGTCGCACGGGCTTACGCCGATTCTCGCAGGTCGAGCTGGAACATCGCGGCGTGCCTTCGAAGCGCGTGAAGTCCTTGGTCCGCCGTCTCGAGGAGGCCGGAGCCCAGCCTATCGCCTGCATTCCGAAAGTGTTTCACGCGCTGGGCCTGCCATTCCTGGTCGACGCACCAACGGCACCATCGGATGCGGCACCGGCTGAGCAACTGAGCGCCGCCCTTCAAGCCTTGGTGCACCAATTGCTGTTACACGATC
>CAYQDJ010000101.1:0-10478 GCA_964416255.1 uncultured Nitrospira sp. | reverse complement strand
TGAGCATGGTTGGTGATGCCTGCTAGGCGGACTCCTAGTACCAAGAGGTCCGGCTCGGCTTCTATCGTGAGGGCATGAGATGGGGAACCAGACGATCGACGACTCCTGCTCGTTCCCGATTCATTCGTGACCATTCAGGCCTGCCGTTTCGGCTGTTGGGGAAGACCGGCGTCGAATTGCCGGTCCTGGGATTCGGCACGGCTCCCGCCGGCCTTCGGCTCGGCCTGAGCGAGGCGGTCGCCTTGTATGAAACGGCATTTCGCGCAGGCATTACCTATTTTGACGCAGCCCCGGCCTTCGCGGGATACGGCCAGGCTCACGTGCAGTTAAGTCATCTCTTGTCGCAGGTGCGGTCCGAGATCTTTTTGGTCACCAAATGTTTTGAACCGGATGGGGAGCGGACGCTGAAGCTGTTGGAACGGAGCCTGCGCGAATTGAAGACCGATTATGCGGACCTGGTCTTCGTCCACAGCGTCGGCGACGACAAGATGGACCCTCGCGTGGTCTTCGGAAAAACGGGCACCTATGCCGCGCTCCTGAAAGCGAAAGCGCTCGGGCTGACCCGCTTCATCGGGCTCTCGGGCCACAGCCGTCCGGCGCGGTTTGCCGAGGCGATCCGGCGCTTCGATGTGGACGTCCTCCTGACGACGGCCAATTTTGCCGATCGGCATACGTACCGTTTTGAGGATCGGGTCTGGCCGGCGGCGGCACGGGCCAACATCGGCGTGATCGCCATGAAGGTGTTCGGCGGCTCACAAGACCCGCCGCCCGCCGCGCTCAGCCATTGCCGGATGCCTGCCGAACACTTGGATCTGGCCTTTCGCTATGCGCTCAGCCAGCCGCAAGTCGGCTGCGCCGTGATCGGCATGGCGACACAGCAAGAATTGGCCGAAAATCTGCGCCGTGCGCGAACGTTTCAACCATTATCCGGCCTCGAGGCGAAGCGTCTGCACGAGGTCGGCGGACAACTGGCACGGCAATGGTCTGATCATTTGGGACCGCTGGTCTGATGGGTTTCCCGCCGGGGCGGCACAGACCGGACTCACCGAGCAGGTCGCCTCTTGCGTGTTTCACGCAAACGGCTACAATAGCCGCTCGATGGCCGGGAAGGGGATGACGCCACTCACTCAGCCGAGGACGGTCGAGCTTCTCCTGCCTCTCGTTCTTCCGAATGAATCATCCGCGAGCAAGTATCATTGGCATGTCAATCTTCTAAGCCCGGGCGGATCGAGGGCGGTCCGGCGAACGCATGAAGAACAGGCTCTCGGCTTGGACCGCTCCCTTGAGGGCCTGGCAACGCCGCGCGTTGTCGGCCGTGCTGCAGCATCAGCATCCGGACTTCCTGGCCATGGCCACGCCCGCGTCGGGCAAGACGCGCTTCGCCCTGCGAGTGGCGCACGAATTCCTGACGAGCGGCGCCGGCAGGCGCGTCCTGATCGTATGTCCGACCAATCACCTCCGCACGCAATGGTCCGTTTCCGGCGGCGCCGTCGGCCTCCAGTTGGATCCGACCCTCACCAACGAGCAAGGCGCCGAGGCCGCCGATTACCATGGCGCCGTCGTCACCTACCAGCAAGTCTGTCTGGCGCCCGCCCTTTTTCGGCGGACCTGCCGCGGCACACCCACCGTGGTCATCCTCGACGAACTCCATCATGCGGCGGACGGCAAACACTGGGGCGCCGCCTTGCGGGCGGCGTTTGACCCGGCCGTCTTTCGTCTGATTCTGTCCGGCACGCCGTTTCGCTCGGACAATCATGCCATTCCGTTCATTCGCTACGAACAGGGCGAAAGCCGGGCCGATTTTGCATACGGCTATACGGAAGCGCTGCGTGACCACGTCTGCCGACCCATTGTCTTTCCCAGTTACGAGGGTGAGCTGACCTGGCTGTCCGACGGTCGCGAACATACGGCGACCTTCGAAGACGGCCTGACCTTCGACCGGCAGCGGGAGCGGCTCAAGACGGCGCTGCTGCAAGACAGCTGGTTGGGGCCCGTCATCGCCGACGCGCACGCACAATTGACACGACTCCGCACACAGGAACAAGCGGATGCGGCCGGACTGATCGTCGGCATGGACCAAGACCATGCCCGATGGGTGGCGGAGCTCGTGGGAACCATCACCGGCACGAAAGCCGTCGTCGCCGTCTCCGACGACCCGGCCGCATCACGCACCATCGCGGCCTTTGCTGAACAATCGAGGCAACAGTGGCTCGTGGCCGTCAACATGGTGAGTGAAGGGGTGGATATCCCTCGCCTGCGCGTCGGGGTCTACGCAACCAACATATTGACCGAAATGTATTTTCGCCAGGTGGTCGGCCGATTTGTCCGGATGCAGGACGGTGTGCCCACCCCGCAGCGGGCGTGGCTGTATTTGCCCAAAGACCCAATCCTCGTGCAGTACGCGCGGCAGATCAAGGCGGAACGCGATCATGTGCTGGAAGACGTCATGCCGTCCGGGCAACGGGACTTGTTCGGCCGAGTGACGGTCTCAACCAATGAATACGTCCCGTTGAAAGCCGTGGCGCGGATGGATTTGCTCATCGGCGACGAGGACGACCGTCCGACGGGAGTGCCCGCTGAGGCACCGCCCGTCTCGCTGCACGATCACAAGCGCGAATTACGGGATCTGCACCGGCTGCTCGTGGGGACGGTGGCCCGGACGACGGGCATCGATCATCGCCGGCTCAACGCCGAATTGATCGCCCGCACCGGCAGCAGAGTGGATCACGCGACCATGGAACAGTTGAAGAAGCGCATTCACTTGCTGGAGCGGTGGCGCGACCGCGGCTACGACGGCAAGCGTTGAGCCGGGAACATCCGGACACACCGCCGCCACCTGGTTCGGACACGGCGAGCCCAGTAGTTTATTGGGGCGGCAACATCATATACAGACCGATCAGAATAATCGGCGCCATCACATACATGGCCGTTTTCCCAAACGTGTCATAGACCCCATAGATGAGAATCGCGGCCATGAAGCTGAAATAGAGCTGCCCAATCCCGCGATACCCCGCACTGTGGTCCACGGCGAGAGCGAGCGAAGGGGAAGCAAGGACCCATGCTGCAGACAGCGTCGCCAATCGTTTCATGGCGGTCTCCTTTGTGTGGGGTTGAGGACACGGCGCTGACGGAGGTCGATGGGGAGGCAATAACAACGCCCTGTCGGGACGGTTCCCGGCAGAGCGTCGGATCGGTCTGAAGATTTATCGGGAAGGCTCGCTCGCTTAGCACAACATCACAGCACACCTCTGTGTCTGATGTGGTGGCTCATGCTGCGCCTTCTGGGAGAGGAAAGTCAAACGGCCGGGTCATGTTCCCGCCGCCCGGAACAGAGCCCGGGCGGCGATGACGGGTTCCCGGCTTGGCTTAGTGGCTTATTTGCCCGCACCAGCCTCGTGGCTCTTCTCCTCATGCCCGAGCCTCGGCTTTCCGTTGCCCGCGGCTCCGCGTTGACCTTGCTCGTCTTCCTGCGGACCCAGATGCTGGGCGCTCTCGGGGAATTGCTGGTGATGGCGTTCCCTTGTCTCCTGGTCCTTCTGCGCCCCACCAAACTCAGAATACGCGGGCGTCTCCTGGGATTGTCGCGCTTGCTCATTATGTTGTTGATGTTGTTGCTTGTCCGACGGGTTGGATTGGGATTGGCTCCCGACGAGCTTGATGAGCCCCTCGCCTGATGAATACGCCGGAGTGGTTCCCATCAGACACCGCGCCGCTCCTCCCATCACCGCTACGATGATCGACTTCTTGCTTATCACCGACTTCATATGCCGCCTCCTCCCGTGTGAATGGACTATCTCTGCTGGTCGGAGGCAATTCGTGCCAAACCAGGACCACCCACGAAGAATTTGAACCTGCCGTCATTCTTCCGGACGTTATTGAAATCGCAGCGTTCGACTGGAACGAGTCGTCCACAAGCGGACAAACCTTCCTTGGATGAACCGCATGTGGGGGGCGGACCCTGCCTTGAGGGCTTGTCCTAGTGGCAGCGGCGCTTGGGAGACGATAGCCTGATTCTATGAGCAGAACGTTCTCGGAAACAGTGATCATATCGTTCTTCATATTTTCCACCGCGGCGTCCGGTTTGGCTGCGGATATCATTCCGGCGCCACCGCCTCAAGAGCCGCCTTCCGGTACAGTGAAACCGGACGTCGAGCCGCATCCGCGGAGCCCAGGGATGGCCAAGCAACCGGATACGGTGCCCCATCCCGATTCGGTGGTGGTGCCTCCGGAAATCGATCCCAAAATGGCGGTGAACCCAGACGAGCCGCCCAACGAGCAGTCAGTCGGAGGGCCGGACAAAAAGGGGCCGGAGCCGCCTTTCACTTCCCCGTCTCCCTAAGAGCGCATGATGGCAGCTCCGGACGAATCCGATGCGAAAGAGGTCATGATCGCCGGATGCCGAGTCCGCCTGACGTTTGTATCGAAAGACAGCCGGTGGACGGTGGAGGGCACGGTGCAGTGCGGGATCGCGGAGAACAGCGATGAGCAATCGTTTCGCACGGGGGATCACGCGACCCAGGAGGACGCCGAAAGGGAAGCCCTGAGTCAAGCGGGCACGTTGTTGGGGGACAATGTCGATCGAAACACATCCCGCGTGACCAATTGGAGTTGACGGTCGGTCAATCAGTGAGAGCAGGGAGAGGAGGGTTTCACACTATGCCGATGATCGGGCAGGCCGTTCCGGACGGCACGTACCAGATCTTCCATCGGGACGAGATTCACACAATCTCCCTTGACCGGTATCACGGACGTTGGCTCGTGCTGGTGTTTTATCCGGGAGATTTCACATTCATCTGCCCGACGGAACTGGAAGAACTCGGGTCGCTCTACGGCGAGTTTCAAAAAATCGACGCTGAGGTCTTAGGCGTCAGTACGGATTCAGTCTACGTGCACAAAGCGTGGCATGATACGTCTCCGGCGATCAAGAACCTGGCCTTCCCGCTGGTGGCCGATCCGGCAGGCCGCCTGTCACAGAAGCTCGGCGTGTATCTGGCGCAGGAGGGGGTGGCGTTGCGCGGGAGCTTTATTTTTGATCCGGACGGGCATCTGTGCGCCTACGAGGTGCACAACAACTCCATCGGCCGCAACATGGAAGAGCTGCTGAGAAAGCTGCAAGCCGCGGCGTTCGTCCGTGAAAACGGGGGGGTCGAGGTCTGCCCCGCCGGCTGGAAACCGGGACAACGCACGCTGAAGCCCAGCCTGGACCTGGTCGGAAAGTTGTGAGGGTGAGTCGGGCGAACCAGCGGAGAAGAGGAGAACCACCAATGGCTAGTCGAGACAATATATTCACTCAGAGGATACGCAGTGGGGTCTCTCTTATGGCATGGCTCTGTGCCGGCGGCTTGGTCTTGTCGGCTTGTGCCCATCCGCAAGAGCAGCCCGCTCCGAGGAACTCGTTGCATCAAGAAACCGGGATGGAGGGCAGCACAATGCCGAGAGCCAATCCGCCGCATCATCCCAACACGTCCGGCAACATCGTGTCCCCACCGGGGAACCCAGCCGGTAATCCTGCCGGCGCCCCTCCCATTGTGGGAGGGACCACCAGCCAACATTATGTCCCGTGGCCGGAGGGCCGTTGAGGCCCGGGGTTGCGGGTCGACTCTAGAGCAAGGGAGAGTGGTAATGACTCGACCAGTGTTGTTCAGTATCATGGTTTTGTCCGTGGCTCCGTGGGTCGCCGCGTGCGATCGCAATCAGGATCAACTGACGCCGGCCGCCCAAACTGAAGAAGGGACGAAGAAGGCGGAAGAATTTCCGTCCACGCGCAACATGGAGAATCCTGATCCGTCCATTGGAGGAACCAACAGCGCGTCGACCCGTCCTGAGACCCATCCGAGCGGGTCGGATCCGGCAAAAGCTCCCGATCACATCACTGCCAACTAAATAGTCTGCCGCCGGTCGGCCACGGGAGTAGCTTCCCAGCCGGACCGGCGGCTTCCTCCTCCACGAGGGCTCACCCCAGGTCAGAATGGCTGCGTTGTCCTGTACAGCGATCGGCCGCGTATGCACCAAACTGCCCCAGATGAACACCGGCATCATTTACCTCAGACTCCCTCTGTCTCGGATCATCGCATCCGCGTCGCCGGCGTTGATCGGATGGACGTGAGCCAGTCCGAGTGGTTTCGCGAAGTCAGGAATCGAGCGGCTCGTCAACTCGACGCGACCTCCATCGGAGGTGTCGAGACCTTCGTCGACGGCCGTCTACGACGGCAAGCGAAATCTCGAGGGGATGGTCACGAGCCGTGTCTCCATTCTCATCCGCCAAATGTTTGTCAACAACAACAAGTGTAAATAGCAGTGCGGCGTCACATCCGTGAACATCGTTGGATAACTAACATTCAACGGTTGAGACGTCCTGTTTCGGCATCGCTTCCGTTTTGTCTTCGGAACGACCGGGTCGTGAGGTCGCCGCGAGACCGACGGCCAGCGCGCCAAGCAAAGCCGTTCGGAGGGACGGCCGGGGAATCCACTTCATCGCGGACAACATGAGTTTCGGCGGTTCCCGGCGTTGAGGCGCCGAGGCGACCGGCTCCGGAGGCGGCCGGCGGATGGGTACCGGCTCCGCATAGGGTTCCTTGATGGCTCACTGAATGGAAAGAGGTCCTGCGGTCCACGACTCGTGACTAAATTTCCGTCGCGGACCACCGGCTGATCCAGCCAGGTGGCCCCCGCATTCACCATATCGTCCCGCACACCGGGCCATGAGGTGATCGTCCGGCCTCCGAGACAACCGGCTGAGGCAAGCACCCAGGGACCATGGCACAGCGACGCAATCGGTTTGCGCGCCTGATCGACCGCCCGAACAAACCCGCGCACCTCGGCCGATTGCCGCAAGAGGTCCGGACTGATGAACCCGCCGGGAAGCAACAACCCGTCGTAGTCGTCGGGATCCGCCTCAAAGACGGTCTTGTCCACCCGCACCCGGCCGGCCGGCTCGTGGAGATGCACGCCGCGGATCCGCCCCCGCCGGAGGGAGATCAGATCCACTGTGGCTCCCGACAGCCGCAAGGCCGCGACCGGAACCGTCAACTCGATTTTTTCGAACCCATCAGCAGCCACCACCGCAATCCGACGTCCCTGCAGAGTGGTTATCGCGGCCACAGCGCCTCCTTCTCTCACGTGGACTCTCGCGGACCCTATCAAGACGTCTCACGATCCGCCACTGGGAGAGACCCGCAGCGTCATGGATGTCCCGCTCCCTTCGGCTCGAGCGTCTCGGTCGGTCCTTCGCGTTTCTATGGAGTAGGAATCTCAGGCACCGGTTGCGGCGTGTGTGGAGGATGGCGGGGGTGACAGCTCGCGCACAGGGCGGCGGCCAGCACCACGGCCGCGATGGACATCAGGAGGTGACGTTTCATTGGCTGCTCCTCCGCGTTGTGGTCATTATGGACCAGCCTGCGCGGGCGACGCCAGAGCGGGCCGTCATCCCTGAGCCAACCAGATTTTAGAAATGGCGCGGCCTCTTCTGTGCTACCATACGCCCGATTCTTCAGATCGTCGGCCGCCGTTCGGATCGACACCGACGGTCCGACAGCCTGTCGAGCGGGTGCAGCGAGGTCTCCCATCATGCCCTTGATTTCAGAGCCGCTCAAGCATCGTCTCATTCACGTGCGTCGCCTGCTCCACGCGTACCCGGAGCTCAGCGGCCAGGAAGACAAGACGGCCGGAGTCATCCGAGCCTTCCTCGACGAATTGGGGATCCGGTATCGAGCCCATGTCGCCGGCTACGGCGTCATTGCCGACATTCCAGGACCTGCGGGCGTCCCTTGTGTGGTGTTGCGCGCCGATATGGATGCGCTGCCGATTCAAGAAGAAACCGGCCTCGGGTTTGCGTCCGTATACGACGGCGTCATGCATGCCTGCGGTCATGACGGACATACGGCGATGTTGCTCGGCGCAGCGGTGCTGCTGTCGGAGACCTCCGGGTTGCCCGCGCCCGTGCGGTTGATTTTCCAGCCGGCCGAAGAAACTGCGACGGGCGCCCGAGCCATGATCGCGGCCGGAGCGCTCGAGGGAGCCGGCATGATTTTCAGCGGCCATCTCGACCGGCACTACCCTCCCGGGGCGATTGCCGTGGCGGAAGGCGCCGTCAACGCGTCGTCGGACAATTTCACCATTGAGATTATCGGGCAGGGCGCGCACGGGGCCCGTCCGCACGAAAGCATCGACGCCGTCGTCGTGGGCAGTCTCATGATTATGGCGCTCCAAACGATCGTGTCCCGTGAAGTGGACCCGGCCCGGCCGTCGGTGGTGTCGGTCGGCCAATTTCACGCGGGGACCGCTCCCAACGTCATCGCCGGACAAGCGAAGCTGGCGGGTACGGTGCGGGCTCAGGAGTCGGCGGTTCGGCAACAACTCCTCACGTCTATCGGGCGCATCGCCGAAGCGATCGCCCACCTGCATGGAGCCAAGATCCACATCAGCATCCGCGAAGGCACCCCGCCATTGATCAATACGCCCGAGATGGCTGGCCTCGCGCGCCGCGCGGCGAGCGACACGCTCGGGGAGGCCAATGTCGTCCCTCTTAAAACCGCCAACATGGGGGCGGAGGATTTCAGCTATTATCTGGAACACATTCCCGGCGCATACGTGCGGTTCGGCAGCCAGGTTCCGGGGAAGGAGGGGTTTCCCGCCCACTCCAGCAAATTTGATTTCGACGAAGAGGCGTTGGAGATCGGGGCTGCCTATTACCACGCCATTGCCAAGCTCGCCGGCCGGCGGCTCTGCGAGCAAGCGGTCGTGCTGCATCAGCCGCGTCCGGGCCCGTCATGATTCGCATTCGGGAAGCTCGCGAAGAAGATGTCGGTGAAATCCGCGGGCTCTTCCGCGCCGTCTATGGCGCGGACTATCCTCATCACGAGGTCTACGACGAGTTGTGGCTGAAACGCAGCATCTTCACGGACGACAGTCTGATTCTGGTCGCTGAGGCGACGGAACTGAGCCGAATCGTCGGCACCGCCTCCGTGCTGTTCGACTTCGGCGCTCACTCAGATCTGATCGGGGAGTTCGGCCGGCTCGCGGTGCACCCGGACTATCGACGGTTGCAGATCGGTAAGCTGCTGATGGACAAACGACTCGACGCCATCCAGCACCGGCTGCATGTCGGGCTCGCGGTCGCGCGCACCGTCCATCCGTATGCGCAGCAGATCGGTCTGGCGCGAGGATTTCTGGCGACCGGGTTTCTGCCGCTCAAACATTCGTTCCATCATCGCGAGAGCTTCGCCCTGCTGGCACGCTATTTCGGCGATGCGTTGACCCTGCGCCGCAACAATCCGAGGATCATCCCGGAAGTCCACCCATTGGCCAACTTGGTCCTGAGCCAGCCTCCCTTCACGCCCGATGTCATTGTCGACGAGGAATCCGCCCCCTATCCGGCCGGCGGCGACTATAGACTCGAGCAACTGCAGGGCGAAGGATATCCGGCCCTCCTCCGCATTGAGCGAGGCCGGGTCCGTCATCGTGAAATTTTCGGCCCCATGCGATTGGACTACGGCTTCTTCAAGCTCCAAGCCCGGCAGACCAGCTACTTCCTGGCCAGGGCCGGCGGTCGGATCGTCGGCGCGGTCGGTTTCACGCCCGATGGGGTAGAGCACACCGTGCGCATTTTCGAATTGATCGCGCTCGCCGACGATGTGGTGCGCTTCCTCCTGGCGGAACTCGAGCGCACGTGCCGGGAAGAGATGGGGATCGAGTACATGGAGATCGACGTGAGCGCCTCTGCGCCGCGCATGCAACGGACCCTCCTGGAGCTGAATTTTCTCCCGGTGGCCTATGTGCCGGCCATGGTCTTCGATCAGGTCGAACGGTTGGACATCGTCAAGATGGTGCGACTGACGACGCTCACGGATTTGGGGCCGCTCGCCTTGACCGATCCGGTCCAAGCCGTGGCCGACGTCGTGATGCGAGGATTCTGCGCCTCCAGCGTGGCCCCGCGTATGGCGCTGGCGATCAAGGACAGTCCGCTGTTCGCAGGGATGAGCGCTGAACAGGCAACCCGGCTCGCCGGCATCTGCACCGTGCGGGAGGCGCAGGCGGGCGAACGACTCTTCGCGGAGGGCGATCCCGCCGACCGCCTGTATCTGGTGCTGCAGGGCCGGCTCGCCATTACAGGCGCCCCCTCCTCGCCCAGGATCGGTGTCGTAGGCCCGGGGGAAATCTGCGGGGAAGTCTCATTGCTCTCCGCCAGGCCCCATTCCGCCACCGCGAGCGCAGAGGGTACCGTGGAGGCGGCCGAACTGCTGCGGCGGGACTTGCTGGATCTCATCCGGCGTCGTCCCGACATCGGGGTCATCATCTATCGAAACCTGGCTGCCGGCTTGGGCGACAAGCTGGTACGGGCGGACGAATTTCAACGCGCCCTGCCCATGGAGTCGGGCTCACTCTCCACGCCCGATCCACACTAACCCACGTGATCCATGAGGTTCGCGACGCGATGAATACATCGCGTCAACGTTTGCGGACGCCGCCGAGATGGTGAG
>CAYQDJ010000100.1:0-10577 GCA_964416255.1 uncultured Nitrospira sp. | reverse complement strand
AGGTGGTTCATGAGAAGAATCCTCTGACGGCGCGTCGAGGAGACGGAACTCCCGTTCACCGGGGGGCAGTTCCCCCGGCGGTTCGGTCAACGTCGTGTTAATGGCAGCCCAGTCCGATAATTGTGTGTCCTCAGAATGGTTTGGCCGATCCTCAGCCGCGCGCGGGAGGGAACAGTCGCTACCGGGCGGCGAGCATGATTCGTTCGCCCCGTCGATGGTCAGATCCGAGACGAGTTCTTGGCTATGGGCAGGCGAAATCTCGACGGTCGCGTCCTGCACTTGGTCCCAGGGCATTGCGCCAGGGCCGGATGTCGCAACAGGCATCGGAGCCGGTGCCGGCCGTTCTTCATCGGGGACGATGGGGGTGTTCGGCTCCTCCTCGGATCGCACTTCCTCGGAGGCCGTCTCGGCACGTGACAATGCGGACTGGCCAACCGGCTCTGCCGGATCAGATGGAACCGATGGTTCCGCAGGCGGCTGACTGCCGAACTTCCATGCGCGGCTGAAGAACGAATCCCAGGACAATCCGCTTTTCTTGGTGGGCGGCTGTGCCGCGGGCTCATCAGTGCCTGCCCCTTCCGGCGCGACCGGTGTCTCGTCGCGTCTCACCGCCGCCGGAGAAGTGCCAGAGGGGGAGGGCTCATAGTCTCGGGGTTGGGCGGAGAATGGCTGAGCCGGCTCTTGTTGAAAGGGCTCGGGGATGACGACGGGCGACTCCTGCACGTCCTCCCACGGCATCGGCGTGGGCGTGAGCACGCTCGCCGCTTGTTCTTGACCCGGTAACCACGAAGATAAAGGTTCATCCGTGGTGACTTCCGCCTGAGGCAAGACCGTCGCATCAGACATCGTTGGCACAGCATCCGATTGAGGGCTTGCACTTGCGACCGCCGGCTCGGACCACGGCACGGAAGAATCGAACGCAGGCGGCTCCGGCATCGCGGTTTCTGACGCAGGCAGGACACGTTCTTCAGTCGGAGACGAAGCCGTCTCAATTACCGCCTCCCCGCTTATCGCTGGGATCTCTGCAGCGCCAGACGGAACTAGCGCATCGTTTAGGGTGTGTGCAGAGAATGGTTCAGCCGGATCTTGCTGGAAAGGCTCGGGAATGACGATGGGCGACTCCTGCACATCCTCCCAGGGCATAGGGGCAGGGGTGTATCTACTTGACGCCGGATCGCGTTCCGACTGCGCGGAGGGGGCCGGCTCATCACCATGAACGTGGGCGCCCGACGGCAGCGAAGCCAGCAGAAAGGAGTCCGCTATAGGAGCAGCAGCGCCTTTCGATTGACCGTCTTCTGTTGAAGCCCCGGCCACGGCACTGGTCAACGGAGTTTCGGAGATTGACGAAGGAGCCTCCATGACCGACGTCGTAGAACTCACGTCGTTGACATCCGGGGCAGCCAGAGATGTAGACGGGTCTAGGGTCTGGTGGTCGGGGAGTACGTCGGCCGCTATCGTAGGAGACGACTGCTCAGCTTCTGTCTGGTGGGATGACTGATCGAGTCGGAACGTCGGCTCTTCTCCCGCCGCTTCGACGCCTTTGCCAGTCAGGTCGCCGGTCCCCTCCTCCAATGACGCCGAAGACACTGGGTCGAATGGCGCCTCCGCCAGCTCCCAGGGCATGATGCCCACGGGAGCGTCCGTAATCGGCGCGGAGTCGGGCTGGTCTGGATGGGGCCCATCGGGTGACGGCGATACATGAGCGGCTGCCGTCGGGGGGTCGATGAGTCTTCCGGTGTGGGCGTCAAAGAGGGAAGCCAGTCGAAAGGCCGTGGGACTAGCCGGAGCGAGATCGCGAATTTTGGCATACAGCTGAGCCGCCAGCTCAGGCTGCTCCGGATCGGGATCTTCAATGAGAATGTCGATGGCCTTGCCGTACTCGGTCACCGCCTCGATCGTATCTCCCCTTTCCTGGTAGAGCGCGCCCAGTTTTTCGAGGTACGGAACGCACCGCGGACCGGCCGCGAGATACTCGCGTAAGAGCGACTCTGCCAACCAAAAATCCTGGCGATCCAGGGCTTCGGTGATCAGGGAGTCGAAGGCTTGTCGGGCGGGAACCAAACTCCCCAAACGAAGATGAAGCGTGGCAAAGAGCCGCCGCGCTTCCATATTCTTGGGGTCCAGCGCCAGCAGTTCCTTGAGCGTCGCAGACGTCCGGCCGTACTTGCCGGCGTTCATTTGCGTGATGGCTTCTTCGAGCAGCGCGGACTTCTTGCTATAGCCGACGACACCCCGCTTGTGGCTTCGAGCCGCTGTTTTCTTCTCGTTCTTTTGATGGGATTTCTTATCGGCTCGCACGTTACAACCTTACCAGATTCGGGCTCCATTCAAGCCCGTCAAGCCCGCGTCCAGGGCTGAATGGCCGCCATCGCGCCCATGTTGGCTAGACGATGAATAAGGAGGGAAATCGGAAAAAGGACTGCAAGCTCAGTGCCCTATGACGATGACGAGGGCAGTAATGGACCGCATTAGTTATCCGATGGTTATCGGGCGAGCACCGGCGGCAAGCGTATCGCGCACGTCATTTTTGTACATCTCGGACGCTCTCTCGTTCAAACCCGTCCGTCACTCTCACTTCCTGATTCTCGGTGGCAAGACAAGCAGTCTCTTGTGGGCTCCCCGCTTCATGTTCGGTGCTCCGTCTACCGTTCCGATTTGAACGGCCTCCGCAAGAGGCCGTTCCGTCGCGGCCTGCCTCGTATGATGAGAGATTCGTGTCCGAGGGACTCTTCACAAGCTTGTTACAAACTGATCTCTCAACCGGCCGAAACAGGATTGACCAGCCGGCCTCCAGACCGCCGGAGGTCTCATATGCAACTCACCAGTTCTCAAGGTTTCCCGTGCACTTCTGCGTCCCACCCACGTTCTCTCCCCCGACCTCCCGGCCTCCGGTCACGATGTCGGCTCATGCCGAAGAGGAACCCTTACCCAGGAACAGGTGTTGTGTCCCTTCATGTCGTGTGATACGGTCATGGCCGTTCGACGAGGAATCCCTTCCATTAATCATCCCATTTCGCATTAATTAATAGGAACAGGCACCGTGAAGAGTGATTGGCATATGGTAGCCAGGATGGTGAGACCGGCGCTCTGCTTGGCCTGGTTGCTGATAACTCCCTTTGCATCGCCGATCGCCTTCGCAGAAGTAGGGCCGGCTAAGGTTGCCCTGGATTTCAATGACGTGGATGTCCAGGTGTTTGTGCGTTTCATCAGTGAATTGACCGGCAAGAATTTCGTGCTGGACGAAACGGTCAAGAAGCAGGGCGGAAAAATTTCGGTATTTTCTCCCACCAAGGTAACCTCCGATCAGGCCTTCAGCATGTTTGTGGCGGCGCTGGAAGTCGCTCGTCTGGCGGTGGTGCCGAGAGGCGGCGTGTACCAGATCGTCCAAATGGGAGATCTCCCCCCTGAGCGCGGCGTCTTCGTCTATAAATTGAAGCACGCCAATGCCACGGATCTCGCGGCCGTGTTGACGAATCTCGTCGCTCGATCACAGACCGTGGCACAAACGGCCCCCGGCGCCAGGCCTCCGATCAGGCCCTTGACCGAATTTGAGGCGCCCGTCCAGGTGTTCGCCGACAAGCCGACGAATTCCATTATCGTCAGCGCCACAAAATCCGCCTACACCCGCATTCAGTCGGTGATTCGGGATTTGGACTCCAGACGGAAACAAGTCTTCGTCGAGGCCGTGATTCTTGAAGTCGCCGTCGACCGGTTGAGACAAATCGGCAGCGATCCGGTCCAAGTACTCGGCGCTGGACGATCCGGATTTGTCCAAGGGATCGGGGGGCTGAATCGTCCTCCCGAAGATCTCGCGGCCATCGCCCAGACGATCAGCGGCGTGGCGGCCGGCGGGGTGACCGGCGGCGCCGTCACGGTGTTGAACACCGTCAATGTGCGGGCGTTTCTCCAGTTGCTCTTGAGCATGACCGACACCAATATTCTGTCCACTCCGCAAGTCCTGGCGGCAGACAACCAAAAGGCGAAGATTGTGGTCGGTGAGAATCGACCGTTTCCCACCGGCCAAGCCCAAGGCATCACGGGCGGCACCCTGGTGACCATTGAGCGGAAAGACGTGGGCGTGACCTTGGAGCTGACGCCCCAGGTGCTGGAGGACGACTTGATTCGTCTGGAGATCAAGCAAGAGATTACCGCCATCGCGGAGGCGATTGCGCAGACCATTGGAACCGGCGCTGCCACCGTCCCGGTCGGACCCACCACCACCAAACGATCGATGGAAACCACCACCATTGCAAAAGACCAGCAGACGCTCGTGGTTGGCGGCCTCGTGCGTGACAACGTGACCGTCAGCGAGCGCAAGGTGCCCCTCCTGGGAGACATTCCAATTCTCGGCTGGCTGTTTCGCTTCCAGAGTCGTCAAGTGGAGAAGTTAAATCTCCTGGTGTTCTTGACGCCGCAACTGGTCCGGGACGACAGCGACGTGATCGAGCTGAACGCCAGAAAAGCAAAGGAACTCAATATTCTCCAACGGGAGAATCGGATCGAGGAGTCGACGAAGCTAAAACAGGACGTGCTCGAACGGCTGGAACGGTCACATGAGACGACGCCGCCTCCGGCCGAAACTCCTTTGACACTGCCCTAGCCCCTCCGGGGGATGGTCGGCTGTTCCTCAGCGCGGTAGACTGGGGCCTCGCAGAAGGAGCCCAGTCGTATGGACAGCCAAGCGCCGCAGGCCAGAACGTACCTTCGATTCCCCGTCTCCTATCCGGTGATCTTCGCCGGCGCTCCCTTCACGGGAGAAGGCCGTGTGGTCAATCTCTCGCTCACAGGCTGTTCGGTCCAGAGCCCTCGCACGGTGCTTCAGGGAAGTTTCATCACCCTCCATCTCTGGGTCCCCGATCCCTCCACTTCCCTGCGTGTGGAATTGGCACGGGTCAGATGGACGCAGGCGGAGGCATTCGGCGTCGAGTTTATCCGGTTGCCCTCCATCGCGCGCCAGCGGCTCGATCGAACCGTATGGGAACACCTCACGACGCGGCTTCGGGACGGTTCCGCCGGGAGACCGGGCAGGAAACAGGATCGTCTCTCATGATATCGTCTCGGGGATGTGACAAGACTCGTCTCCCGTCCCAATAAGTCCAACTTGTCCCGCAATCTCCTCTTCGTCGGACAACCTGTCCCGCCCGCGAAGAAAGCCTGCAGATTTCTCTTCTCCACTTCTGGCTCTGCGATTGCTTCTCCACCGTCTATCCATCCCCTTGAACCCACGTGGGTCCCGGCGCGATGTCAAACCGCACACGGCCGCAGATTCGTATGAACTACGCATTCCATGCCGCCCTCCGAAGCGGCCTCTGTCTCGTCCTCACTCTCGGCCTCACCCTGACGGCAGCGGCGCAGGACGTCAACCCCACCGCGCCGGCTGGTAAAAGCCACACGCCCGAGGCGGCGGCATCGATGGCCGAATTGCGGGACAAGCGGACGAACGCCCTGGCGGAATTGCAGGCGGCCAGTCAGCCGGAGTCCGCTCAGCAGGCCGCTCCGCCTGTGGCGTCGCAGGAGGAACTGCTCGAGCGGCGGGCCCTGCTCCAGCAAGTCGTGCGGGGATACGATGAACAACTCGAAGATGCGCAGCGACTGGAGGACGCGCGGCAACGCCACGCGGAGATTGTTCGGACCAGCAGTACCTGGAACGGCTTTTCCGAGGAGCCGCCCTTTTCCATCTTTCTGGCTGATCAACTGTGGAACACCGCCACATCGCTGCGGTTGACCGCGGAAGGGCTGCAATCCCAGTTGAGTCTCATTCAGCTCCGGTTCGACCGGGCCCGTGACTCACTCAGGGCGGCGGAGGAACGTCTCCGCCAGGCCTCCGAGCGGCTGGAAGCGGTCAAAGAACGAGGGCAATCCGGGCGCGAACGATGGACGCGTGACCTCGAGGATCTGCGGAGGCGCGCCGCCGCCGTCACCGTCAGCGCGGCTGAATCCTCCAGAACGCGCATCGAAGAGGAACTGGCCGATACGCGCGCCCGCCTGAATTTCGCCCAGCGTCAACTGGAGGCGGCCGAGCAGCAGACCCTGTTCGCCGAGGCCGATCTTCACAAGGTCCGTACGCGCCTGGCCCAAGAACGGCGCAGTTTGGAGGAGGAGTGGCAACAGGTCGTCACCGACCGGAACGCCCTGGTGCATACCCTACGGACCAGCGAGCGGCGTCTGGAGGAACGCCTCGCCTCGCCGGCCGCCAAGGGATCAGCGAAGGAACCGCCTGGAATTACCCAGGCCAGAGATACGGTCGAACTGGGGCGGGCGCAGCTCGATACTCTGGTGCTCACGGGTGATCTGCTCAAACAACTGCTTGATGTCGTCGAGAACGAGCGTCACATGTGGGAACGGCGATTTACTCTGACGCATGATCTTGAGCCGGCGAAGGCTCGGGAAACCCATGAACGCTTCGCTCCGCTCTTCACGCATTTACAGGCGTCGCGCAACTCATTCCGTCAACAACTGGGTGTCGTGGTCGGACATATCGGCGACCTTGACCATCGACGGCGCACGGCCGCCACCGATCGAGCTCGCCGCCACTTTCAGGAGATGCTGGACACCCATCGACGGCGGGAAGAAGTCTTTAGCCGGGCCCTGCAGCGCGTCGACCAAGCGATGCGCTTCCTCGAACGGTGGCAATCGGAACTGAGGGAACAACGACACCTCTTGCCGCTGTCCGCCCGGCTACACGACTGGCGCCAGCGGGCCGTAGAGATCGCCGCCACGGTCTGGCATTTCGAAGTGTTTGCCGTGGAAGATACCATTGAAGTGGAGGGGAAGAGCATTACGGGACGTCGCGGCGTCACGGTCGGCAAAATTCTCAGCGCCCTGCTCATTCTCCTGATCGGGTATTGGATCTGCCTCTATCTCGCGCGCCTCATCGGCCGGCTCGCGGTCACCCGTTTCGGCCTCTCGCAAGACGTCGCCAACCTGGTACGGCAATGGAGTCAAGCGGTTCTCATCACCATGCTGATCATCATCAGTTTGGTGTCCGTGAAGATCCCCCTGACGGTCTTTGCCTTTCTCGGCGGCGCGTTCGCGATTGGAGTCGGCTTCGGCGCACAGAATCTTTTGAAGAATGTCATCAGCGGCGTGCTCGTGTTGATCGAGCGACCGTTGCGCGTGGGAGATTGGATCGAAGTCGACAACGTGCGCGGCCGGGTGACGACCATTGGACTGCGCTCCTCAACCGTCCGCGATGCCAAAGGCATGGAAACCTTAATCCCGAACAGCAGTTTCCTGGAGCGGAACCTCACCAATTGGACCTACTCGAGCCACTCCAGCCGGTTTTCCCTCCGCGTGGGTGCGCCGTATGGCTCCGCTCCGCAGCAGATCCGCGACCTGCTTGCCACACTCGTCAGGGAACATCCAAAAGTGTTGAAGATTCCAACGCCGCAGGTGCTGCTCGAAGATTTCGGAGGACAAGGATTCGTCTTTACCGTGAACTACTGGTTGGAAATGCGGTTCGATATGGATTCCAATGAAGTGGCAAGCGACCTGCGGCTCCTCATTGAACACAGATTCACCGAAGCGGGAGTGAAGGTGCTGCCCGGATAAATCGCCTTCCCAAGTGACCGTCTCACCCCCACCTGGGTTCCTTACACATCTTTTACCTCGACCTTACTGATCCGATGCTGAACTGAGCGCCGGCTTTTGCTACAAGGAGCGAGAGACGGCGTGTCAACGGAGCCATTGGCTCCTGATGGAGAACGCACGAATGAGACACCAGATGGCTGTTTATCGGTGGGTGGCAGTCTGTATCGCGATGACCTTGTGCCAGAGAGTGAGCGAACCAGTCATGGCCGCGGAACCGGGGCTCAAAAACCTCCGCTGTGTCAACGTGGAGGTCACCGTCGAGCAGGATCCGGGGGTGCAGTCCCGCTTTGATTTGACGGAGGAGGACTTGCGGGGGGCAGCGGCCAAAACGTTGAAATCGGCTCTTCCGTTGCTCATGATTTCACATCAATGCGGCAACCGGTTGCGGGTCCTCTTGGTCTTGCACGACGTCCCGAGTGAACGGATGCAGGCCTACCAGGGTCTTTTGATCACCGGCATTGAGCGGATCGCCACGCTCGCAGAGACGGGCGATCGCCAGGATGTCGAAGTCTGGTCCGGCGGCATTCAGGAATTCCGAGGACCGGTGGAGCGAGCCACCACCACCACGCATCGAGCCCTTGCCCAATCGCTTGATCATTTCACCGAGGCGTACCTCCGATCAGGCAATCCCTGACTAATCAGACTGATCGCGGGGACCTGACGCGCGCAGCCCGGGCCATCTGTCGTTACGATGCGGCCTTGATGGGCACGCCAGGTGGAGGGACCCATTTGTGAATCTCGGCCAGGAGCGTGGCTTTCTTGATGGGTTTCGTCAGATGACTGGAACATCCCGCACCCAGGCTCCGTTGAATTTCGTCCGTGAGGGCCTGCGCGGTGAGGGCAATAATCGGAACCGGTCCCAGCCCCGTCGTCTTTTCCCATTCTCGCATTTTTTTCGTCGCCGTCAGCCCATCCATGACGGGCATCTGCATGTCCATCAGAACCACATCGTACGTGCCGCGCTGATACATGTCGACGGCCATCTGTCCGTGCTCGGCAACCTCGAGCCGGTGCCCCGTCCGTTTGAGATAGGACTCGATCAATCGTCGGTTGTCCGGGGAATCCTCGGCCAGGAGAATGGTCGCCCCGTCTTCTGGCTGAAGCGCCGTGACCAAGGACTCACTTGGTTCCGGCGTCCTAGGTCGCTTTTGCCATGCGCGATAAACGACGTCGTCCAATCTGCGGCGGGTAATGGGCTTTGTCACATAGCCGCCGATCCCGAGCCGGTAGCAGGCGGAGATCACGGAACTCCGTACATCGGGGACGATCACGATGACGGTGACCCCCGTATCACGAGCGTGCCCCAGCCACTCCACCAGCCGAGTGGAATCGACAGCCAGGAGGCCGACATCGAGCATATACACGGTGTATGGATGGCGTCCCCGCATTTCCTTCCGGAGGTGCCCCAGCGCGGCTTGGACGTCCTCGACGTGCGAGACGGTCGCCTGCTGGGCGAGAAAATACTCTCGAACCACCTCGAGCGTGCCGGCGTGCGCCATGGACAGGAGGACCCGAGCGTCCTTCAGGTCGATGCGCGCTGGGGGCGGTTCGACACGGTTGACGGAAGAGAGGTCGAACGGAATCCTAAAGGAGAACGTACTTCCCCTCCCCACGTAACTTTCCACCCAAATACTGCCTCCGGCCAGTTCCAGGAGCCGCTTGGAAATGGCCAACCCCAATCCGGTGCCGCCGTACATCCTGGTCGTCGACGAATCGGCCTGACTGAATCGATCAAAAATGAGCGCCTGTTTGTCCTGCGGGATGCCGATGCCGGTATCCGACACGGTAAACCGCAAGGTGCCCAATCGAGGGGCGCCTGCCTCGTTGGACACGCGAAGAACGACCTGCCCACGTTCGGTAAACTTAATGGCGTTCCCCAACAGATTCCAGATGATCTGGCGCAGGGCGCGTGCATCACCCACCAGATCCGACGCCACGTCATGATCGGCGGAGATAATCATTTCCAGTCCTTTTTGTTGCGCGCGCAAGGCCAACACCTCGGCGCATCGCTCCAACACCTCATGCAAATCGAACGGAAGCTGTTCTAGGGCCACGTGGCCGGCCTCAATTTTGGAGATGTCCAAGATGTCGTTGATGAGGTCGAGCAGATGTTTGCTCGATCGACAAATCGTCCCCACATATTCCTGTTGATCCGGCGACAGGGGCGTTTCCCACAGCAACTCCGTCATGCCGATGACGGCGTTCATCGGCGTTCGAATCTCATGACTCATGGTGGCCAAGAACTCGGTCTTGGCCCGACTCGCCGCCTCCGCCTGCTCCTTGGCATGCCGGATCTCTGCCTCAGCGGCTTCTCGTTCGACCTCGTGACCGATCCACTGCGCACACAGTTTGAGAAACGTTTTTTCGTATCCGGCGAACGGTCGATGGCCCGGCACCGTGCTGGCAAAGCATACGGCGCCATACATCCCCCCATTGGCCCATATTGGGACTCCCGCGAAGGCCTGCGGCGCGAGCAGCGGATCCTCGGAGGGAGGACGCCAGTCCGACTCGTCCGGATGGCAGAACGTCACCGGTTCGCGCGACTGAATCAGCCACCCGCAAAAACTGCCGTTCACGGGGAATCGATCCCCGGGGGTTCCGTTCACCTCCGTACTGACCAGATCCTTAATGACATACACATTTCCCAGGACCTGCATGACCATGCCTGTGGGCAGATCGAGGCTGGCGCATCCCACCGTCAGCAGCCGGTGCAGTCGTTGTTGCCAATCTGAGCGATCGACCGTGATCTCGTGCAACGTTCGCAGCAGCGATTCACTGGCCTTGAGTTTGTCTTCGGCTCGGAGGCGCTCCTTCATCTCCTCCGTCAACTTCATGTTGCCTTGATATTCGACCTCCAGCGCGTCACTCATGACGCTGTACACGACGCCCATGATGAGCAGAATCGAAATGCGGATAAGATGGTGCTGAAGAAACAGGTTCTCTCCTTGCGCGAGAAACAGAATGGTCCCGTAGCAAGCGGCAATCAG
>CAYQDJ010000099.1:0-10763 GCA_964416255.1 uncultured Nitrospira sp. | reverse complement strand
GAGGAACGCATCCTGTTGCGCTTTGTTGAAGCGATGGATCTCGTCGACAAACAAGATGGTCCGTTGCCGGTTCAGGGTCAGCCGGTAATCGGCGGCCTTGATGAGATCACGCAGCTCGGCAATGCCTCCGGTCACCGCCGAGAACGACACGAAATGAGCTTTCGTGTACCGGGCAATTAACTGTGCGAGCGTCGTCTTGCCCGAGCCCGGCGGCCCCCAAAAGATCAGGGAGGACAGGTGGTCGGACTCGATGGCATGCCGTAACGGCCGGTCCTTCCCGACGAGTTCTTCCTGACCGACCATGTCGTCAAACGTTTGCGGCCGCATGCGTTCGGCCAACGGAGCGGAACCGCCACGCGCGACGTCCGGGCGATCCGTAGCCGGCGAAGAGAACAGATCCGTGCTGGGCGGAGGTTTCTTAGCCATCTGCCGATTCTATCCGTCTTTCAACGACGACCGCAAACGGGACGGCGGCTTGACGGAAGGATTCCACCGATGCTACGAAGCCGAGCAGGAGATCGTCCGGTGAAGGCTTGCATCAACGGGGTGACCATCGGCTACACGGATCGTGGGGAAGGGCTTCCGGTCGTGTTGCTGCACGCGTTTCCCCTCCACCGCGGCATGTGGCACCCTCAAGTAGAGTCGCTCGCACGCTCCTACCGCGTGATCACGATGGACCTTCGGGGCCACGGCGAGTCCGACGCCCCTCTCTGGCGGTACTCGGTCCAACAAGTCGCCGACGATGTCCGTGGGCTGCTGGATCACCTCTCGATCCGCCAGGCGGTATTCGCAGGACTCTCCATGGGGGGCTATGTGTTGTTCGCATTGTATCGACAGGATCCCCGCCGTGTCCGGGCCCTTATTTTGGCCGACACGAGAGCTCAAGCCGACACGCCGGAAGGACGGGCCGCCAGGTTTCACCTGGCCCAAACCGCGTATCGGCAAGGCCCAGGGGCCGTGGCGGACGTCATGATCCCCAAACTCCTCTCACCCGCCACCCACCAGGCGAACCCTGACCTGGTCCTTCAGGTCCGGGCGATGATTGAGCGCACCGACATCAGCGGGATCGCCGGATCGCTCATGGCCATGGCCGACCGGCCCGATTCCGTTTCTCTCTTGGAGCAGGTTACCTGTTCCACCCAGGTGATCGTGGGCGACCTTGACGTCGCGACGCCGCGAGCCGACGCCGAGCTGCTGGCGGAACGAATTCCAGGCGCCCGCCTGGCGGTCATTCCCGGCGCCGGACACCTCTCGAACCTTGAGCAGCCGGACCGCTTCACGGACGTCGTCCGCTCGTTCCTGTCCGATCTGCCAAACGGCTAATCGGAATCTCCTGCGCTGCGCTGGCCGATCAACTTGAGGAATTCCAGGCGGGTTTGTTGCTGGCTTCTGAACGTCCCCAACATCGAGCTGGTAACCGCGATGGTATTCTGCTTTTCAACGCCCCGCATCATCATGCACAAGTGCCGGGCCTCGGCCACCACGCCGACGCCATGGGCATTCAGCTTGGAGTTTAACGTTTCGGCGATTTGAACCGTCAGCCGTTCTTGCACCTGCAGCCGCCGCGCGAAGGTGTCCACGATGCGAGGGATCTTGCTCAGGCCGACGACTTTCTTGTTCGGCAGGTAGCCCACGTGCACTTTGCCGAAAAACGGCAGCAGATGGTGCTCGCACATGCTGAAGAAGTCGATGTTCTTGACGATGACCATTTCATCATAGTCGATCGGAAACAAGGCGCCGTTCAGCAGTTGGTCGATGTCGCGCTGATAACCCTGCGTCATAAACGCCAGGGCCTTGGCCACCCGTTCAGGTGTCTTGAGCAGCCCATTCCTCGCCGGTTTCTCACCGAGCGCCATGAGCAACTCGGTGACCAAGGGATACAGGACATCCAGATTGGCCGGATGGCCGTTCACACTCACGTCTTCTTCCAGATGCCGTCGAGATCGACGCCGAATCACCTGCTTTGCCATCAGCCCCTCTTCCTCTCCTGGGCGACCGCATGCCCCGCTCCATCGTATTCGAAATAGTTGTCTCTCGTTTCGATGACGCCCACCTTTTGCAACTGCTGAGGCAACTGCGCCGCCAGGAGTTCCCAAATCAAGAGGACCAAATTCTCTCCGGTGGTCGTGCGGTCGGCGAACGCCGGGTCCTGATTGAGGTCCCGATGATCGAATCGCTGGACGATATGCTCTATGACTACGCGATCCACCGCGGCCACATCCTCCGTATCGCCGACCGTGACCAGCACGACATAGTTATGCCCATGCCCGTTCGGGTTGTTGCATTTTCCGAAGACGGCCCAATTCTCTTCCGCCGACAGATGATCGGTATGCAGCCGATGGGCGGCACAAAACCGATATCGCCGCGTGACGCTGGTCTGTCCCATAACCTCTGCGTGCCGAATAAAACAAAGCCAGGATCACCCTCGCGGTGATCCTGGCTTGACAGCTATCCATCGGGACTGTCGCCAGATCGTCCCGTCCGCCGGACAGGATCAGGCGCTGAAGGAGCTGCCGCAGCCGCACGTCGTCTTGGCCTGCGGATTCTTGATGGAAAATCCAGACCCTTGCAGGCTGTCCACGTAATCGACTTCGGCGCCCTGCAAGAGCGGGGCACTCTGCGAATCCATGATGACTTTGACCTCGCCCTTTTCAATGACCGTATCGTCCTCCGCCATCTTGGATTCAAACGCCATCCCATATTGATAGCCATGGCATCCGCCGCCCCGGACATAAATTCTCAGTCCGACGACATCTTTTTCTTCCGCCATCAGCTCCCTGATTTTCTGTTCCGCCACAGATGTAATGGTTACCATCGTCCCCTCCTCTATATGTCCAGGCGTAGTTCACCCACCACCCGGCGTTAAGATAGTGTAACATCTTTCACCCGATATCAACACCCTGCGCCTCTTCCCGGCGCGAAGTCGGGGCCGCCCACTTGTTGTCCGGCACCCGCACCACCACGTCTCCAAGCACCCGCGCTTGGCATCCAAGACGATGCCACGGCTCGCTCAGCGCTTCGCGGTCAAGCAAATCCTGCTCCTCAAAATCAATTTCCGAAAGATGCTCCCCTCCGCTCTGCACTTCCACACGGCAGGTGGTGCAGGAAGCATTGCCGCCACAATCGTGATTGAGCGAAAACCCGAGTTCTTTGGCCGCATCCAGCAACGTGAGGTTGGCGGTCACGACACCGCTCGTTCCGTTCGGGTGAAGAAATGTGACTCGTGGCATCACGTCCTCGTTAAGAATGTGCACCGACACCGGCCGGTACGGCTCCGTACGGACACCGTTGCAGGCGAATGTGATCTTCATATTCCTGGCGAAACAGCTTGAGGCTGCTTTGCACCAACACCGACGCACCCGTCACCAGCGTACAATAGCCGGTTCCCTTCACAAACCCGCAGAGCTGCAATAGACTGTCTAAATCTTTCTGCGTCCCCTCGCCGGATTCGACCTTTGCCATCAACGTGGCCAGGTTGATGGTCCCCATGCGGCAGGGGGGACACTGCCCGCAACTCTCGCTCTTGAAAAACGTCGAGAAATGCAGCGTCTTCGCCACCATGCACGTGGCGTCGTCCACCACGATCACCCCGGCCGACCCCAATCCGGTGCCCGCCTTTTTCAAGGAGTCAAAATCCATGGGCAAATCCAGTTGGTCCGCCGTGACCATGGAGAACGCGGGACCGCCGGGAAAGACCGCCTTGATGTTTCTGCCGCCTGGGACGCCGCCGCCGCATTGCTCGATCAGGTCCCGGATGGTCACGCCCATCGGCATTTCGTACACGCCGGGACGATTGACCGCCCCGCTCAACGAAAACATCATCGTGCCCGGGCATTTTTCCGTCCCGACCTGCGTGAACCAGGATGCCCCCTTGTAGAGAATGCGCGGGATGTTGCAGAGCGTCTCCACATTATTCACCAAGGTCGGCTTGCCGTAGAGGCCGAAATCCGTGGGATAGAAGGGGGGCTTTTGTCTCGGCATGGCCGGACGGCCCTGCATGGATTCCAACATCGCCGTCTCTTCGCCGGCCACATAGCTGCCATGGCCTTCAAAGACCTGCAAATCGATGTCGATACCACTCCCGAACACATTGCTGCCGAGGAAGCCTCGGGCTCTGGCTTGCTCCAACGCCTTCTTGAGATTCGCCCGTTCCTCCTCATACTCATGATTCACATAGATGAACGAGGCTTTCGCCTGGACGGTGTAAGCAGCGATCAAGCACCCTTCGATCAATTGGTGGGGCAGGGTCTTGAGCAGATAGCGGTCCTTAAACGTTCCCGGTTCATGCTCTCCCGCGTTGCACACAAAGTACCGTTCTTTGACACGGTGATTGAGGACCTTGTCCCATTTGGTGCCCGTCGGAAACCCGGCTCCCCCACGTCCGCGTAACCCGCTTTTCTTCAACTCCTCAACGACTTGAGCCGCACTCACCTCGTGCATGCACCGCTTCCACGCTTCATAGCCTCCGACTTTCAGATATCCCTCGATTTCCCACGGCTCTCCCTCGAGTTGTTGAATAAGCCGCGGACCACTCGTCATGGACATAGTCGTTCCCAAGGGTAAACCGGATGAAGCCGAGAGGGCGTACTATACGGCGCGGCACACGCGGCCGTCAAGGAAAGGGGGCCTGAATGGGCCTGAATCTCAAGCAGTTAGGACTAGGGGCCCTATCTCGGGCTAGGCATACAGGGCAAGCGTGATCCGATGACGAAGCCCCCGGTCACCGACGGAGTTCCGCCGGCGACCGGAACCGGACACTACTTGAAGTGACTGCCCGCCCCCATGAACAACAACATGGGGATGGAGAGCAGGAAATTGACGCGCGACGCCAGCAGGGCCGTGCGGCCCCATTGCGCCATCTCCGCCGGGGCGGGCGTTCCCTGCGCCGCCGCCGTCACCGCCGCGATGATTTTTTTCTGGTTCGGCCAAATGATCGCATGAACGTTGATCATCATGATGATCCCCAACAACCCGCCGATGCCCAGGGCAATGGCGCCCGTGCCCCCTCTTGCATACAGGTAGAGGTAAAGCACGATCCCTGCCAGCACCGTGACGGTCGCCCCATGACGAAACCAGTTCAGCGAGGCCGGCATCAGTTTCGGGATCACTACATTTTTTGTGGGTCCGTCCAAGCTTTTCAAAAAGCCGGCGTTGATGAGATTGAAGAAATACAAGAGCCCAATCCATGTAATCCCGGCCAGGAAATGGATCCAGCGCATGATGATGCCGAACCAGTCGGCCTCACCGGCACCCACCCCGCTCACACCGAGAAACACAACTATCAACACGACAGCAAGTGCGAACCCCGCACCCATTGTCTGCATCGGATCTTCGAGAAATTTCATAGCTCCCTCTCGTCTGACGGTTTACTGCTAGGCCGATGTCTGTACGTGACCCCCGCGGCCCTGTCAAGCATCGCCGCGTGGGATCGGTTACATCCCCATCAGCCGGTCCACCGCCGCGCACAACTCCCGAACCGCTTCGGCGGACGTCTGGAGCGCGGCCCGCTCATCCGCCGTCAGTTCCAACTCGACGACGGCCTCCGCCCCTCGACGTCCGATCTTCACCGGAACACCGACGACGACGTCCTTCAGCCCGTACTCGCCTTCGCAAAACACCGCGGTCGGCAACACTCGTTGCTGGTCTTGCATGATGGCTTCCACCATTTCGACGGCCGACGCGGAGGGCGCGTAGAAGGCGCTGCCGGTTTTGAGCAATCCGACAATCTCGGCGCCTCCTTCACGCGTCCGTTTCACAATCGCCTCCAACTTGTCATTGGACATCAAGGTCGAGATCGGCATCCCTCGGACGGTCGTATAGCGCGGAAGCGGCACCATCGTGTCCCCGTGGCCGCCCAGCACCATCGCCTGCACCTCCGGCGCGGGCACTTGCAATTCGTCCGCAATGAACCGGCGCATGCGGGCGGAGTCGAGGACGCCGGCCATGCCGAGAATCCGTGATCGCGGGAGCCCGCTGACACGGCGGGCCACATGAACCATGGCATCGAGCGGATTGGTGACCAGGACCAGAATGACGTCCGGCGAGCGGGACACCAGCTCCTCGACCACGGATTGGACGATGGTCGCGTTGGTGGTCAATAACTCATCGCGGCTCATGCCGGGTTTGCGTGGCATCCCGGAGGTAATCACGGCGACCGACGAGCCGGCCGTGTCATCGTATCCGTTCGTCCCAACGACGCGGGAACTGTACCCGCAGACTGGTCCGGCCTGAGCGATGTCGAGCGCCTTCCCTTGCGGCACGCCGTCGACAATATCCACGAGGACGACATCGTACGCGTCTTTTTCGGCCAACCGTTGAGCGGTCGTGCCCCCCACATTCCCCGCACCTACCACCGTGATTTTGGGTTTTGCCATGCTCTCCCCCTTGAAACGGTCGATCCGTGCCGGTCAATGTCCGCCCGCATGCTCCGTCCATCCGGCCACCTTGAAGTTGATCGTGCAGACGAAGTTCTCGCCGTCGTAGAAGTTCACCTTGATTTTTTTCTTCCCGTACGTTTTGGCCAGGAACGCCTCCGGATCGTCGACCAATTCCTGATACCCACCGGGCGGGTATTCGCCGAGGTCATGAAAAACGACAATCATACCCGCCTTCACTTCTTGCAGCACCTTGACCGAACAGCGGGGATAGACCTCCCAAAATTTGGCCTCGATCATCTCCTTGGTCGGCTCCGGTCGATCCTCTCCCGGCTGGACCGGCCGGGCAAACTTGGCCAGCCTCCGGACATAGGGATACTGATGGCCGGTAAACAATTTATAGAGCCAGGGCGGCACAGGCCTGCGCTCGAAGGGTTCCGTCATCGTGTCATGCATCCTTGTCGCATATGGTGACACCGGTGCAGCCTGATCTAGCTGGTCAGTCGTTGATAGAGACGTGGGAGACGGGCGGGTAAGGCGTCCACCCGATCGATCACCGCATACTGAACGTCTCCGTACATTCGTTTGAGATAGCCGTCCGCCTCGCGGTCAATGGTGATGCAAAATGGCGCGATTCCCCGTTGACGCGCTTCCCGAAGCGCCATTTTTGTATCCGCCAAGGCATACTCGTCTTTGTAGTCCCCGTCCAAGGGCCGGCCGTCGCTGAGCACGATGAGCAGGCGCGTCTTCACCGCTTGTCCCAGCAACTTGGCGGCGGCATGCCGGACCGCCGCGCCATCCCGATTCTGTTGCCGGGGGCTCAGGCCGCCCAAGCGTTGGGCCGTCATCGGCCCCAGCCGCTCACCGAAATCCTTGATCGTCCAAAACTCCACGTGCTTGCGCCCTTGCCCCGAATACGCGTAGAGGCCGAAGCGATCTCCGACGGCATCCAGCGCTTCGCAGAGCAAGACCAAGCTTTCTTTTTCGACGTCGATCACTCGCCGGGCGCGGTCCACCTGTCGGCTGGTGGATCCACTCACATCGACCAGAAACGCGACGCCGACATCGCGTTCTTTTTTCTCCCGCCGCACATAGACGCGATCGCCGCCGTCAAGTCCGGCCCGCTGCTCCGCGGCCCGCCGGACCACGGCATCGAGATCCAACTCTTCTCCGTCGGTGTGACCGGGCACTCGCCGAAAAGCCGGGGGACGCAGGCTTTCAAAAAAGCGGCGGAGGCTGCGAATGGCGGTCTGTTGTACCGCCAAGGTTGATGACACCACGTCGTCGGGCCCGCCCTCCGCCGGTCGGTCGATGACCCGGCACCAATGCAGCCGATAATCCCGGATCGTAGCATCCCACTCGGGATATCGGACGGCTCGCCCCTCGGGGTCCCGCGCTTCCCACAGTGGAGGCTGGTCCACGTCAAGGGCCAACAACTCGTCCACGAGCGGCGGCAATGACCGTCCTCCGCCCATGACCTCTTCGGCCGTGGGCAGTGAATCACGCGGCGTCCCGAAGCCCCCGCCGGACCCTGCCGTCAGCCCGCCGTCTTGGTGCGCCGAGCGTTCGTCTTCCGGGGGCGCTGTCTGCCCGCGCTCCGGCGTGTCTTCAGTAATGAACTCCGGATTCATCGTTCCGCGGTAGACCCAATTGGTCACCGGACGATAGGCATTGTTCACGGTTTCTGCGGCCGTCGGCCCGACGCCCCGTTCCTGCGAGTCCGCTTCGCGGGGCGTATCCGTCTGAAGCCTCGTTCCATGGGACGCCAGGAGTTCTTCCATCGTGACGTACACCGCATGGACCGTCCGAACCGTCTCCTCAGCCGTCGCGTTTGCCGACAGAACCGGCCGGCACAGGGCCCATAGCACCGCCACTTCCTCCCGAACGGCCTGGGGGACCGCCGAATCTCCCGATTCTCCGGTCGAGAGCCGCAGCAGGCAGTCGACGATCAGTTCTTTGACGCTCAGGCCCTGCGCGGGATCACGCGGGGTGATCGCCTCGGCGGCCAACTGCGTCAATTCGCGCGCCAGTCCCGGATATTCATTCCGCAGCAGACATTCAACTCGCGCGTCTTCCAACACGATCCAAAGATCCCGGACCAGGCGCGGATGCGGATACAGCTGAAATACGGCGTCCAACGTGCCCGGCATCGAATCGGTCGGATGGCCATACCGTTGTTGCACTGCGGCGATGAGATCGCGGAGCGGACCAAGCGTCAGCCGATAGGTGCCAAACTCGAGATGGCCCGCCTCATGCGCCGCCATCACCACATACAATCGTTCATTCTCTTCCGCCGTAGCATAGCGACGCAGCAGGGCCGGCAGTGATATCGTTCGGCCGTCCGCACTCACCCGGGCGCGCGCCGTGCTCGCCGTGAAAGACTCCGGAATGGCCGTCACAGTCACTTCAGCACCGCAGAGCGCCTGCACGAACAACTTGATCGTTCGAGCCACCTGCCGCAGGGGCACACCGCTCAGCGCCGCCTCCACCGATGCCAAAGCGCGGTGAGATTCCACGGCGAAGTACGCGCGGCCTCCTTCCGGCCCATAGGCCAGCACCTCCATGCCGGCCCGAAACCAGTCCTCGAAACGGGATCCAGCCAGCGCGACATCCCCGATGATGCCAATGATCTCCGGGCAACGTCGCAGATATGACAGCGTCGCCTCGGCGTCCTTTTCCCCCAGCAAGCGGCCGTATTGGAGAACCTTTACTCGCCACTCCGAAGAGGGCAGCTTCCGCATGAGGCTCGGTGACTCTCCCAGCCAGGCCACGGCGCAAGCTGGCGATTGATCGGCAAGCATTGCCCCCAGGCCCAACACGTGTCGGCGAACAACGGCATCCTCGATATCGCCGAGAACGGCCGGACTGGTCCGGAGAAATTCCAAGGTGCCGATATAATCCGGCTTGCCCAGACTATTGGGCACGGTCAGTTTCATGCCGAACGACAGCCATCGACGGACCTCCTCCAACGGCAGCACGGGAGCCAGGACGGGAATCTGGCGGATATATTCGAGACCCACGACGACATCCACCTGCGTCAGTTCAAGGCCCACTTCCAGCCACGGTCGGACGGCCTGAGGGGGCAGCTCGGCGGCGATCCGGGGAGCGGTCCGCAGATACTCAAGCGTGACATTCGCATCGTGTTCGGCCATATCCAGGCCGATGGCCAATACCGCCTCTTGCGCCTCCACCTGCTCGATCACTCCGAGAATGAGGGGACTCTCTTTGAAATACTTCAACGCCATGGCGCCGGACTGGTCGGCCAACGCCACCCCGAGGTCGAGCCAGGCCACCACGTGCGAGAGCCTGCCGCGCTGGTCCAAGTCTGGCAACGCTTCAACGGCAGCCTTGCCCGCTTTCCTAGACCGTTCGTCCAGGTCTTCAAGGCACATCAGGACTGCCGCAAGCGGCTGTCGGACCGGAGAGGAGGCCAGCCGTGCCATCAGTTGGATGGCCGCGAGGCCACCCAACTCCTCGGCCAACCGACGTTCTAACCGAGCTTTGGCTTGTTCATCATCCACAGGCGTCTCAATCGTGCAAAGGCTCGGATTGTAAAGAACCGCCCAGCGCTTGTAAACTGGAGCCTCCCGTCAAGGAAAGGATGGTGTGATGGCCGACCCCACTCAAGAGAGTCTCGACAAGATGTGGAAATATGTGAAGGGGTTCGCGGAAAAAAGCGGCACCGCCATGCATCCCAATCCCGCCGTCACCGACGCGGTCGTCAAAGGCTTGGCCATGCACGTGGACGAACTCGGCAAACCGCTGTGCCCCTGCAACTTTTATAAGGACAAGCAGGCCGAGGCCAAATTGCGCCGCTGGATCTGCGCCTGCGACGAGATGCAGATCTACAAGTACTGCCATTGTCTCTTGTTTGTCAGAGACGATGGCATGCCGATCACGGAATATCTACCGGAAGGCCACGAGGGACGAGAGGTCTATGGCGTAGTGTCCGATCCGACGCCTGAAAAGGGCCGGGCCCTCAAACACAAGGCACTGCCGGTCATCAACAAGGACTGACGGCGTCCCGATCCTTTTAGGAGCCTGTCCGACATTGCACTTCTACTGTGGCGAACGACCTGCAGCCATCTGCGTTGTTCTCGACCAGAAAAGATCCTCAATGTATTACAGCGAGTACACCTCCGGTTTTTCCGGGCCTGCGGCCTCGCAGCTCCCCGCACCTCCTTCGCCTCGTCACGAAGGGCCACGTCGGACATGCTCCTCGCCGGTTCACTCCCATCCGCTGACCTCATACCCCTTTTCGGATAAACACCGCACAACGGCGTCGGCATAGGGCAGGTCCGGCACCAGCGGCTTGTAGGCCCCTCCGACCACTCCGATGAGCAGGCCGAGTCCTCCACCGGCGGCCGCCCCGATGGCGACGCCCGCAGC
>CAYQDJ010000098.1:0-10850 GCA_964416255.1 uncultured Nitrospira sp. | reverse complement strand
ATGCTGGAAGACATCGCCATCCTCACCGGTGGCCAGGTGATTTCGGAAGACCTCGGCATCAAGCTTGAGAACGTCAAGCTGACCGACCTCGGCCGCGCCAAGCGCGTGACGATCGATAAGGACAACAGCACGATCGTCGAAGGGTACGGCGATCCGAAAAAGATCGAGGGCCGCGTCAAGCAGATCAAAGCCCAGATTGAGGAAACGACCTCCGACTACGATCGCGAGAAGCTCCAGGAGCGGCTGGCGAAAATCGTCGGCGGCGTGGCGGTCATCAACGTCGGTGCGGCGACCGAGACCGAAATGAAGGAAAAGAAAGCCCGCGTCGAGGACGCGCTCCACGCGACCAAGGCGGCGGTGGAAGAGGGGATCGTCCCCGGCGGAGGCACCGCGTATCTCCGTTGCGTTAACGCGCTGGACAGCCTGAAGCTCATCCCCGAGCAGCAGGTGGGTGTCAACATCATCCGCCGCGCGCTGGAAGAGCCGATCCGCCAAATTGTGATCAACGCCGGAATGGAAGGCTCGGTCATTGTCGAGAAAGTGCGCAATGACAAGAACACCAACGGCGGCTATAACGCGGCGACGGAAGAATATGTGGACATGATCAAGGCCGGCATCATCGATCCCACCAAGGTGTCGCGTACCGCTTTGCAGAACGCGGCATCCGTGGCGGCCCTGATGCTGACCACCGAGGTGATGATCACCGACATCCCCGAAGAAAAGAAGGAACCGATGGGTGGCGGCCATGGGCACGGCCATGGAATGGAAGGGATGTACTAGGAGAAAACAAAGAGCTCGTAGCCTAAGCTGGTAGCTCGGAGTGACGCATGACGGGCTCGGCGGGAACACCGCCGGGCCCGTCGTGTTTGACGCCCGGCTCTCGCAGCAGCATACCGGCTGCCGCAAGAGAGGCGCACGTGATCATCGAAGTCGGATCGAGCGGGAACTGCACGGCGAGGGCCGGCCCGGCCCGCCAAGTGGCGCAGGTGCGGCTCTACGACCGGAATCCGGCCGGAGCTGGGTGCGGGTCACCTGCTGGGGCGACAAGACCGAGCCCGAAGATTCGGGACCGGGGTTCGCCGAACCCTACCTCTCACTCGCCAGCGACCGCGATCTGCTCTATACCGATTTGACCTCGACACTCGGTGATCGCCACGACCAAGCTTCAGTGTTCACCCTCGCAACCGGCCACTTATCAGATCATGTGCATGCCGTGCGGGCTTCCAAGTTTGAGGTACATTCAGCCAATATCTCACCTGGCAAGGGATAATGAAGGGAGACCTAATCCAGTGCGGATCGCGTGGTGATCAAGAGGGTCGCTCCTGCCCGCTTCATCGCGTCCTGATTCTCGTCTTGCGCGTTCACCGAAAGCCCAATAATGCAGGTATCCGGATACTGCTCTTTAATGCGGGCCGTCGCTCGATGCCGTTGAGCCGCGGCATATTGATATCCATGACGACGACCTGAGGACGCAGTTGGTCCACAACGTCGATGGCTTCGTGTCCGTCCCTCGCTTCTCCAACCAGGACAATGTCCACACTGCTCCAACATCGACCGAGGAGGAAGCCGCGTTCACTGCGTGGCGATTCTGTGCATGTTCTGAGCGAGATACTGTCTGGCCGTTCTGGAGATGCATCTCGGCCGGGATACGAGTGGCAAGGTGAGCACGGCCGTGGTTCCTTCTCCGAGTACAGACTCAATCGCAAACGACCCTCCGAGCGCTTTCATACGCTCCTTAATACTGAACAAGCCGAAACGTGAAGACTGTTCATTGGGGGCCGTGGTGTGGGACACATCAAATCCCTGACCGTCATCCTGCACCTGAAGGAGTAAATAGTCTTCATGACGACGCAGCGTCACGGAGGCGTGATCCGTCTGGGCATGTTTCGCCGAATTAATGAGCAGTTCTCGGACCGATTGGAACAGCAAGACGGCCTGATCTCGGGAAGCTTCAGATCAAATTCCTCAGGCACCTGGATGAGCACGGTCATATCGTGCTTCTTCATGTACTCGGCTAACCATCGCAGTCCGGCAGCGAGGCCGTGCTCCCTTAAGGCCGGTGGGCTGAGTTCAGCCACGAGTGTCCGTGTATACGTCAACACCTCCGTGAGCACCTCATCGAACTCTCGTATAATGTTCATACACTCAGGCACCGTTTGGACGAGGCGTTTCGCCTGACCGACCTTAAATTTTCCCAGCACCAACGTCTGCTGAAGGTGGTCATGGAGCTCTGCGGCGAGCCGCTTTCTTTCCCGTTGCTCCGCCAAGTTGAGTTCGGTCGCGAGCGCTCGCAATCGCTCTTGGGTTTCCACAACATCCGCCGTCCGTGCCGGGACCTGCTGTTCCAGGTCCTCTGAAAAACGCTCCAAGCGAAGTTGGGCTTCTTTGCGCTCGGTGATATCGACACAGTATTCGGCAATGGTGGCATCGCCTAAGTCTCGACCAGCAAAGAGCATCCACAGTCAGATCCCAAAGATAACGTGATGGCATCGAGGGCTTGCTCGTAGAGCTCCGGCAATGCAAGCGCCCGGTTTACCGCCGTCGCGAGTCTGAAGAGTTGTTGCTCGCGATGGTGGGCGAGCTTCTGCCTTGTAATATTCCGGGCTATTTTTGAGGCCCCAATGATCTGCCCTTGGCCATTACGCATGGGCGAAACCGTCAACGATACGTCAATCAACCCGCCATCCTTATGCCAGCGGACGGTTTCATAGTGGTCGATTCGTTCACCGGCCACAATGCGCTGAAGGATTGGCTCCTCTTCCTGCCTGTCCAACGGAATGAGACACCTCACGTGGTTGCCAATCGCTTCTTCGGGCGTATAGCCGAAGATTCGTTCGGCCCCGATGTTCCAGGACTGAATCACGCCATCCACGTCCGTGCTCAGGATGGCACATCGGAAGAGTTCACAATGGCCGCCAAATGGGCCCTCGTGCTCTCCACCTCTCTGCGTTCTGTGATGTCTTCGCTTTGAAGAGTTGCCGGCTCGCCATTTCTAGCATCGAAAACCTCGTGCCTGCCGCAGCCCTCCTTTCGGTCAAGCGGGGACATCTTAGAACCGAAGTTATCCAGGCGAGAGCAGGGGAAGCCCTAGGACATACTTTCTGTAGGGCTGAAGCTGATAGGCAACGCCGGTGGGGCCAGTTTCGTCGGCCACTGGCCCGAGCAGCTTCACCGTCACATCCATCGACTCACAGACGTGTTACCCGCGGGCTTCCTGTTCACGAGAAGGGACTGTGGGACGCTTACAGAAGGGAATTCGCACTCACAAGCGGGCTGGCTGTGCCACGCTCTTGTTTGAGACGCAGTTGTCCTAGACAGCCATCGCACATTCAGGAAGATGGCGCGGGCACTAACTTGGCTTTACTCGATCTGGACGTTCTGCTGCCATCTCTGATTCGGGCGGACAAACATTTGATCAATAAACCAAAAGCGGATTCTGAGTCGGCCGAAGGATGAGGCGTTCTCAGTAACCCCTTTTCTTAATAGAGGTCGGCCTCAGGTCCTGATAGGATCACCCGCAGTGATTTCATGCTGTGTGATCAACCCCCGTACCGCCAAGAGCCGACCGATACGCTGTCCGAATGCTTTGGCCTGCTCGCCGACATGGCGCCGAGCCTTCTCGCTGAGGATGACCCCTCCCGAGTGTTCGATGCCAAGGTCGATCGACTCGCCCGGCTAATCGGATTGGCGGGGTATGCATGGTATACGGTCGCCGACGACCAACACCTCAGTTTGACGGCGTCTGGCTGGGCTGAAGCGTCTCAAACCGAAGCTCCCACCCTGTCACATGAAGCCTTGGCAGCGGGTCAAGGCATCTCCCAGCAGGTCATCCGCCATCGACAGCCCGTCCTTCATCGTTGTCTGCCGCATCAATCAGATGAGAGCACGGTACCGCTGGCAACGCTTGGCATCACCGGCTACCTCTGCTTCCCCCTCCTTTGCCGGGAGCAGCTCAGAGGCACCCTATCGTTCCTGACCCGGGACGCCCAAGGGTGGAGCAGCGAAGCAGCGGCCCTGCTGCAGATCGTGAGTCACTTGTGGGCCTCGACGCTGGAAGGCGCGGCGGGAGCTCTGGCCGGGCAACGCCGCCTCGAGCGGCACCGGGACACGCTGCAGCAGTCGCTCGACAAACTTCGCTCTGTCGCGGCGGATCATGTGGTCACTGAGGAACAGGCACGACGACAGATGGCGCACGACCTCCAAGACCATCTCGCCCGACCCTTGTCGTTGGGCCGCATGAAACTCAGCCATGTCATCCGGCAAACCACGACCGCCAGCATCAGCGCGCTCCTGCACGATATCGATCAGGTCATGGATCAAGCCGTCAAATTTACAGATGACTTCGCCAAGAATCTGACGCCCCCCGTGCTGCACGAACAAGGGTTTCAGCCGGCCCTGCAATGGCTCGCCGCGCACCTGACGCACCAGGGTCTTATCGTAACCCTGCGCCTTCCATCTCCACCACCCGTGCTGAACTCCCACGAGGCAATCATCTTGTTTCAGGCCGTACGCGAACTGTTGGAGAATGTACGCCGGCACGCCGCAACCGAACGCGCCACCCTGACGGTCGGCTATGCGCCGAACGGACATCTCCGGATGGCCGTGCACGACGACGGCCAAGGATTTACCTCCCATGACGGCGTGCATCTCCACGACCCACACGAGCGGTTCGGATTATTCAGCGTGAGCGAACAGATGGCCTTGTTACATGGACGCATGGACATCCGCTCGAATCCCGGACAGGGAACCACAGTCACCCTTACCGTACCTTGCGGATCGCCGCCCACTTCAGATCGCAACGAGAGCCAGTCGGCGACCACGACCCAACGGTTACGGGTGCTGCTAGTTGACGATCACGCCATGGTCCGGAAAGGACTCCGCAGTATCCTGGAGGGGTATCATGATCTGGAAGTCGTGGGCGAAGCGGGCGATGGGCTGGAAGCGGTGAAATTGGCCCGGACACGCCACCCGGATGTCGTGGTGATGGACATCAATATGCCGCGGCTGGACGGCATCGCCGCCACCAAACAAATTAAACACGACTGTCCGTCGACCGCCGTCATTGCCATCTCAGTCCAGGACTCGGCCCAGGTGGAACAGGCCATGATCTCGGCCGGCGCCGCGGCGTTCCTCAAGAAGGATTGTGCGGCCAGCCATCTGCACGACGCCATTATCCGGGCACGCTGAAATCACACGATACCGGTCCCTACGATCCCCGGCGCGGCCGTCCCGCCCGCAGGCTGGCTTGGAGGAGCGTCGAGGACGCCGGCTGATAAAACAGGGACCGAAACAGGCGGTTGACGACCTCCATATACCGTGCACGGTCGGTGCGGAATCGCTCCACGCCAGTCGCACGATCCTCGCACTCATAGCCCATCCGGATCGCACACCGTTCCAATTCTTCGCCGCTCACCGGGAGGGCGTGTGTTTGGAGATCGTGTACCATCTGGAGTTTATGTTCCACATCGCGCAGGAACAGATAGGCCGACGTCAATTCATCCCGCTCGCGTTTCGACAGAAGCGCGCGGCGCACGAACCGGTCCAACGCGCCCAGGGTGCTGCGGTCCAAGAGCGCCGGCATCCGCTTGCCGGCCAACACCTGAACGGTCTGCACCAGAAACTCGATCTCCCTGATGCCTCCGGTGCCCAACTTCACATTCCGCTGCTCATGCCCGCGATCCGCCATTTTCGCATCGATCAGTTCCTTCACCGCCCGAACGTCACGCACGACGATCAACGCGGCGTCAAGATCCATGGCGGTCCCAGTCCCGAGCACAAATGGCTTGACCAGCGTCAGAAATGCCCGCCCGACGTCCCCAGAACCGGCAACCGGCCACGCTTTGAGCAGCGCCAGCCGCTCCCACACCTGCCCGCGGGTGCGGTAGTATTGTCGATAATCGTCCAGTGATCGTGCGAGTTGTCCGACCGACCCCTCCGCGCGCAAACGAAGGTCCACCCGAAAGACATAGCCCTCTCGTGTTTGTTCGGTGAGGGCTTTGGTCAGCTCGCGGGAGAGAATTTCGAAATATTCCTCGTTCGAAATGCCGACCGCGGCGGGGGTGTCCCCCGAGCGGCCGCGCGGCGTTTTCGTTTCGCCATCGTGGGACGCATACACGAAAATCAGGTCGACATCGGAGCTGTAATTCAACTCGTGCCCGCCGAGTTTTCCCATCCCCATCACGGCAAATCCGGTTTCGACCCACCGGCCCTGGCGGGTCTTATGCATCGGCACGCCATACTGCCGGCGCAGTTCCGCGTTCACGACGTCATAGGCCGCCTGAATGAGGACACCGGCGAGATCCGACAAGGACGCCGTGGTTTCCCGTACATCGGCCAACCGCAACAGATCGCGCACGCCGATCCGCAGCATCTCCCGGCGGCGGAACCGCCGCAGCAGGTCCAATTTCAATTCCTTCATCGTGAGATGGCCGAGGCTCTTCCGCAGCGACTGCTCCATCCCGGCTCGCGTCGGGGGCTTCAACAGGACATGTTCCTCGGCCAACCAATAGACCAGCATCGGATCGCGGATCATGGTAAAGGCGAGCGAATCGCTGTTTCCAAAAATGGTGCAGACCAATTCCAGCATGCGCGGCGACGCGCGCAGATAATCGAGAAAGGAGGAGCGGGTGACGTTATCCAGCAGCCGTTCCCAATGATTGAGCGCTTGGTCGGGATCGGCCGTCCTGGCGACGGAGTCCAGCAATAAGGGCAGAATCTCGGCCAGCTGGCGACGTTGATGAGGGTCGCCCGCCATGGCCTGCAGGTTGCGGTCGGCCTGGTCCGGATCGCGCAAGCCATAGGCAGAGAGAATCGCAGCCGCCTGCCCCGGCTTGCGCTCCGTCGCCAGCAGCACAGGGGTGGGATCCGGCTTGGAGGACAATGGCGGAAAAGGCTGGGTCGGCCGATCGCCAGCCCGTTTGGATGTGCGCTTAGCACCCACGACAGGCCTCACCGCGACCACCGGCAGACCGGTGACTGCGAACGCCGGCACCCTGTTGGAACACCCTGCTCATCCTGGCGCGGCATTATACTGGCGCGTTCTCCCGCGCACAATGAAACGGCCTTCAGGTATACTGGCCGACCATGCCGACCGATCGCGAGCAGGTCCTCCAGGCCGTGACGCCGCTCTGCCAGGACGTCGCACCGGACATTCTGCACGACTTCCTCGGCCGCATGGATCCGGAATATTTTCACCGGTTCCCGCCGGCGGTCATCGCCCATCACATCCGCATGGCGGCGACGCTCACGCCCGACCATCCCTGCGACGTCTCCATCACCGAGCAGCCCGGCCAGCGGCTCGAATTGACGCTCGTGGCCTACGACTACTTTTCCGAGTTCGCGACGATCTGCGGTCTCCTGTCCGCTTTCGGCCTCAATATCGAGGAAGGCCGGATCTATACCTTCGCCGAAGGCGCCCTCCCGTCGAGTTCGAGCGATCTTCGTTCCAAGCCGACGCGGCCCGGGTTGACCCGGAAGAAGATCGTCGATGTCTTTCGCGTGCAGCCGGTGCGGGGGGTGGCCTTTGGCCCGGAGGAACAAGACCGCCTGATCGCGGAACTCACCGCCATGATCACGCTGCTTCACGCGGGCCGCATTGAGGAGGCGCGCCAGACCGTCAATCGCCATCTGGTGGAGCAACTGGGGAAACGCCGCGGCTCGTTCAGCGGCCTGCTCCACACCGTCCAGATCACCTTCGACAACAGCCAGTCGCCGGCCGACACCCTCATGGACATCCGGTCGGACGACACGCCCGCCTTTCTCTATGCCTTCGCCAATGCGTTGGCCATGCGCAATATCTATATCGCCAAAGCGCAAATCGCGATCGAGGACGGCAAGCTCCACGACCGGTTTTACGTGCGCAACCGCCACGGGCAGAAACTCACCGACCCGCTCGATCAGCAGCACCTGCGCCTCACGGCCGTCCTCATCAAACAATTTACCCATGCGCTGACCTGGGCGCCCGACCCGGCCAAGGCGCTGGAGGCCTTCGATCAATTTCTCGACCTCATCGTGCAGGACACGACAAGCAAAGCCCAACGGGCGACCCTTGCCTTTCTCAGCGACAAGAAGACTTTTCCTTTGCTCGCCCGCCTGCTCGGCACCAGCGATTTTTTATGGGAAGATTTTTTGCGCCGGCAACACGGCAACTTGCTGCCCCTGCTCCAAGACTATCGCGAGGCGCCCCTGATCAAGCCGCAGGCGACGCTTCGCAAAGAACTCGACCGCCTCGTCAACCGCGCCACAACCGACGCCGCGAAAAAGGAAGCCCTCAATCGGTTCAAAGACCAAGAGCTTTTCCGGATCGACATGAAACACATGCTCGAGTCCTCGAGCCTGGCCGACTTTTCGCAGGCCCTGACGGAACTGGCCGAAGTCATCGTGAGCCGCAGCCTGCGGGACTGCCAAGCCAAGGTGGCGAAACTCTATGGCACGCCTCGCCTGGCGAACAAGAAGCCCTGTCCCTTTGCCGTGCTGGGCATGGGCAAATTCGGCGGGCGGGAACTCGGCTATGCCTCCGACATCGAAGTGCTCTTCGTCTACGGCGGCGCCGGGCGCTCGGCGGCCAAGCAGGGAATCGAAAACAGCGAGTACTTCGAGCGGTTGGCGCAGGAGTTCCTTCAGTGGATCGAAGCCAAGCAGGAAGGCATCTTCCACCTCGACGTCCGGTTGCGCCCGCACGGGGGCAAAGGCTCGCTCACCAATCCCCTGGACGAAATCGTGCAGTACTACAGCCCCAGCGGCTCGGCCGCGCCGTTCGAGCGGCAAGCCATGATCAAACTCCGGCATGTGGCCGGCGATCCCGCCCTCGGCAAACAGGTCGAGGCCCATCGCGACCGCTACGTCTACAGCGGCGCCCCTTGGGAGCTTGCGACGGCTCTGGACCTCCGGCGCCAACAACTCTTGCAGCTCGTCGACCGCGGCACGGTCAGCGTCAAACACAGCCCCGGCGGCCTCGTCGATATCGAGTACGCCATCCAATATCTGCAAATCCTGCACGGCCATCGGCACGTCATGCTGCGCACGCCCAATTCCATGCAGGCGCTGGCAGGATTGGTGGAGAACGGGCTCGTCACGCGGCAGGACGGCGAACATCTCCGAAAAGCTTATCTGTTCTTCCGCATGCTGATCGACGGCCTCCGCATCGTGCGCGGCAACGCCAAAGACTTGGTCCTGCCCCGTCCCGACTCCGACGACTTCATCTTCCTCGCCCGCCGCATCGGCTACACCACGGACGACTGGCAAGCCGGCGCAAGACACCTGCAGACGGACATCGAGGAGCACATGAGATTGACGAAGGAGTTTTTCGAGCGATCCTTCGGACAACTCCGATAGAGGGGATGCCGGAATCGACCATGAAACCTGGATAATCAGCCATACCAATTACGAGAAGTATCTCAGTCGGTAGGACTGAGCGGCGTATCGTCATGCTTGGAAGAGACGCATACATCCTTGAAGCAGCCACTGCATATGATGAGAATGGTTTCGGCCCGATGCCTCTTGGCCGCGCTCCTGTATCTGTTCGTGAGCGGGTATCTCGTCGTGCTTCCCGCGCAAGGAGAGTGGTATGTCGCAGGGCAGGCAGGCGTGACGCTGCCGGGCAGCTTGTCAAATGCCACTGTCAGTAGTCCCACCCTCGCAGGAGGGGTGACCGACGCCCGAATTGCTGATGTTGATATGGAAAAAGGATCCCCGTTTTATGGGGCAAGGATCGGGTACTTCTTTCACAAACGGGAATGGTTCGGCCTGGAGACGGAAGCGTTTACGTCCCAATTGAACATTAAGCAGCAGACCGCTGTGGGCGGGGTGCCCAACCGGGTGTTCGCCGACACGCTGCCGGGATCGCCCGTCCAGTTGACGACATGGGCCATCAACGCAATTGTACGGAGCCCTTCCCTCGTTACGGAGCTTGAACCATACGGCGGAATCGGGCCGGCACTGTTCTTTTCGACGACCAGCAAAACGCATGTCAGTCTAGGCGTGAATCTCATCGCCGGAGCCCGGTACTACGTCACGCCACGCACGGCCGTATTCGGGGAGTTTAAATATAATCGCGCGACGATGCATACCGACCACATTCGGGGGGAATATTCCTCCCAACTCTTTGTGTTCGGCATCTCCGTCCACTTTGACCGACCCATCACTTCTCCAGGAAGGTAATTCCTGAAAGGTCGTGAGAGCCTACCCTTCGAGGAGTATATGAGACTGACAAGGAAGTTCTCGCCGATCGGCTCCGCGTCAGCTCAGCGTTGTGTGGCGGAGCCGTAAGCGAAGGCCGGCTTGGTCCTACATTATGCAAAGGGTTGGGTCGTTTTTTAACTTGGCAGGCCGTTGATGCCGGCGTATAACTCCTGCGACCGGCGGCGCTTCGATCGCTCACCAATGGAGATGTGTGGCCATGATTGAAATCTTTACCGATGGGGCCTGTAGCGGCAATCCCGGTCCGGGCGGCTGGGGCGTGTTGCTGCGTGGGAGTGAGCGAGAAACGGAGCTATGCGGCGGCGAGCCCGCGACCACGAACAATCGCATGGAGTTGCTGGCCGTGATCGAGGCCTTGCAGTCGCTCACCCTGCCGGTTGAAGCCTGCATCTACACCGATTCGCAGTATGTCCAGAAAGGCATCAGCGAATGGATCCATAGTTGGAAGCGGCGCGGCTGGAAGACGGCCGGCAAAGCGCCGGTCAAGAACGAGGATTTATGGCGGCGCCTCGATGCCTTGGCAGCCGTCCATACGCTGAAATGGCACTGGGTTCGCGGCCACGCAGGGCACCCGGACAACGAACGGGCGGACGCGCTGGCGCGTGCGGGCCTCGAACAAGCGCGCCGTGCCGGCAACGCCGTCGGCGGCGGTG
>CAYQDJ010000097.1:2649-11077 GCA_964416255.1 uncultured Nitrospira sp. | reverse complement strand
GCCCACCTCCGCGGGAGCCATCGTGCCCCCTTTTGAGGTGTCCGTCAAACCCGGGCCAGTAATAGTGAGCCGTCCTCTTGTCTCGCCAAAAATGAGTTTGTGCACGCAACTCGACCGTCCGGAGCGCAACGCCTACCCTACTAGCCGACCGATCGCGTGCCAGCCTGCGTCGCTCCTCAACGGTCAGCATTCACCTTTCAATCCCTGTCCAACCGATCATGATAGTCCAACGAGTCGCGAAAGCGGTCGCTGTCTCTCGGGCCACGGTCACGATCAGGCCAATCCGGCTCGCCGAAGCGGAGCAACTCGTTCATCGGCACGCCGGGATACTTTTGGTCGAATTGCAGGCGATCATAGGTACTGCACGAATACCAGCGGTCGCTGCACAAGGTGGTGTCGTGGCCGGTGACGCCGAGTTCGTCCATCGGACGATTCATCGGCTGCAACGATTGAGGGCGTGGTTCTTTTTTGGGAGTGGAGACCTGCGCGTGGGCGAGAACGGTCAGTGAGTGAATGAGGACCAAGACCACAATTCTGAAATGCTTAATGTTCAATGTCTCAGTTATCAATATTCATGGTGATAAATTCTTGGGTCAGGCCTCGTATGATTCAATGTTGCGCTTAGATTACGCGATGAAAGGAGCATTGAAAACTGAACTGATAATTTTTGCGTTCCTGGAATCTCATCGAGCATTGTATTCAGCATTGAGAATCTTTTAGTTCGGCTCCACAGACTGATCCATCGGAAGCGTCCACACGCGCACGTGTTTGCCTCGGGCGCGCAGGATCGGCGCCGCCATCCGCTGCATCTGCACAATGACCTGCACCTTTTCATGAAACGGCAAGGCCGCCAGCTCTGCCCGTCTGGCCTCCTTCGCACGGTATAGTTGCTCGATTCCGGACTCACGTCGTCCATTCCGTCCATTTCTCTTCCAACCGATGCCGCCGCAAGATGTCGGCCAGATATGTCTGATCAACAATGGTCTGCTCTCGCAGTATTCGGACGCGCTCGCGGTCTTTGGGGCGGCCGGTTTGACGGCACATTGCGATTAAGTGCTCAACCCGTAGGACTCGGGTCGCTGTGGTTTGGTAGTGGTCTCGGTCGCTTCACGCAAGGCTTCTTCCAGGAGCGCATTGTAGGCAGGCAGAAACTGCACCGGTACGCCTTCGATGAGCACGCACTCGGCTTCCTCGGCATACCCCTTCGCACGCAGTGCATCATACAGCGGAGCGAGCGCCAGCCGTCCTGCTCGCGTCTCAGGCAAGAGCACGATGATGTCGAGATCAAAGGTGAGGACCGGTTCCGTGTAAAACGTCGCTCCCATCGCGCCGCCGATGGCATACCGGCTCATGATTCCATTCCGCTCGAGTTCATTGAGGATCTGAAGCGTCCGTTCCATGGCTGTGCGGCGAAGATTACCCCTTTCCCCCTGAGAAATCACGCCTCTGGCACGCTGCGTCTGTCGAAACTCAACACTGAAAACTCAACATTCAAAACTGTTTTAGTCCTGCCCCCCCGCCTCGATCGCCGCAAGAATCTTCGCGCGCGTGCCGGCATCAAACTCATGACCATAGAAGCGGAGAAACAGTTCCTTCCGGATCATGGTGAGGGATGCTCGCGGATGTCGTTCGCGAATCGCCGCCTCGACGAAGGCCCGCGCCGTGTCTCGCATGGCGCACCCCATTTTGAGTCGTTCTTCCCCGGAGCGTGCCAAGAGCATGGCGCGATAGCGCCGGTCCACTTCAGGCAGGGTATCATTCATGCCGACACCTCTCGATACAGCGATAGGAGCCCCAACCGCTCCGCCCACTTGAGGAGATAGGGCTGATCGAGATCGGGGACGGACCGCAGGAGATTCCGGACGTCTTCGAACTGCAGGGGCGAGCGGCTGTCTTTCGCCCAGTCCAATTTCGAAAGAATCAGGTCTTCGGGTGACACGATCGCAACCTCTTGCCCGTCGAGGGGGATCATGCGTCTGCGCGCAAATTCGGCTCGTCGGTATTCAGTGTCTTTCCTGACGACACAGTCGACCTTCATCACCAGCGCGTTCTGAATCATGTTAAACATGGACTGATCCCGCACCGCTCGTTGAACCATATCACGGTCGATATAGTACTCGCCTTCAAAGAGCCTCGTGACTCGGTCGATGTCTTGCTCGGGCAGGTCCACGACGATGTCAATGTCGCGGGTCATGCGAGGGGTGGCATAAAAGTTTGCCGCCATGGAGCCGGTGACCATATAAGAGATCCCGGATTCCTCCAACCGCCACACCACATCTTTGAGAACCTCCAGCTCGTCACTCATGCAGTCCTGTGCTCCGTCCCTCGGTGAAGGCAACCATAGCTCGTTTGGCACCAAAAATCACTTATGGGCCTGGGCCGATGGCTCGCCTCTCAGCAGGGCTGCTTTCCGCATGTGCTGAATGTCCAACTGCTGCCGCCGTTGACGGAAGTAGTCATAGCTCCCCCGCGGGCGCTTGCACGTTGCCTTTCGAATCGTAAAGATTCCCCGCCAGCGAGAGCCCGCCCGTGAAGATGCTCCCGATCAGCATGCCTACCATGACCTGTCGCATGGCGACCTCCTCTCCCCAGGTTTCTGGCAGTCTGAAACCAGATAAACCAGAGGTTACTCCCCCCGCGTGACATCCAAGGTCACACCGAAGGGACCGTTTTGAGGGGTGAATTGGGCTTGAAGGAGGGAGGAGAGCTATTCGGGCAGAAGAATGAACCGGTTGAGCTTCGCAGGGCGGTAGACTTCAAAATCTCGACGGTCTAGAGTGAACATGCGGCGAATCTTCTCGCGTTCGGCCACGGCGACTAACGCGGCATCGGCCAGATCCATCGGAAGATCCCTGTATTTCTTCATCAGGTCTCTTATTCTTATAACGTCGCGGTCTTCCAGAGCCAGCAGCTCAACGACGCCCCGCTCGACCATCTCCCACAGTGCTTCCTGGGCCTTCCAGGAAAAGCTCAATAAATACATCGCCTCGGTGAAGGCCGGCCATACGGTCCCCAACGGCTCGGTGATAGACTTCATGGCCTCGGCACACCGGAGATGATTCGTATCGTCCTTGTGGATGAGCGCGATGAGCGGCCCGGCGTCGACTAAGATCATCGTCAGGATTTCCTGCGTCGCTCAGTGAGCGCGCGGCGGAACTTCTCTCCAGTCCGCATTGAGAGATCTGCAGGGCCTCCGTGCACGCTCCCGATGAGGTCTCGCACTTTGTCATATGGATGTTCCGTCGCCTCTTGGGTTTCAACCTCCTTGGCGAGCACTCCGATGGCCTCGCGGATGACCTCGGATTTTGTCTTCCCCCGCTTGCGAGCGAGCCGCTCGAGCAACTGTTCTGTCTTCACATCCACACGCACCGTTAACGGCATATCGCCCCCTCCTCACGAGTATGACGCTACTGTACTACAAGCCTTTTGTTTCGGCAAACCGGTATTTCAGAGCGGGACGCGCGGGACTCGCGAGAAAGTCGGTTTACCGATCTCTTTGGCTAATTCCTCAAACCCCAACGTCGCATTGACAAGGTCGCGGAGGATAACCTTGCCGGCAGTGAGCTCGCCTTCGAGATAGGCATTCATCGCCTCGGCAAACAGCGCCTCTCGAAATCGTGCATCTCTCTGCACGCGTAAGGTCACCGTGTCTTTGAAATCTCTTGTCAGTGCCATCCCACCCCCCCATTACCTTGAAGCGCGCGGTGTAGCGTTTCGCCGTCGGTAGTCAGCCCATCTCCTTCTCGCCGTACCAATTGCCTGTTGTTGGCGTTGCTTGCTGCTTCCGCCAGGGGAATCACGAGTTGCTCTCCGTCCTTACCAAAATACACACGGTAGCCTGGTCCAAAGTCGATCTTGCGCTCATACACGCCGGCGCCTACCCCCTTCACATTCGAGAAGTTCCCTGCGGCGATCTGGTAAAACGCCACTGCAATTTTCGCCGCTGCCGGAGCGAACCGATAGCCCCTTACCCGAAGCACAGTCGGCATCTGTCGCCTCTGTCATGCCCTGCGAAAGAAGGAAACACACTGTTTGTCTTTCACTCGCAGCTGAACATGCCGGCGCCGCGCCGTGGACCTCTGAGATACTGCCCGTCATATGACTGGTCGAAGACCGGAAAAACTGTCCGCAGAGTGAGTTAGGCCGAGGTGGAGAGAAAAGGTCGAACCTCTGCTCCCACATTGAACTCGGGGAGACACAGGAGTTTGGATGGAACAGACGAAACAGAAGGAGAAGAAACGTCGAACTGGTCTCTCAGGCCCATTGATCTGTCGGCCAAGCTCACCTGGCTGCGAGCGGAGTCCCAGCCCTCCGCTCGCACCGCATCAACTTGCAGACCCCCTGCGACTTGCCTCTTTAGAATTGGGGGGCGCCATGTCTCGACGAGCGGACTTCCTGTTCGCTCCGGCAGCCTTGTTCGGCCAAGAGTCGCTGTCCCGCGCTGCTGTCCTGCGGAATTTTTGACAGACAGGCCTTCAGCGGATTCTCCACCGGTTTCGCTCCTTTGTTTTCCTGCCGTTGGCTGGCAGGAGCCACGTCCGCGCGACCCGGCTTCGCGGCGGATGACTCCGGCTTGGCCTGCTTGGTCTTGGACTGTGCTGCCTGCGCAGTCGGCACGGAGACGGACCATAGGAAGAATAGCGAGCAGAACAGCACCGTGCTCCAGATGACGGCTCTGATTTTCATGACAACCTCCTCATTTATGAATGGAATGAACTGCGGACGACTGTTTTTCCTGACTCGCAACGCTGTGTGTCTAGCGGACCAGTTGACACGACTGGAGGGCGGGAATACCCACCGGATCAGCGGTGCGCAGTGGCGCACCGGGCTGTGAGATCAGACGCGTGGCCGGGGCACCGGCGTCACCCGGAGCATACTCATGACGCTACACCTCGATACATGAGGAGTCAACGCAGCATCGCACCAAAATGCTCTCCACCGTATTCATCCGAATACCTGAACTGGTAGTCGTACCTGGACCCTAGCCCACATTATTCATGACCGCTTCGACTGCCACCGCCGATACGCCGCTGCGACCAGACCGGCGGCCGCCGCTGCGGCGTCCAGCGACCGCGCTATGCTGTCTGTGCGAAGCGCTTGCCTGCATGCAAGACGGTAAAGCCGATGACGCTGTCGTAGAAGACGGCTGATGCATGAGCCGAATGTTAAGGCGATTGGCTTGGTGTGCCGATTTGTCCTATCCAGTAACCGGGTCGGTGTAACCATGCGGCTTCCGCATCGATATCTTCTCCCAAGTCAGAATTGGCAATGAGGCGGCGCCAACCGTGCATGATCTTGTGTCGGTAAGTGCGGCGCCTCTGGGGGGCAGCAGCTGTCCCATTGAGTCGGGCCCAGTCTGATCAACCGACAGACCGCTTCTCCATGCGCGGGTGGCTTGACTACGTTTCATAGCGGGACGCAGACTGAAACATAGTCCGAGGTGTCGTGTGACCGGGGCTCTGTCTATTTTATCGTTCACGCTTCTCCCTGTTCCCCTTCACCTGCTCCCTTGCGCCCTCGCCGACATTCTGCTCGGTGGGCGTTGCGATGTCGTGCCTTACCAAGGAGGTAGCATATGAAAACCTCTCTGATCCTGTTCACAGTCTTCGCCGTCCTAGTCCTGACGAGCGCACCGGCCGCGGCCAATCCGGCGACGTTGCCCAATCATCCGGGGTATCCGATGGGTAAGGCCGTCGATCCGGTCACGGGCCAGTCGCTCGCCAATGATCCGGGTCAAGACAATGCCGTAGGCGACAAGGCCCTGATGGAAGCGGCGGCCTTCGATGATCCTCATGTCATGCAGGGTCTCGGGTTCAACCCCAACGAACAAGAGCTTCGTGACAGACTCAACACCACCACGGCGCCTGAGAAAGAGAAGAGCAAGAAAAAGGAACGGTAGCGGATACAGCAGACGTTCGGTGGTTGAAGAAGCGATGAACGATGTCGCCAGACCCCGGTGATCCACCGCCGGGGTCCGGCGTGCCTGTAGCCACCGCTGAGGATCATAGCCCGCTGCGATAAGCCTGGAAGCGCTGGTTACGGCCTCCACGCAGGCGGGCTCGCCGCTCGGTCGATCAACATACTGTTTCAAGCATCCCTCCCACCCTCACGGCTCCGCTCGCCAAGACACGGCCACCTCACCATCTCGGCGGCGTCCGCAAACGTTGACGCGATGTATTCATCGCGTCGCGGACCTCGCTGGGCGACTTCGAGGTTTCGCGACGAACCGTCATTGAATAATGTGGTTGAACGACTCAAGAAGCTGAGGACCGGCTCCCACCCGACGACAAACACCTTCTCATCATCCCACGCCATCACGCGGTCAAACCAGGGACGCTGAAGCAGATACTCGAGGCCGTCGAAAATCTCACCAGAGCACTTCAAAGACCTCCTCTAGTTCAGTCTTTGGTCATTCGAGATCCGGCACCAGACCACCATTTCGTGTAGTCTCTATCTGCGGAACTCACGACATCGTGGGCGTGCGTTGGCAGAAGAACTTGGAGTCGAGCGGGAAGATTTTGGAACATCCGGCACACTTTGAAGCGGAAGGTCTTCTTCTGCCGATGCAGCTGCAAAGGCCACCACCGCGCGTACGTCGTCAGCCAAGACGATCGGAGCAGTCATTGCGTGCCTCGGCAAGGCTCCCCTGCCATTCACGTCACCTACCCGACCTTTTTCATCTCCCTCGCCAGCAGATCGTTGATGAGCGATTGATAGGGAAACTGCCGCTTCGCGGCCTCCGTTTTTAGCCACCGAAGCACAAACGGATCGAGGCGAATGGCAATCAATTGAAGAAGCGGCAGTCACACTTCGGAGCGATCCCCCTGCTCTTCGGCAACAGATGGGCGATCGCGGTTTCGTCGTTTTTGTCAGGGCTGTGCTACACTACCGCGCATGTCGGCCCCTATCCATTCCCAGCCGCTGATTCTGCTCCCCGCGTATCTGGGTGTCTCCTCGGTTGAAGAGGCGCTCCGCACGGACCGGGTCCGGCGCGTGCTATGGCTGGAGATCCTACTGAACGACCGGCTTGATCTGACACCCTGGCACTCCGAGCCGATCGTCCAGGAGGCCTATCAGACGGCCTGCCGATGGTACACTCACTACCGCCGCCTGCTGACGCACCTGTTTAACCGGACGCCATTGCCGACCGACCCTGGTCCCATCGACTTTCGGGAGTATCGCGTCTTTGCCGAAGCGGTGTACTTTGCCTGCGCTCACCACTGACCATCTCATTGAACTCTTGAGCCGGTATGTCACCGATACGGGCGCATCCGTTGACTTGCTGCTGGTCGGCGCCCTGGCCCTGCAGGCCTACGGCGTATCGAACCGGGCAACGCGGGACGTGGACGGGGAATTGGACGGCCCGCTGATGCCGCTGGCGGAGTTTTTGCGGCATGAGCAAATTCCCGCCGATTTAACCCAGAACTTTTCCGGTTGGTCGATCGTGGCCATGCCCCCCGGCTACCGCGACCGCGCCGTACCCGTGGTGGATCGTCCACAGCTTCGAGTCCGAGTCCTTGCTCCCATCGATTTCGTGCTGGCCAAATTGCGCCGAGGCACCGATCTCGATTTGGATGATGCGTCGCTGGTTGCTCGGCACTACGGCCTCGCCGTGGCTGACATTCGCGGGAGTGCGCAGGCTGCGGTGGCGGCCTCCCCGCAAGACACCGCGCTCTTTCTCTTTCAGCAGACGGTCGATCTGTTTTGCCGGCAACTCACCCTGTGAACAGGCCTTGGCTGATTGGCTTCTCGTTGAACTGCAACCTCTCGGTCGGCCGAAACATCTGCTTCGAACCCGGCTGAATGATTTTTGAACTTATTACTTCCCCTCAATCCGCCACCCTTTCCCATATGGATTGTTCGGCGATCCGGAGGTGTAGGAACTACCGGCGCCGAAGGGGTTATTGATCGACTCGCCGGAGTATGGCGAGCCGTAACGGCCATAGGGATTGCCGGTTGAATCCGGATCAAAAGGGTTCGCGCTAAGTTTGCCACGGTAGTTTCCTTGCTGGTCATAGAGCCTTGGGGCATCTGTCGCGAAGGGATTCGTCGCCGAGCGGTTGCTGAAGGGGCTGCCGTACGGGCTCACGGGATTGTTGATGCCGTTCGGCGCAAAGGGGCTGCCCGCGCCGAACGGATTGGCGGTCGACTCGAGCGCGAAAGGATTCGCGCTAAGCTGACCCAGGTCTTCAGCATGTGCTACTGACAAACCGGTCACCAGCATCACGGCGATTGTCATCCACATGAGCATGGCAGCCTCCTTTGCCGAATGGGGTCAGTTGGGCGACGGGTTCTCCTAATCCGACGGCTTCTCCTCCCAGACCGGCCCATGGTCCGATGCCTTCCGGCGCCTGTACCGGGCGGTGTTGGAGGCCAGGGCGGTGAACGTCTCTCCGACGGCTCCTTTCTCAAATGCGATCCGATGCTC
>CAYQDJ010000097.1:0-2639 GCA_964416255.1 uncultured Nitrospira sp. | reverse complement strand
ATGCCTTCCGGCGCCCAGCGCGCACGGCCTCTTCGGCTGTTTGTAACAGATTGGTGATTGCTCGACGCAATTTAAATTCAGTGCTTTACAAACTATACTTCAAGCGTTGGAAGATGTATGTCGAGCTGACTCCGCAAGGCTCGGCACAGGCTCGACCTTGATTCACACCGTGCGGTCCGCCTCGGTTCAAGCTTAGCACTGTGACAGAGCCTCTTATTCCTTTGTCAGCTTCCCGTTCTGCCTCTCGTTTGTGGCCAATCGACTTCTCAGTCGCACGTCTGCTTGCCAAGCTTCGACCATCCTCCTAGAAGCCTCCATGTCAATGTGATTGCCATCCGAATCCGCAGCCTATTGCATTTTTGAGGTCCTGGGTTAAGATGCGGCTCTGTTTCTTGGGTGGCGTGGTCGGCCGCGCCGGCACGAGTTCTCTATGTTGAGTGCCTTCTCGATTCGACACCCCTCATGAAGGACGACCAACCCGTCGTCCCCGCCTCGGTCACGCTCCCGGAAATCACCGTCAAGGCCGTCGTGCTCTCGGTACTTCTCGCCGCGGTGCTGGCCGCCGCGAATGCCTACCTGGGCCTGTTCGCCGGCATGACCGTCTCCGCGTCGATTCCGGCCGCCGTCGCCTCCATGGCCATTCTGCGCCTCTTCCGCCGGTCCAATATCCTCGAAAACAACATCGTGCAAACGGCGGCGTCCTCCGGCGAGGCGCTGGCCGCCGGCGTGATCTTCACGATTCCGGCCCTGCTGCTGGTGGGCTATTGGTCCACCTTCGAGTATTGGCAGACCGTCGTGATCGCGACAGTCGGCGGGCTCCTGGGCGTGCTCTTTACCATTCCCCTGCGGCGGGCGCTCATCGTCAACGCGCGCTTGCGGTTCCCCGAAGGCGTGGCGACGGCGGAAGTGTTGAAGGTGGCCGCGCTGGATCGCCAGGCTCCCAACCAGGCCGACTCGACCAATGATCTCCGGGCGTTGTTGTCCGCCGCCCTGCTGGGCGGGGCGGTGAAATTCGCCGAGAGCGGCCTGCGGCTCTGGGCTGAATCCCTAGAAGGGGCCGCGCAGTTCGGACGGACCGTCTTCTACGCGGGCCTAAACTTGTCGCCTGCCCTGCTCGCCGTGGGGTTCATCATCGGCCTGGAGACGGCGGTGGTCGTCGTGTTGGGCGGCGTCCTGGGCTGGCTGGTCTTGATGCCGCTCTACGGATGGCTGCATGGTCTGCCGCCGAATCTGACCGGCCTCCAGGCGGCGACGGCCATTTGGAGCGGCCAGATCCGCTACGTCGGCATCGGCGCCATGCTGACCGGGGGACTGTGGACTTTGACGAAACTGCGCGAGCCGGTGTGGAAGAGCCTTCAGACTCTGCGCGACCGGCACCGGACGGCGAATTCATCCCAACCTGGGACGGTGATCCCCAGGACTGAGCAGGATGCGTCGCTCGCCTGGATCGTTGTGCCGTTCGGGGTGTCGCTGCTCCCGATGGCATGGATCTACACCACGGTGGTGGGCCGTCCCCTCCTCGGCCTCTTGATGACCATCGTGATGGCCGTCGCCGCGTTTCTCTTTTCCTCGGTCGCGGCCTACATGGCAGGTCTAGTCGGAAGTTCCAGCAACCCGGTGTCCGGTGTGACGATCGCCACTATAATGGTAGCGTCGCTGGTGCTCGTGCTGTTCATGGGCACGGGCCATCCGGCCGGACCGGCGGCCGCCCTGGTGATCGGCGCCGTCGTCTGTTGTGCCGCCGCGATGGGCGGCGACAATCTGCAAGATCTGAAAACCGGACATCTGGTCGGGGCCACCCCCTGGAAACAACAAGTGATGCAGGTGGTGGGCGTCCTGACCGGCGCGGTAGTCCTCGTGCCGGTCCTGTCGCTGCTTCAAGCCAAGTACGGCATCGGAGAGCCAACGGTCACCCATCCGCATCCGCTGAGCGCCCCACAGGCCACCCTGATGGCCAGCCTGACCCGAAGTGTGTTCGGCGCCGGCCTGCCCTGGCCATTGGTCGGATTGGGCACGGCCATCGGCGTGCTCGTGATTGTGGCGGATCGGCGGCAGGAAGCGCGCGGCAGCACCTTTCGGTTCCCCGTGCTGGCGGTAGCCCTCGGCATCTACTTGCCGCTGAAACTTTCAGCCGCCATCTGTGTGGGCGGCGCGATTTCGGCCCTTGCCAGACGTGGAGCTCATACGGGCAACGATCCGTCGCGTCGGGGGCTCCTCTTCGCCGCGGGGTTGATTACCGGCGAAGCCTTGATGGGAATCTTGCTGGCGCTTCCGATTGCGCTGGCCGCGCTCTTCCCCCGCCTCAGTGCAGACCCCTTTACTCTCTTCGACCTGCCCCCATTTGGCGGCTGGCCAGGCCTGGCGGTGGTGGCGATGGTGGGAGCGGTCCTCTATTGGATCGAGCGGGATTCATTCAGAACACCGCGATAGTCCGGCCTCTCCACACTTAGACGGACTCGTACCGCGCCCTTCTTTTTCTTTCTCCTGTCATCATGAACCAGTTGAGTCGAGTCCGTCGTCAACGCTACACTGGGGAGGACCAGAACTGAACGAGACCTTTTTCCCAGGAACCCGTTCATGTCCACGCCGGCCCTATCAGACCCGTTCCCGATCTTGAACGTCGATGACAATGACGCGAT
>CAYQDJ010000096.1:0-11092 GCA_964416255.1 uncultured Nitrospira sp. | reverse complement strand
GATCACCGCCGCCACCTTGCTGGCGCAAGAGAAGTGGCTGGAGACCGGATTGTTGGCCGTCTATCCCGTCGGAGAAATCAGCGGCGATTTTCAAAATACGCCCCTCGGCGTCGAAACGTCCTTCTCGGCAGAGCGGGCGGTGGGATATCGCTGGAAGCGCACCATCATGCCAACCCCCTTGGAACTGGTTCGAGAAGTCCGGGTCCAAGTGACCTGGCCTCGTGGAATTAGGGAAGAAACCGTGGAAGTGAGCACCTATGTCTTTGCCGGCTTGTCCTTTTAGCCGTTGCGCGACACAGCCGGCGGTCGGCATCGGAGCCGCCTCGATCACAGACTCGCCGCCTGTCGTGGAGACGCGCGGCTCACAAACGGGTGCCGGACCATCCTCGCAGACCGGCGGCTTCACTCTCGTCGAGGTGCTGGTGGCGACCGCGTTGCTCGCCACCCTCGGCGCGATCGTCTTCGGGTCGCTGGTCACGACCACGCAGGTGGTCGACTCGGGACGCGCTCAATCCGGCCACGACCAGATGGTCCGGAGACTCTTACGGCTCATGGCCAACGAAGTCGCAATCAGTCGGAATCTCCAGATGTTCCCCTGGATCGGGTTGAACGGCACGCAAGACGGCCAACCGGCGGATACGCTCGCCTTTCTTTCGATGGCCGACCCCGTCGGGACCAGAACGGGTTCTGAAAGTGAAACGATCCGTGTCGTGTATACGCGTGAAGCCGATCGACTCATGCGGTTTGCACGCCGAAACCTGTACGGCTTGACGGACGAGTCGGTGGATCAATTGGTCTTGGCGGACCAGGTCAAAGCCTTCAACGTTCGGTACTACGATGCCCAGGCTCGGATCTGGATGGATGAATGGTCGACGATCACGAAGATGCCGAAAGCCGTGCTCTTCGAAATCACATTTCAGCATGCTCAGGACGCCGAGCCCTGGGTGATTCGCGAATGGGTCACGATCGGAGCCTCCTGATGATCGCACTCTGGCCAGCGACTGAACAATGGAAGGAGGCGGCGGCCTGGTTGGCCGGCGGCCTGACCGTGATGGCCCTGTGTTTACTCGCAACGTTTCCCTATGACGCGTTGCATGCGCGTATGATGGCGGAGATCACCCGTGGAACCGGCATGGACGTGCGGGTCAGCGACTGGAGCGTGGGCATGCCTCTGGGGCTCGACTGGCGGAATGTGACGTTGACCCAACCGAACGGCGATCCCCTCCACCTGGCGTTCTTGCAGACACGAATCGGGCTGTTGAAAGCCCTAACCGGTGGGCTGAGCGTCGATGTCGTGGCCCAGGAGAATGAGACGACGACAAAGACGGGCGTGATCAAAGGCCACCTGACGGCCTCGTCCTATTCGTTCGCAGGCCCCCTTGCGGTGAAAGGCCGCGTGCAACAGGTCGATTTGTCCAAAGTGGCTCGTCGGTACGTGAGCCATGGACTGCTGACGGGGGAATTCTCCCACCGGGTCGAGTCGGGACAGGCGCCGATCGGCGCGATGAGGGGCGAAGGATCCTGGAAGGCGGAGATCAAGGATCTGACGGTGGATGGTATTCCCATCGGGATGGGCAAAACCTTGTCCTTGACGTTTTCGGAGGTGTCCGGTTCGGGCACATGTCGGGATGCGGTCTGCGACCTGACGGGCGTCAAAGGGGACGGACTCGATGGGTCTTTCACCGGATCGGGAAAACTCACCCTCCAGCAGCCGTTACACAACAGCCTCGTCGCCTTTACGGTGACCGTTGTCCCGGGCGCCGGATTCACCTCGAAAGCCGGGGCTCTCGGCCTTCCCCCGCTTCCGCCGGGAACGCCGATGACGGTGAAGATCCAGGGGACATTGGCACAGGCCCGGATCGCATTGTAGAGTAGCCGGCCATGTGGCCTGAGGAGTCGCACGAAGCATGAGTATCGTGACCGAATGTGTGGGCTTGGACGTCGGGCAAACGGGCTTGAAGGCCGTGCGGTTCCGTCGCCGCTTGAGCGGCCGGGAAACCATCGACTATTTTCAGCAACCAATGCCGTTCGTGAAACCGGAGGATCTGGAGCCTGCCCGCCGCGTGCAGTCGCTCCGAGGATTCCTGTGGAAAAACGGCTTGTATGCCACCGACCGGCTGGTGACCGCGATCCCCTGTCAGGATCTCTTCGTCCGCACCCTGTCCTTCCCGTTTCGGGACACCGCCAAACTGTCGCAAGTCGTGCCCTTCGAAGTGGAGAATCTCGTGCCGATGCCGCTGGAAGATTTGGCCATTGGCAGCCTGGTGCTGCCGCCCGGGGTCAACGCCGACGGCATCCCTCGCCAGGACAGAAATTCGGAGGTGCTGGTCACCGCGGCTCCGAAAGACAAATTGGCCGAACATCTTCAGTTCCTGGCCCAGGCCGATATCGAGCCCTCGGCGATCAATGTGGACGCCATGGCCTTGTTCTCCGTGACGCAATACCTTCGAGAGGAAGGCGGCCACGTGCCGCCGGACATTGCCATCATCGACGTCGGGGCTTCGAAAACCACCCTCTGTCTCGTGCACGAAGGCCGTCCGGTCATGTTGCGGACCATCTTGTGGGGCGGCAATCATTTGACCCATGCGCTCGCCGTGCGCTATGGCTGCAGCTTTGCGGATGCAGAGCGCCGTAAGCGCGACATGGCGGTGCAACAAGTCGAAACCTGGCTCGAACCGTTGTTGAAAGAATTGCGGGTTACGATGCACGCCTACGAGGGGGCGGAGCGAGGGCGCTTGTCCCACTGTTGGGTCTCGGGCGGAGGCGCCAAACTCAAAGAAATCGGCGGATATGTCGCACGCCAGCTGGGGCTCTATCCGGTCGGCCCGCGGCAAGGATTCGGCCCGAACAGTCCGCGGGCGTTCTCGGTGGCGTTCGGACTGGCGATCCACCCCAAGATAGTCCGGCCCCGATGGCGCTTCACCGCATCCTCGAACGGCTTGGCGCTCGACCTCAAAGGCATCAGCGATGCGGCCGCCGCCAAAGCCGAGACCTCCGGTCAAGACCGGCGCCTAGCGATCGGCGCCGCGCTGGTTCTCGGCGTCCTGGCCTTGGCGGACATTTCGATCCATATCATGCTCAAAGACCGGCGCGTGGCTCAGCTGAAGACGACGTTACAGCAACACTATGAACAGGCGTTCGGATCGAGCGCGTTGCCCGGCGACGAACTCGACCAGGCGCGGTATCGATTGGGTGAGGTGGAAAAGGCCCTCCACGTGATCGACGGCGACCATGCGAAGGTGCTGGCCACGCTCTCGACATTTGTGAAGCAGCTGCCGGCCGAGACCAGCGTGAAAGTGCGGGAACTCACGGTAGACGGCCGGGTGATCGTGATCGAGGGGGAAACGTCGTCGTTCGATGCCGTTGAACGAGTGAAGCAGACGTTGACGGCCAATCAGCAGATCCAGGAGGTGTCGGTCACGGAGACCCGCGTGGGCGCCGCGCCCAGTCAGGTCATTTTCCGAATGAACGTCACGGTGCGGCCGTCATGATGCAGAATCTCAAAGAGCGATGGCATCATTTCTCATCACGCGAGCGAACCATGCTGCTGGCGGGCGGCTTCGTCGTCGGACTGAGCCTGTTATTTCTCCTCGTGGTGGATCCCTTATTGTCCACCCTCGACCGACTCGACCGGCAGGCGGTGCGCAAGCAGAAGGATCTGCGGGACCTGGCGGGCTTGAGCCAGGACTACGCCCAAAAACGAGCGCGCCTGGAACAGACCGAGCAGCGCCTCTCGCCCCCAGACGGCCAATTCTCGCTGATCACCTTTATGGAGGAGGCGGCCAGGACAACCCATGTGCGGGAACGGATCACCGGCATGCAGCCGCAACTGCAGACATTGCCGCAGGGTTATCAGGAATCGGCGGTCGATCTCCGCTTGGAAGGCGTGCAGTTGCCGGAATTGCTGGCCTTGCTCATCGCCATCGATCAGGCGCCCTATGCGTTGCAGGTCAAGCACCTGCAAATCCGTCCGAAATTCGACAATCCCGTCAATCTGGATGCCACGATCCGTGTGCTGAGTTATGCGAAAAGCTGATGAACGCGGCGTCGCGCTCTTGATGGCCCTGCTCGTGCTGGCGCTCCTGACCGCGCTGATCCTGGAATTCGATGCCGAAGCTCGCCGGGAATACCGGGACGCCGCCGCCTTTCGCGACAATTATAAAGCCAGCATGATGACCCGAGCCGCCGTGCAGGCGGCCCGAGCCGTCCTGCAGCAGGACTTTCTGCGCGACCGCCAGATGGGGGTCTCGTTCGACGGCCCGACCGATCTGTGGGCCATGCCGATCAAAAACTTTGCGATCGGGGACGGCTTACTGTCGGCCCAAATCGAAGATGAACGCGGGAAGTTGAACCTGAACGATCTCGCGGTGAACCCGGGCGATGCGATTCAACGCCGGGCCAAAATTTTTCGGTTCAAGCGCCTCTTCGAGCTTCTCCTTTTGAAACCGGATTTGGTGGACGCGCTCATCGATTGGATCGATCAAGACGAGGTGCCGGAACCCATGGGCGCCGAGAGCCTCTACTATCAGTCTCAACGGCCTCCCTATCGGGCGGCGAACGTCCCGCTGGAGACGCTGGGTGACCTGCGGCTCGTGAAAGGATTCACACCGGAAATCGTGGACCAGCTGTCACGCTACGTGACCGTGTTTCCCCTGGAAGGCGCGTCCCTGATCAATCTGAATACCGCCGACCCGCTGGTCATCCAGGCGCTGGATCCGACCATCACGCAAACCGTTGCGATGGAGATCGTCCAGGGACGGCCCTACCGTCACAAGGTCGACTTGGACCGGGTCGGGAGTTTTCAAGAAATCGGTGCCCGGATGCGCGCCGAGTACGACGTCAAGACGCAGTTTTTTTCCATCAAGATGGCGATCACCGTGAACGAAACGACCAAGACCGCCTATGCGGTCTTGCGTCGCGACACGAACCGAGGGGACAGCGCCCTGCTGTACCTGCGCGCCTTCTAACCCGACCTCCTGTTCAGATTCGCCTCGTCCAAGCGGAAGAGCCGACGCGGGATCACCACAAGTAGAATCCCATGCCGAAGAGTTCGATCAACGACTGAACCACGATCACCACGGCAACGATCTCCCAGCCAGCGGGGAACGACAGGGCGAACGGCAGCACAACGAAAGAATTCCTGGTGCCCAGGCTGAATGCCAGCGTGCGCCCGTGTTCAGCTGGCAGTGCCAGCCCCATGGCCAGCACCTTGGCGATCAGTGCCGCCAGCAGCAAAAACACGACAAACAGCGGCACGAGCGTCGGCAAAAGTCCACCGTCTCACGAACGGCCTGCACCTGCGCTCCGGCGATCAGGAACACCACGAGGGCCAGCAGCGGCACCGGCCACGAGGCCACCCGGTTACGCACCATCAATAATGGACGCGCTTCGATCCAGCGCTCCGAGGCGGCCGCTGCGAGCAACGGGACGATCACCACCAGCAGCGCCGGCCAATTTCGGCCACATCGAGAGCCATCACCGGACCGCTATCCAGCATGAGCCAGAGATACACCGGCAGGAGCAGCAGCTGCAGCAACAGATTCATCGGCGTCACGGCGATGGCACGGGGCACGTTCCCGCCGCCGAGCCGGCTGAACGTGATAAACCAATCGGTGCACGGCACCAGGAGAACCAGCAGTACGCCAAGGCGAACCATTGGATTATCGGGCAGCCAGGCGAGCAGTCCCCAAACCAGCGCGGGCAAAATGACAAAGTTGCCGCCCAACACCGCCGCCACGAAGCGCTGATCGCGAAAGGCCTCGCGCAGGTGCAGCAACGGCACCTGCACAAATGTGGCATAGAGCAAAAGCGCTAAGACTGGCCACAGCAGTGTTCCAAAGGCCGGGACAACACCGGGCCAGGCATGGCCGACCAGCACCTCGCCAATGATGGCAGCGAGGTAGATCCAGACCTGACGCCGCTCGAGTATCAGACGCCCCACTATGCGCTCCTGGTCTTTCCCACCGAGAAAGTTAACGGTTCTGTAACACGTCTGTCACGGCTTCGACACAACAACTTTGCATAGTGGCAACAACCGACCGCGGAGTCGGCATGTTCAGACCGAACCAAGGAGGCCTGTGTTGAAGAGATTGCCGGGCGCATATGGGGCGAGTCGCCTTGTCATCTTGTCCATCAGTTGCCTGTTGAGCGTCCCGATCGCCAACGCAGAGACCTCGCAGATGGACGAGCCGCCGCGAAGCGGCTCGCCGGTTTCCTCACAGCCGGCATTTCCGTCAACGGGTCCGAATGCGCCCCGTCCGCTCGAAAGCACTTCGATGGAAGATCTGTTGCTCGAAAAGGGGGTCATTACCCTGGACGACTGGATCCGCATCAAAGCGGAAGAGGAACAGCGGCAGAGTGAGCGGTCGGTGGTGGCCGAGTTCACCGGGAGCCCGCGATGGTACGAACGATTGACCATGTTCGGCTACGGCATGATGCGCTACAACAACTCATCTCGGGCCGGGTTGAGGACCTATCATGATGCCTCGGTGGGCGGTCTCAGCGAGGGGGCGCAACCGGGATTCTTTTTCCGCCGGATTCGTTGGGTGGTATCGGGCCAGATTTCCGACCATGTCTCGGTGTTCATTCAACCCGACCTGGCGAGCAACATCGGCGGCAACACCCACGCCCTGTCGATGCGCGACGCGTTTGGTGATTGGAACTTCGACAAAGACAAGGAATACCGCCTGCGGGTCGGGCTTCAACGCGTGCCCTGTTCGTTCGACAATTGGCAAGCCAGCCGGGTGCGCATGGCCATCGATCGCGCCGACGCAACCAACAGCTGCGCAACGAGCGAGCGCGATATGGGTGTGGCGTTCATGTGGACGCCCAGGATCGCACAGCAGCGCTACAAGCAAATGTTGGACTACATGTACGGTCCCGGTGATTACGGCGTGTTTCATATCCAGGTCTACAACGGCCAGGGATTAAATCAAGTGGAGCGGAACAATGACAAACACGTCGGCGTACGCCTGAGTTGGCCTTGGGAACTGCCCGGCGGACGGCTGATGGAGACCGGCATCAACGCCATGCGCGGACAATACCGGGTCACGCCGGGAACCGTCGCGACAGGGACCACCCTGTGGTCGCGGGTCGATCCAGGGCATCCCGGCGGCAGCTATCGGGACGAACGACTCAACTTTTACGTGTACTTTCCACCTCAGCCGTTTGGGTTTATTGCCGAATATGTCCTGGGACGCGGTCCACAACGAGGAGCCGACGGGGTGATTGCAGATCGCGCCCTGTACGGCGGCTATGTCCAGGCACATTATCAATGGAAGTACTCGGATGTCGGCTTGGCCAACTTGTACACCCGGTGGCAGGAATATCACGGCGGCATCAAATTCGCGACCGGGGCGCCCGACGGCCGCATGAACGAAATCGAAAGCGGCATCGCCTGGCAGCCGGATCCTCAGTGGGAATTCACGCTCGCCTACACCTTCACGCAACGGCGGAGTCTGTTTCAGACTACCTCGGCCTCAAGCGCCGTCCCCGGCCAACAATTCGATGTGTACGGCAATCTGCTCCGCTTTCAAGCAGTGTGGTTCTGGAATTAGCGGTTCTCGATCGGAAGGATCGTCAACGCGAGACTAGGAGAAGATCGATGACGGCGACCTTCGATTCATCGAGGTACCCGGCCCAACCATCCGCCCGTTTGGCCTCCGACGTCGGGACACGGAACTCCTTCGGCACGAATTCCACCGCGAACTTGAACCGCGCAATCGGCAGCAAGGGATTGAGGCGGCTATCAGGTTCGTACGGGGTTTCATATTGAACGGAAGTGGGCGACGTGCGTGCATTGGCCAGGATGATGTACAGATGGTGATTCCGGACAAACAGGCCCCCGGAAGTGACGAGAGGCGTTCGGCGCTCGTCGTGTTTGACCAGATGAAACCTGACTAAGTCCCGTGACGAGCATTTGCCGAGGGCGGCTGACAGGTAGGGAGCCAGCGTCGTAATCTCCTGACCGGAGAAGGCTGGAGTCTTTTCATCGTCGCCAAGCAACCCGAAGGCACCGGCGACGTCGCGCCCGCGCAAGTGCAGGCCTCGTAAGGCCATGGAAATGTGTGCCGGAGACAGGGTGGTTGGGTGGGTATGCCCGTGACCGGCGTGCGGGTCGTACGCGACGTCGACCAGTAATCCAGGGCTGTCATGGATCGTGATGGGATTGGGGGCCGCCGCACATCCCTGACCGCCGGCAAGCAGGACTCCGACTGTCAGGGTCAAGAGGGAGCGCTGTGGCGGGAGCCGCATGGTGATCGCAGCCTACCAAATTTCCGCAGACCACGCATCAGCGGGATCTGGCGGTCATCGTCCGCGAGGACGTGGCCGGTCCGACCAGCGCCTGAAGATTCTCGGTGATCTGCCTCGTCGACAGAGGGAACACGCCGGCCTTAATGATGGTTTCCTGCCCTTCACGGCTGTTGATGAAGGCCAGGAGTTCCTTCACGTCATTGTCCAACTCCCGCTTCGCATTGCGTTTGGCATACAGATACAGTGGTCGAGCCAAAGGATAGGTTCCATTTCCGGCCGATTCGGCGGTCGGCGCCACAAACGGCAGTCCGTCTTGTTCGGCGATCGGGAGGACTCGCACCGTGGACGCTTGAAACCCGATGCCCGCATAGCCGATCGCTGTGACATCCCGGCTAATCTCGAGAATTTCCATGGCAGCCCCGGCCGCCTCCCGCACATCGCCTTTCAGCTCGCCGTCCAGGAGGGCCGAATTGATAAAGAATGTTCGCGTGCCGGAGCGTTTGTCCCGGCCGTACAGTCGGATCGTTTGTGCTTCCCAACCGTTTCCGAGACCCAGTTGGCCCCATGTCGTGAGGTTGGAGGGCGCCCCGCGTTTACGCGTCTTGCTGAAAATGGCGTCGATTTGCTCCATGGTCAGGCCGGCCAGCGGATTTTGATGATTGACGTAGATGGCCACCGCGTCCAATGCAATGGGCACTTCAATGGGATCAAACCCATGACGGGTGTGAAACGATTTCCGCTCTGCGGCCGTTAACGGGCGGGAAGAGGCGAGGATCGTCACATCGTTCGAACTGAGATGGCCTTTGACATTCCCGTCTCCCCGGCGGGACGCTGCAATCCCCGAGACGAATCCCCCCACGGAGGCGTCGGATCCGCCGCCTTGCACGGCGATTTGGATTTGGGGTTGCCAGCGTCGAAACGCCGTCACCACTTTGGCGACAATCGGTTGCATGGTGTCTGATCCGGCGACGGTAATCATGCCGGACACACCCGGCCGCGGAACATAAGAGGCGACTTGCGAGTCGACGACGGGTCGTGCGGAGCGAGCCGTTTCGGCCCAGGCCTGGTGGCCGGCCCACAGGCTCGCAGCTATTCCGAGTGTCAGCAGCCCTTTCGTCCAACTAGTCGGTCTTGTCATGCTCACGAGTCCTCCTTGTTTGAGCGGGGTGCTAGGTTCCGGTGCAGTTAATCTTATCAACCAAGAATTTCCTTCCAGTAACGGCTGTGTTACAGGCGTGTTAAAACTCAGGCTAAGGGTAGCGGCTGACGATCAGGAGGAAGGAACGATTAGGGAGAGCTGGGCCAGGCTTCTCCTCACGGCGCGGCGGCGGGGATGGAAGCTGCCCGGCCCGAGGCGCTGGGAGGGGCATCAGGGTCGCGACAGTTCGTAGCGAGCATGCTTTCTCCGGAGGCGGATGCTCCCCGCTCGACTCAGTCCGTCGACCGCTTGAAAGACCTGGTTCCAAGTCAGATGTGGCACCTGCTGGACCAGTTGGTCGAGGCTCACGGGTACGGCGGTGATGTGGGCCATGATCGTCGATTCCGCCGAACCATCCATTGAAAGAGCGCCCGCCTCTTGATGATCGTACTCGGGGCGCATTGTAGAGCTCATCACGAATCTCCTTATGGTTGAGGGGACAGTACGTCTCGCCCGGCACCAGATTGTCTCAGCAGGCATCCATCGACACCGGATGAAGCAGATCCCGGACCGATAGCACGCCCACGACCTTGCCGCTCAGGAACACCGCCAGATGACGGGTGCCGTGCTGCTCCATCAGATCGGCTGCCTCCGTAATCGGCCGGCGCCCGTCGATGCCGATCACGGGACTGCTCATAATGTCTTCCACTGGAATGAAGTACGGCACCCGGTCGGACCCCACGACTTTGCGGACGATGTCGGGTTCCGTCACGATGCCGACAATGTCCTCGTTGTGCTTCACGAACACGCTGCCGATTTTATGCGCGGTCATCAGCTTGGCGGCCTCGACCGCCGACGTGCCCGCCTGCAACTGCACAATGCGGCGCGTCATGATTTGATCCACGGTCACCATACAACCTCCCTGGTTCCTAGATGGCTGAACCGCGCCGGGACGACGCGGGACGTCATGGCCATACCATACCCGGCCGTTGTTCCAGGTGCGTGAATGAGGCGTTAAGTCTGGGTTAATTGAGGAGCCGGAGGGCTGGTGGCCCCCTGAATGAACGGACGGGTCGCGGGTCTCGGACTATTTTTCGATCAACCGCCACCCTTCTCGTTGGAGGCACCGCTCGGTGGCATTCAGCAACATCAACTGGCTCCCTTGCTGGAGTTTCGGATCGCGCAAGACCAGCGTCTGGCAGCGGTTGTAGTCGTTCGTAAATTCCCCTGACGGTTTATTGGGATGCACCCAATCAGTCGAGGTACAACCGCTGAGCAGCCCGGTGGCCGCAAGCAAGGCGCCTATGAACAAAAGTTTCATGGGAGGAGTCTCCGGATTGGCTGACGAATGTGGCGAGAAGATAGACGGCTACGAGACCGGCGTCAAGGGGTGACTAGCGATTTGATGTGTACCATTTGCGAGCCGTGCCTTGGGCCAGTCCGTTCGAGGACTCATGCGAGAGAGATGGATGAAAGGCGAAGCGCGCGGTTTCTTGACAGCGTCGTGACGCTATTGGTACTGTGCGCTCGTTCCCGCACCGTCGTACCCATTCCAATCTGGCCTCTCACGCGGGCTGGCGTAGCTCAATCGGCAGAGCAGCGGTTTTGTAAACCGCAGGTTGGAGGTTCGATTCCTCTCGCCAGCTTATTTTTAAAATATAGGACGTTTATCCGTTGGTGCTTGCTATGGCGTTTTAATTT
>CAYQDJ010000095.1:0-11244 GCA_964416255.1 uncultured Nitrospira sp. | reverse complement strand
GATCCAGATAATCGGTTTTCAGACGATGGAGGGATTCATCCAGCTGCTGCAGGGCCACGTCTTTGCTCCGCCCGTGAGAGCAAACTTTCGTCATGAGAAAGACGTCCTGCCGCCGTCCTTTGAGCGCTTTCCCCATCAGGACCTCCGAACGGCCCTTGTTGTATTCCCAGGCGTTGTCCAGGAATGTGACCCCGGCGTCAATCGCTTCGTGGAGCAAGCGAATGGCCGCCTTGTCGTCCTTCATCCTGCCCCAGTGTGCGCCGCCGAAACAGAGTGCGGACACCAACTGGCCGGTCTTCCCCAACGGTCGGCTGGGAACGGTGCCGTTCGAAGGCGTGACACAGGCGTCTGCGGCGACGGCCTTGTCGATGACGGCTCCCATGCCGCGTAACGCCCAGAGCGACGCAGCCGCGCCCAGCGTCGCGAGCGCTTGTCGTCGACTCAAAGCAGCGGGCCGGTGGCGCTCGTCCGCATGTGGATCATCCATCATTCAATAGAGCCCTTCCTCCTTGAACCCGCATGCGAGTATACGTCACGTCGATTCTCTGGCACCATTGCCTCGAACGGCTCGGCGCCGGTTCTCGTTCATAGGAATCCTATGATGCGGAATGACGGGATGGCAGCCCACTGGCAATATCACCAGGGAACGATCTTCGCCTCTTGCATCCCCTGTTCGGCTCGCTCCATACTGGCGGGCGATGCAAACCGAGCACGATCCCGCCGTTCCCCTTTCCAATCTCGAAGCGGATGCAGCCTTACGGGCTATTCTTGAAGGCACGGCTACCGAAACCGGCCAACAGTTTTTTGCTGCTCTCGTTCAAAATCTGGCCAAGGCACTCGGCACGCATGGGGCGTGGGTGACGGAATATTTTCCGGAACGACGCCGCCTCCGTGCGCTCGCCTTCTGGATGGACGGCACCTGGCTCAAGGACTATGAAGTCGATATTGCCGGCTCACCCTGCGAGCAGGTCATCAATACCCAGCGCCTCGTGCATTTTCCGGATCGTCTGTTCGAACTCTATCCCGATGAACCGGATGTGATGGCGATCGGGGCCGTCAGTTATATGGGCGTCCCCCTGCTGGATACCGACGGGACGATCCTCGGGCATTTGGCGGTCATCGATCGGAGACCGATCCCGGAGGAGCCGCGCATCCATGCCATCTTTAAAATATTTGCCGCCCGCGCGGCCGCCGAACTGCAGCGTCTCCGGGCTGAAGCCGCCGTCAGGGAACGGGAGGAAAAAGTCGGCCGGTTGCTCGGCAGCGCCATGGACGCCATCATCGAATTGGACGATCGGCTCCACATTACCCGCGTCAATCCGGCCACGGAGAAAGTCTTTCGGTGCGGGGGGGAGAAGATGACGGGACAAGACTTCCGGCTCTTCGTCGGTCCACAGGATGCCGACCGGCTGCTCGCATTGATCGCCGAATTGGACAGCCGTCCGGAGGGCGAACGCTCGCGCTGGATTCCCGGTGGGCTGACCGCCCGGTGCCCCGAAGTTGGCCAATCGTTTCCGGCCGAGGCGACCCTCTCCCGTTTCGAGGTGCATCGGCAGAAGTGCACCACCCTGATCCTCCGGAATGTTCTCGAGCGAGTGGAGGCGGAGCAGAAAATCCATTCGCTCACCACTGAGGCGGAGATCTTGAGGGAGGAGCTCCGGGCTCTGCAGCAGGACGGCTCGCTGATCGGCGACAGTCCGGCCCTCAGGCAGGTGTTGGAAGAAATCGCGCAAGTCGCGGGTACGGGCGCCACGGTCTTGATCATGGGCGAAACCGGGACCGGCAAGGAATTGGTCGCCCGTGCCATCCATGCGTCGAGTCCGCGGCGCGACCGACCGCTGGTGACGGTCAATTGTGCCGCGATCCCCGCCACCTTGATCGAAAGCGAATTTTTCGGCCATGAGCCCGGGGCTTTCACCGGCGCGACCAAGAAACGCGAGGGTCGGTTTGCGCTCGCCGACAAAGGCACCATCTTTCTGGACGAGATCGGGGAATTGCCGCTCGACCTGCAGGCTAAATTGCTTCGCGTGCTCCAGGAGGGCGAATTCGACCCGGTCGGCAGTTCCTCGACCAGGAAAGTCGACGTTCGTGTGCTGGCGGCCACCAATCGCGCGTTGGCCGACGCGGTCCAGGCCGGCAAATTCCGCGAGGACCTTTTTTACCGGTTGAACGTGTTTCCCCTACGATTGCCCCCTTTGCGCGAACGGGGCGACGATGTGGTCCGTCTGGCCTCCGTCTTTGCGGAGCGATTTGCCGCGAAGATGGGCCGCAGGATCGGGCCGCTGACCGCCGAGTGCGCACGCCGTCTCAAGGCCTATCATTGGCCCGGCAACGTGCGTGAACTGCACAATGTCATTGAGCGGGCGGTCATCACCGCGCACGACGGCCGGCTCAATCTTGATCGTGCGTTGCCGGAAGCGACTCGGCCGGACCAGTCTCCCGCTCCGGACCGACCAGCCTCCCCGCCCGGCCGAATCTTGTCGGCGCAAGAACTGGAGGAACTCGAGCGCGCCAACATTCTCCGCGCCCTCGATACCGCCAAGTGGAAAGTCTCCGGGGACAAGGGCGCCGCTGCCCTGCTTGGCCTTAACGCCTCCACCCTCTCGTCGCGCATGAAAGTGCTGAAGATTCAGAAACCCCGCCCATAGCGAATAGCTGATACGCACTATTCGCTGGGTCTCCCCATGGCGACGCTCCTAACACATTCCTGACTACTCACGAGTTCTCCCAAAACCTCTTTCGAAATCTCGCAAGTCGTTAAAGTTCATAAGCCGCTTCTGGGATCGGTCGCTCCAACTCATTGTTTTTCAGCCGTTCCCACGACCGCGCCAGCTGGCATCAATGCTGCTCAGGCACGTGGGCGTCATCATTTCACAGGGAGGAGCAGCGATGGCGGCGATTCGAAACTGGGGCTGGTGGTACTGGGCGGCGACGGTCATTCTCTTGTCGGCGACTTCGTCAAGTCAGCCCATCGCAGTTCGGTTGGAGATCGTGCTGCGTCTGATCCCGACCGACCGTGTGATTCGGCTCCTCCAAGCCCGGAGCAGTGTTCACCTCACGGTGCCGGCCATGTTTCGCAGGCTGCTGTTCGAGCGGGTGCCTGTATGAATTGGGAATCATTTTGCCGGGATGCCGACCGGCTCTTGTTTCGGCAACTCATGACCAATCAACACCAATCGCCAGGAGGATGCACTATGCCACAGGCCACGATGAGCGGAGTCATCAACGGAATCGATACGGAACAGCTGGGTGCGATTGCGCAAGGGGTTCAGCAGAACCCGAGCTTGGCCAGGTCACAATTTCGTGCCGTCAACCGGTGGATCAACGGCGGACATAATCGATCGACCATTCAAGGCTTCTACGGGGCGGGCCAGGAAGACACCACTCGGACGAAGCCGTTCATCCTCGATGCCGACGAGCCTTCCGTGTTCCTCGGCCAGGATCAGGGAGCCAATCCGCTCGAGTACCTCCTCCATGCTCTGGGGGCCTGTGCCACCACGTCGCTGGTCTATCACGCGGCGGCACGCGGGATTCGGATCGAATCCGTCGAATCCACTCTTGAAGGAGATCTGGACCTGCAGGGGTTTCTTGGCCTCTCCAACACAGTCCGGAAAGGCTTCCAGCAGATTCGGGTCAACATCACGATCAAGACGGACGCCTCGGCGGAACAACTGCAGGAACTGGCGGCGTTTTCGCCGGTCTACGACATCATTTCGAATCCGGTGCCGGTCTCAATCGCCATTACAACACAACCGACCGCTTAATCATCCGGGCTGCATCCGAGAGTGAGCTTCGGATGCGGCCCCCTTAACCCAAGGAGGATTCCGCTATGAAACGACTTGTAGCCTTCACCTACGGGACGCTTTGTTATCTCGTGTTTCTCGCGACGTTTCTCTATGCCATTGCCTTTCTGGGCAATGTCGGCCTGGCCCGGACAATCGATGGAGCGGTTACGGTGCCCTTCGGGCAGGCGCTCCTGGTCAACGTACTCCTGTTGGGACTGTTCGCCGTTCAGCACAGCGTCATGGCCAGACCGGCGTTCAAGCGATGGTGGACCCGTGTCGTTCCCAAGCCGGTTGAACGAAGCACCTACGTGCTGTTCTCAAGTGCGGCGTTGCTGCTGCTCTTCTATGCGTGGCAGCCGATGGGAGGGGTCGTCTGGGACGTCCGTACCCATGCCGCAATCAACGCGACGATGTATGGTCTCTTTGCCGCCGGATGGCTGCTGGTTCTCGTGGCGACATTCTTGATCAATCACTTCGATCTGTTCGGCATGCGGCAAGTCTGGCTGTATCTGAAGGGCCGGCCCTACCAGCCGCTCCCATTCAAGACGCCCGCGCTCTACCGGTACGTGCGCCATCCCCTGTACGTCGGCTGGCTCTTCACGTTCTGGGCCACACCCGTCATGACGGCCGCGCATCTCGTGTTCGCGTTGGCGACGACCGTGTACATCTTGCTCGCCATTCAGTGGGAGGAACGGGATCTGGCCGACGCCCATGGAGCCGCCTATGCCCGCTATCGGAAGGAAGTGCCGATGCTGATCCCGGCGGTCCGTCCTTATACCGCGACGACGGACCTTCGTCCGGACACGGCACGAGTGGCATAACTTCCCGGGGGGCAGGACGGCGTTGCCGGCACCTGCCCCGCCGGCGTGTTCAACAGAGGAGGCAGCACCATGCGACTCTCCACCAGCATAGAATCTCACCCAATCGACCAACCAGGCAGATGGTGGTCTCGCCTCGGCATCGCAGGGTTCACGTTCTTTCTGTTTAAGGGGCTTCTGTGGCTGCTTGCCCCGCTTGCGTTTACGCTGTGGCGCTAGACGACGGCATCAGAGGCTGGCGAGGGGTTGCGGAAGACGGGAGAATCCGAACGAATCGCAGCAGGCACGGAACATGGCAGGACCGGCGAGCCCTGTGAACGACCAAGGGATGCGGGGCGAGCATGCTGGAACGGCGGGAGCCGAGGTGTGGATGAGCAGGATCCGGGCGTTAATCACGGGCCTTTCATTGCAACGCATCAGGGGGCGTTTTGAGTAGCTTCGCAAAACGCCCTTTATCAATCGACTTTTCGTAGGCTTCTTCCGGCGCAATCCATTTTCTGTTGAGCAGATCTTGGATCGCATCGTCAAGGGTCTGCATGCCGACAGATTTTCCGGTCTGCATCACCGAGGCGATTTGAAAGGTTTTGGCGTCCCGAATGAGGTTGGCGATCGCCGGCGTGCACACCAAAATTTCCAATGCCGCACAGCGTCCTTTTTGATCGATACGCCGAAACAGATTTTGCGCCACCACGACCCGCAATGCGGTGGACAGCGTGTTGCGGATTTGCGCTTGCTCCTGATGAGGGAACACTTCGATCAGCCGATCGACGGTTTTGGCCGCGCTCTCGGTGTGCAGTGTTCCGAAGACCAAGTGTCCCGTGGCGGCGGCTTCCACGGCCAGCCGAATGGTTTCCAAATCACGCATTTCTCCCACGAGAATAATGTCCGGATCTTCCCGCAATGCGCCGCGCAAGGCGGCTCCGAAGGACTGTGTGTGGATCCCCACCTCGCGATGGTTGACAATACACCCCTGGCTCCGGTGCACGAACTCGATCGGATCTTCGATGGTGAGGATATGATCTTTTCGGTTCCTGTTCGCATAATCGATCATGCCCGCCAACGTGGTGGATTTGCCGCTGCCTGTCGGACCTGTCACCAGGACCAGCCCTTTCTTCAGCATGGCCGCCCGTGTGAGCACCGCCGGAAGCCCCAACTCGTCCGCCGTCAACACCTTGCTGGGGATTTTTCGAAAGACCGCTCCACATCCATACTTTTGATTGAAAAGATTGCCGCGGAAGCGGGCGAGTCCTGGAATTTCATACCCAAAATCCACATCGCCGGTTGATTCGAACTGATCTTTCTTTCCGGCAGGCGCAATCTCGTAGACCAGTTGCTTGAGTTCCTCGTGATCCAACGTCCCGTGCGCTTCCGTTCGCTCCAATTCTCCGTTGATCCTCATCATGGGAGGAAGGCCGGCGACGAGGTGCAAATCGGACGCTCCCCGGTCGATCATCAAGCGGAACAAATCGTCAATCTTGGCCATGCGGTTCCTCCTCGAAACCAATGATGCGGTCAATCCTCGCGCTGGTGTGCGGTGCCGTTATTCAGGTGTTCTTGTGAAATCCTGTTCGTTCGGCACGCCTTAAAGAAGCCACCGCCTTCGAGGGCATCCACAGCGCGTCATCCTTCTCGATGTACTGCACCAGAAGGCGCAACCGTTCTTGTTCCGTCGGATCCATGCGAATGAATTCCACCCCCAGGGCCCCCTCGCTGCACCATCGCACGACGGCCAGTTCAATCGAAATCGGACGATCCGGGGTCAGGCAGTGCAAGGTGACGCAGACGTATTCGCCAAGTGCAAAGTGTGCGTCAGCCTCAACCTTGCACCCGCCGGTCGACACATCGACCACCTGCCCTTCCCCCGAATAGTGATCGCTTGCGAATTGACAGGGCAAGCCGACCGCATAGCGGGCAAACTTCCGGCCCGCGGCTCCCGGCGAGGGTTTACGGAAAGAATCGGCTGGCTGCTCCTGCGAGAACTCGAGATGATTGTTCATATACAACACCTTTCGTGTGTGCGTAGTGTAATCGCAAGGAGACCGATTCCAAAAGAAAATTAGCGTTCTTCACCGCGTCCGATTCCGGATTTTATACAGGAGCTCTGTGAGCGCATCGAGTTTCCGTACGGTCATCAGACATGCGATGGGATGATCAGAATCCTGAAAGGATAGAGTCGGCGGCCGGAATATGGCGGGAATGATTCACAACACCGTGATGAAGAGAAACGGACATGAGAGCTGCCGATTCCGCGCGCCGCTCTCATGTCCTCGTGCACAGCCCGCTGATCACTTCACGGTGAACTCAGTCGCCATGCCTTGGGTGAAATGAGGTTTCCGGCTCACCGGATCCTCGAAGAAGCAGATGAGGCCGTACCGACCAGGCTCGAATCGTGCCGTGAAGAATGCCTGCCCGCCGCTGTCGAGTCCGACCACGCCGCCAATAGGCTTACCTGGAGGCGGGCCGGATGCGCCGGGTTCAAAGGCGGCTCCGAAATCTTTGGCGGATGCCCCGGGGTCAAGCTTCAGCACCACGACTTCATGAGGCTGGGTCCCATGGTTCATGACCTGAATCGTATGAGAACCGGTCGTAATCGGCCGGGACGGCGAAAAGCTGTAATCGGCCAACGTGATCGTCAACTCGGCTTTGGGTTCGGAGACCAGGGTTGGGTTGGAGCCTATGACCGACAAGGGCTTCTGCATGCCGAGGGCCAGGTGCGGGACACCCTTCTGATCCGGGATAAGGCAGATCAGCAGATAGTTCCCCTCCGACAAAGTCATGGTCGCCGCCGACTCACTGCCGGGAAGCACCGCGTTCGGGCCGCCCACAAATTTGATCCATTGTGGAAAACGGGAGGGATCGGCGGCCAAGGCTGCGCGGAAGTCCTCCGCCGTTTTGTTCTGGAGGAGCTGCAGCAGTTGTATGTGGTGAGGGTTCTGCCCATTATTGACCACCTGCATGGTCACGATTCCCGCGGAAATACGGTCTGGACCGGTAAATCCATGGTCGTGGGCCGTGAACACCACCGGCGTGCCGGCCGTGCCGGACGCGGAACCCTGTGGACCGGCCAGCGCGTGCAGGGCGGTGGCCAATACGAGCGTTGCGGACAAACAAAATGTCGTGGAAATCAGCGTGGGGAACATAGAAACCTCCTTTGTGATGGTAAACCCGCGATGGCTGATCACCGGGAATTCTCCGGCATTCCTACGGACGGGAGGGACCATATCACGAAGCCGCGCGCCCAGGTTCCTAAGAATATGCTAATGTGCCGCTAATTATTTCCTAACCGTCTGGTTCCTTGTCTGCGCATGATTCCGCCCGACATCCTCACATTGCTGGAGACTGGAGTCTCTATTGTGGTCGGCACCCGCGATGCTGATCTGATGCCGGAATGCACGCGAGCCTGGGGCATTCGAATCGGCAAAGACCGCGCCTCCGTGACGATTTTTCTGACGGAGACGGTCTCCGCCCAAAGTCTGCGGAACCTCCAGGACAACGGGTTGATCGCCATCAGCTGCACCAGGCCGACCGACCATGTGGCCTGTCAGCTCAAAGGACGCGTGCGCCGAATCAGACCGGCCACTGCGCGCGACCAACAAGCCATCGTGGACTGGCAGCGAGAATTCGTGGGTGAACTGGTCGCCGTCGGGGTCCCCGCCGAGCTGGGCGATGCGTGGATTACCGGACCAGCCGTGGCCGTGGAGGTCGACGTGACCGACGTCTTTCATCAAACGCCTGGACCGGGGACCGGCGAGAAAGTCTAGGTATGGCAGACAGCGCCCTCCTGCTTGAAGACGTCTGGCCCTGCCTGCAAGGAATGATTCCCGCCGCCTTGAGCACCTGCGCACGGGACGGGACGCCGAATATCACCTTCATCAGCCAGATGTACTACGTCGACCCGTCGCACATCGCGATTTCGCATCAATTCTTCAACAAAACCCACCGGAACGTGCGCGAGAATCCGTTGGCCTGCGCCATGATGCTTGATCCGCGGACGATGCATGCCTATCGGGTGCGCCTCCGATTCGATCATTCCGAATCCTCGGGCCCGCTCTTCGACTCGATGTCGCTGCAACTCCAGGCGATCGCTTCCTACGCTGGCATGACCGATGTGTTCCGGCTGCGGGCGGCCGATGTCTATCAGGTGCTGAGTCTCGAGCGGGTCGACGGCTTTACACGGTTGCCGGTCCCCTCGCCGTCGGATCGGCCCTCTCGCCTGTTTGTCCAGCAAGACTTGGAACTGTTACGTCTGGCGAGTCAACGTCTGAACCGTGCGGACTCGTTGGCCGACCTGCTCGAAACGACGCTCCTGGTGCTCGACGACTCCCTCGGCTGTCGCCACTCCATCATCCTGCTGGCGGATGAGCACAACGGTAAGTTGTTTACCGTGGCGAGCCGAGGGTATCCGGATAACGGCGTGGGATCGGAGGTGGGATTCGGCGAAGGGTTAATCGGCATGGTGGCGCGCTCCCGACGCGCGCTTCGCCTATCGGCCATCGATCACAGCCTTCGTTATGCTCGCGCGGCGCGGGACCGAGCGGAAGCAATGGGGGGTTCTGAGACGGTCGCCAAAGAAATCCCGCTGCCGGGTCTTTCCGGCGCCTGTGCACAGATCGGCGTCCCGTTGCTCTCCCGCGGGCGTCTTTTGGGCGTCCTTGCCGTGGAAAGTGCGGACCCTCTGGCCTTCATGCCTCGGGAGGATACGCTGCTGACGATTCTTGCCGCCCAGTGCGCCACCGGCATTGAGCAACTCAGCCGAGACATGGACGAGTCTTCCGCGCCCACTCCGGTTCGAGCGGAGCCAGCGCCGTCTCAATACCCCCGGCGGGCCAGGCGGTTCTGTTTTTTCCACCGCGATGACTGCGTGTTCGTCGACGGAGAATACTTGATTCGCAATGTGCCGGGCCGCATCCTGTGGCGTCTCTTGAGCCAGCATCACGAGGAAGGCCGGTCGGAGTTCACGAATCGGGAACTGCGGATGGATTCCTGGCTGGGGTTGCCGGAGGTCAAAGATAATTTGGAGAGCCGCTTGATTCTCCTCCGCAAGCGGTTGGAACAGAAATGCCCGGATATCCGGCTCGTCCCGCGAGGCCGCGGCCGGTTTGCGGTCGAAACTGATAGTGCAATCACCCTCTCCGAAAAGGAGAAGTGACGGTCTACGCAGCTTCACGGCTTTCCGAACCGCATCATAAATAGAGAAGCCGCTCGACCGCAGTTTCCTTGGTGAGCAACGCACAAGGGGGCCGGCTTCTAGCATCGCCGTCTAGTTGTCGCTGCGTTGACCGACTGATCTGGGCCCTAGCATGCTCCGCCTTGATGCGAGCCGTGGCATCGATGCCGCTCACCTTGGGCATATTGATGTTCCCTACCACGAGCGCGGGCCGAAGGCGCTCCGTCACCGCCATGGCGTCTTCTCCGTTTCCAGCCTCGGGTTGACCAGCCACATCATAATAGCGGTCCAGCACCGAGCGCAGGCCTTGCTGGTATGGTCGTCCACAAGAAGCAGACGGACCGTCGCATTCGGGCGGAGTGCTGTCCTCGAGAGTCCCAGAACAAGTAATTCACCGCTCATTCATCAAGACGACGCGCCGGACTGTAATATTGGCCTCCCTTCTCCGTCTTTGAAGCTGAAGGCGCGGGCGGCCTATCGCGCGCGTGAGCTAACCGGCATCGATGAGGATAAAGATGAACAGGAGGCGGATGATGATCCACGACACAACGAGAGGCTGCTGCAGCACCTCACAGGCAACAGGTGACCCGATGAACAGCAAGAGCACGATTCCGATACTCCAAGCTCCAGATCCTAGATCGGAAGTTGACCCAGTATGCGGCATGACGGTGGATTTGGATCATGCGGCAGGCACCGCCGAGCACCAGGGCCGGACCTATTATTTTTGCAACCCGTCCTGCTTGAAGAAGTTCATGGCAGACCCCGAGCGGTATGTCGACCAGCAAGGAACCAAGGCGCCCAGCGCTCCCTGGACTGGAACTCATGTTGAGGGTCATGCCGAGGCCGTCGAATACACCTGCCCGATGGACCCGGAAGTGCGGCAGAAGGGACCCGGGGCTTGCCCCATGTGCGGCATGGCCCTGGAACCCGCCGATGTGACCCTCCCGGCCACCCGCACGGAATACACCTGCCCCATGCACCCTGAAATCGTGCGGCCGGAGCCAGGCAACTGCCCGATCTGTGGCATGGCGTTGGAGCCTCGAACGGTGACGGGCGAAGAAGTCAAGCCGGATCTGGTGGATATGACGCGCCGGTTTTGGATCGCCCTCGGCTTGAGCGCTCCGCTTCTCGGGTTCATGGTCTTCGACATGCTCCCCGGCCAGCCGCTGCAACAAGCCGTTTCAGGAACGCTCCTGATGTGGGCACAGTTTCTCCTGGCCACTCCTGTGGTGCTGTGGGCCGGATGGCCGCTGTTTCAACGGGCCTGGGCGTCGCTCGTCAACCGCCATCTCAATATGTTCACCCTAATCGGCCTCGGCACGGGGGCTGCCTATGGATACAGTGTGGCCGCTACCCTCATTCCCGGTCTGTTTCCCGATTCCTTCCGCGGGCATGACGGCGAAGTGGCAGTCTATTTCGAGCCGGCCGCCGTCATTGTGACCCTCGTGCTCTTGGGACAGGTGTTGGAATTGCG
>CAYQDJ010000094.1:11234-11380 GCA_964416255.1 uncultured Nitrospira sp. | reverse complement strand
GCATTCATGACATCCATCGTCGTCTGGGGAGCGATGCAGGCGGTTCCTGTACTCGGACAGGACGCGATTCTCCCGCACGGGGATCCGCGGCTTCAGCAGGACGCCGGCAATGCAGCTCACCGCAGCGACGCGCGTGATCAACGCCT
>CAYQDJ010000094.1:0-11224 GCA_964416255.1 uncultured Nitrospira sp. | reverse complement strand
CCTGAAGCAGCAGGGTCAAGGGGACCAGTACCGCATTGACGGCGAGCCGCAGCCTTCTTCGAGACCGCCGGCCGTCGACGAGTCCCCTGGGCTGACCAGGCAAGACACGGGCATCGAAGATCCCAGCGTCAATCCCGGGCAAGCGGCCGGCATGCGCTCGGTGCAAGGACGCATCATCAAATCGGACGCCGACACCCATGTGCTTCGGCAGCTGAGCGGCAGCGATACCACGCTGACGGTTGATCAGGGGACGGCCGGCGACAGACAGCTCCAGCCCGGTGATGTGATTACCGGCATCGTGACCCCGCAAGGGCGCGCAGTGGTGGTGCACAAAGAGCAGGCGGCTCCTTCGGAATAGAAAAAATAGAAGAAATGGTCAATGTTCAATCGAAGAAGAATTGGCAAACAGCGAACAGCTGGCAGCGAATAGCCCTCGAAGCTCTTTGCTAGGAACTACCCGCTGCTCTCTGTTCGCTGCCCTGAGCATTGAAAACTGAACATTTAGCATTGCCTCGGTTGATGACTGAGTCCGGCGGCTGCCGGAGAAACGGACGGATATGATGAGCCACTCGACCACAGCGGTTGCGCACCACGGTCGGCAGACAACCTCGTCCAGCCTACGGCTCAACGGAGATGGCGGGGCTCGCGAAGGGCCGCGTGATGCAACCTGGGTCACGGCTTTTGGGTGGTTGAGTCTCGGGCTGGGCGTGGCGGAATTGGCGGCGCCCGGACGGATGTCGCGCTTGCTCGGGCTCGAAGCCGAACGCCGAGGCCTGCTGCGTACAATGGGAGTTCGAGAGATCGTGAGCGGCATGGGCATTCTGGCGTTTCCGCAGTCTGCCGGGTGGATGTGGTCCCGCGTGGCGGGAGATGCCGTGGACTTGGCATTGCTGGGGGCCGCGTTCCGAGTTCGGGGCGCCGGAGGACTGCGCAACCGTCGTTTAGGGTGGGCGGTTGCTGCGGTGGCGGGAGTGACGATCGCCGACGTTCTCGTCAGCCGGCGAATGAGTCGCGGGGCGTTCTCTGATGGCGTGACGCGGGAGATGAAGAGCCTGACCATCCATCGTCGGGCGGAGGATCTGTATATGGTGTGGAGAGGGTTGGAGAGCTTGCCGTCCATGTTGCCCCATCTTCAGTCGGTGCGGATCCTGGATGACCGGCGTTCCCATTGGGTGATTCGTGGACCAGGCGGCGTCACGGTGGAATGGGATGCGGAGATCGTCGAAGACCGCCCGAACGAGCGGATTGCCTGGCGCGCACTTCCGGAGTCGGATGTGCATCATGCCGGGTCTGTGAGCTTTCGCCCGGCGCCGGGTGACCGGGGGACGGAAGTGACCGTGACACTCGAGTACCGCCCGCCGGTCGGCAAGCTCGGGTCCATGGCGGCCGCCCTGTTTGGGACCACGCCAGGCCGGCAGCTCTATGACGGGCTTCGCGCGTTCAAGCAGCTCATGGAAACCGGCGAGGTTGTCCGGTCGGATGCAAGCCTTCATCAGGGCCTGCATCCGGCGCAGCCGCCGGAAGTCGGCATCAGCCGTTGAGCGGCTGAACCCGGCTGAGCGGACTGCGGAGCCGTACCAGGAAAGGAACCATCGCCATGAAAGCCACCTGTTGGATGAGCAAGGGATCGATCGCCGTGCGCGATGTTCCCGATCCGACGATCTTGAACGCGCAGGATGCGATCGTGAAGGTCACCTCAACGGCCATCTGCGGCTCGGATCTGCATTTGTATAACGGGTTCGTCCCCTCCATGGAGCGGGGCGATATCTTGGGACACGAGTTCATGGGTGAAGTCGTCGAAGTGGGCAAGGGTGTGACGAAGCTGCGGGTTGGAGACCGCGTGGTGGTCCCCTTTCCCATTGCCTGCGGGCGCTGCTGGGCCTGCCGGCATGAATTGTACTCCACGTGCGAAAATTCGAATCCCAACGCCTGGATGGCGGAACAGTTGTGGGGGTACTCGCCCTGCGGGATCTTCGGCTATTCCCATTTGTTGGGCGGGTTCGCGGGCGGGCAGGCGGAATACGTCCGGGTGCCATTTGCAGACGTCGGCCCCATTAAGATCGACAATGGCCTGTCGGATGAACAGGTGCTGTTTCTGTCAGATATTTTTCCGACCGGCTACATGGGGGCGGATGTTTGCGGGATCCAGCCCGGTGACGTGATCGCCGTGTGGGGCTGCGGGCCGGTGGGTCAGTTTGCCATGGCGAGCGCTTTTCTCCTGGGAGCGGAACGGGTGATTGGCATCGACCGCTATCCGTTTCGCCTGGACATGGCTCGGAAGCAGGGTGCGGAGACCCTGAATTACGAAGACGGCGGAGTGCTGGACGCGCTGAAGACCATGACGGGAGGGCGCGGCCCCGACGCCTGCATCGATGCCGTGGGCCTGGAGGCCCATTCGCCGGGATTTCAATACGCCTACGATCGGGTGAAACAGGCGGTGATGCTCGAAACCGATCGTCCGATCGCGTTACGGGAAGCCATTTTGGCCTGCCGCAACGGCGGGACGGTGTCCATCCTCGGCGTGTACGGGGGATTCATCGACAAGTTTCCGATCGGGTCGTTGATGAACCGGTCGCTGACCATCAAGGCCGGCCAAGCGCATGTGCAGCGGTATCTCAAGCCGCTACTTAAGAAAATTCAAGAGGGAGCGATTGATCCCAGCTTCGTCATCACCCATCGCTTGAGCCTCCTGGACGCTCCCCAGGCCTATGACCTGTTCAATGACAAGCGGGACGAGTGTCTGAAAGTCGTGCTGAGGCCGTAGGCTTGCCGGCGGTCGTCGGCGGAGGCTCGCCAGGTGACCGACGCCTTGCGCTTGGCTAAGCAGGCCGAAGCCGCCGGGGCAGCGGCCGACGGGGATCAATTCATTCGGAACGTGGACCTGGCGCTTGATGTCGCGCTCGAAGCCGGGTCGCGCAGACCGAGTCATCGCATGGCTGAAGGTATTCACGCCTTGATGGAGGCGTCGGCGCAGGCCCGTCAGGGCGGCCTCGCCGAGGCGCGAGAAAACGTGCAATCCGCGATCGTCTGGCTGAGCCGGGCCTCGGGTATGCCGGTCATCGCACCGTCGGCCACGTGCTCGCCGGAAACCCAGCGTGAACCATCGTTAGGAAAGGAGCCGTCTATGAGTTACTTCCTGGCCGACATCGAGGAGGCCACCAGAAAAAATGAGGATTTTCGACGCGTCTTGTACACGACCTCGAACAGCCAGCTGGTGTTGATGAGTTTACGGCCGGGAGAAGAGATCGGCGCGGAAACGCACGAGCTGGATCAGTTCATTCGGGTCGAGGCTGGCCGTGGGACAGCCTACCTGAACGGAAGGGACGTGCCGATTCAGGACGGCAGCGCCCTGGTCATTCCCGCCGGAACGAAACACAACGTGGTGAACAACGGCAAGGACGACGCGTTGAAGCTCTATACCCTCTACAGCCCGCCCGAACACAAGGACGGGGTCGTGCATCGCACGAAAGAGGAGGCGGAAGCGGATCGAGACGATCACTTCGACGGCCGCACGACCGCCATGATGCAGAAGCCGCGCTAGCCGCCGTTGTCAACGACGGCCCACGGCGCTGAGGTTTGACACATGCAGAGAGTATGCATGAATTGAAAGGAGTTCCAACGATGGCTGTGAATTTACTGCAAGACAAAGGGACGCCGATCGACCGACAGCATTTCACCTGGAAGGATCTGGTGCAGAAGCCGGTCAGCAAGATGAACATCGACGCCTTTACGCGGATTCGCATCATTCTGATGAACGGCATCGAATCGGAAACCATCCGGTTCAGCCATTCCTGCGCCCGCATGAACAAGGACCTGCAGGCGGCTCTGGCCCGCGTGCGGCGCAAGGAACAGCATCAACAGACGCTGGTCAACTGGTTGTTGCCCGCCGATCTGTCACCTCTTGAAACCACCATCGGCTACGAGCAGGTGGCCATCGAGGTGACCGCGGCCCTTGCGCAGAAGGAGCCGGATCCTTACATCGCGCAAGTCTTGCGGTTCGGCCTGTTGGAGGATTTCGATCACCTTTACCGGTACGCGGCGTTGTTGGATCGGCTTCAAGGCATCGACGCCAATACCATCACTCAGAGCTACACGGACATCATGCCCGGCCGCCCCACGGCGGAGGAGCACCGCGATCCGATGGACGATCTGCGGAACCATTACGATAAGCGGACGGCGCAGCCGCTGACCAAGCTGCACGCTTACACGATCCTGTCCGGGGAACACCAAACGCATGACTATTACATGCACTACGGACCGTGGTTCGCCGATCCGCTTGCCCGGCAGCTCTATGCCGAGATCGCATCGATTGAAGAGCAGCACGTCACGCAGTACGAGTCCGTCATCGACCCGACCGAAAGCTGGATCGAGAAGTGGCTGCTGCATGAAGCCAATGAAGTCTACAACTACTACAGCTGTCTGACCCAGGAGGATCACCCGCACGTGAAGGCGATCTGGGAGCGGTTCCTGGACTATGAACTGGGCCACCTGCAGTTCGCGATGGAAACCTGCAAGCAGATCGAGCGGCGCGATCCGGCGGAATTCTTGCCCGAAACCCTGCCCGAACCGATTGCTTACAAGAGTAACCGCGAATACGTGCGGAAGGTGTTGCGCGAGGAAGTCCAACTGCGCGCCGACGGCGCGCGTTTTGTCGATGAGCAACAGGAGCCGGAACGCTCCGTGCGCTACCGCCGGCAGATGAACGCGGACGGCTCTCCCACAGAAACCGTCGCGGCCGGGTGGATCTGGTCACCGGGCGGCGAATTGACGGCCCAAAAAAGCCTAAAGGAGGCGGCATGAAGAATCCAACGTCCATGGGAATGAATCGCACGGGCATCGACATGTCGCCCGAGCACGTCCAGGCCCTGCTTGACGGAGTGCAACGCGTGCGGCCCAGTTCGTCGGGGAACGAACGGAGCCTGCTGGACTCTCGGAGATCGTATCTGGAAGAAGCCGATCCGATCGGCACTGTGCCCGTGCCCGGGACTCTCAAAGGAGCCGCCAAAGCCGGCATGCAGAAGCTGATGGGACGTCACGCCGAAGTGCTGCTCGACAAGTTGGGCGGGCGCCTGGCCTTCGAGCGGACCGGGACGCGCCTGTATGATGCGCTGCTGGGAAAATGTCTGGTGCGTCGCGGCGAAGCCGCCGCCTTGCCGATCGAGCAGTTGGAGGAATTCCGCGCGCAAGAAGCCGCGCATATCGGCCTGGTGTGGGATGCGCTCCGGCAGCTCGGAGGCGATCCGACCTGTGTCACGCCGATGGCCGATACCAATGCGGTCGCGTCGATCGGCCTGATGCAACTCATCAGTGATCCGCGGACGTCCGTTGCCCAAAGCCTGCATGCGATTCATGTGGCGGAACTGGCGGACAACGACGGGTGGCAGTTGCTCATCAAGCTCGCTGCGCAACTTGGTCAAGACGACATGGTCGCGCAGTTTCGACAGGCTCTTGCCGAGGAAGACCATCACCTGGCGGTCATCCGCCAGGTGATGGAGCGCATGTGCCTGGAGGAAGCCGGCGGGTGAGCGTCGGGATGATGATGACGCAGGCGGCGGCTGTTCGCCGTCGAGGAGAACCGCAATGGACGATATGACGCAGGCGCGCAAGTGGGCCGACCAGGCCCGCCACAATGACGGGAAGCCGACGGCCCGGGAACGGGACATGAGTCAAGGGGAATTCTACGGGTTGATCCGAAGCCAGATCGAGCACGAGGACGAACTCGTGAACATGCGCGTGATCTGGCTCATCATCTCGCAAGCGTTTTTCTTCGGCGCCTATGCGTCCTTGATGACCGCTCCGACGGAAGCCAGGAACCATCTGTTCGAGGCCGAACTCTCGCTCCTGGTGTGGCTCCTGCCGGTGGCGGCCCTGGCGGCGGGGATGCTGACCTATGTCAGCATCCTCTCCTCCTTGCGGGCCATCGCAAATCTACGAACCCACTATGACCATTATGCCGCGGTCCAATGGTCCACCGATACATCGCGCGTGCAGTATCCGGACATCCAGGGATCCCCTGGGCTTCGCCGATGGGCGCTGGTCTCTCCCGCGACCCTGCCCCTGGTCTTCAGCATCAGTTGGTTCGTGATTCTCGCCAACCTGATTCTGTCGTCACCGTGAGGCGTGTGGGTTACTCGACCTGATGGCCGACCACCATCTGTTGCTGGATGCTGCGGGCTTCGGCCAGGTGACTCAGCAAATCGGGTCTGGCCTGCAAGAGATGCCGCCTGAGCCGCGCTTCCTCGGCCGAATCCGCGTGGTCTTCCACGAGGGAGACGGCCCGTTCGTGCATGCGGATTTGATAGTCCAGATAGGTCTGATCGAACTCCGCACCCGACTTGATCCGCAAATTGTCCATGGTCCCTTGGTGCGCATTGTTGAGGGAGGACGCAATGTGCGGCTGGTCCGGCTCGATATTCATCCTTCTGGCCACCTCCTGATTCTTGGTGACCATGCCGGTGTGCTCCTCGATCAAGCGGGTCGCATAGGCGCGAACATCGGGTGAGACGGCCTTCTGTTGGGCCAGCTGAGCCGCTTCAATTTCGTTCGTATCGATCGTGTTCAGCAGCGCCACCACGTTGGCTTTCGACATGGTGCCGGGCATCGTCCGTTCGGCCGTTGCACATCCGAATGCCAATCCCGAGACCAGGGCAAGGGACAGGGCTGTGGTAGGACCTGTTGTGACCTTCATGAGACCTCCTCTGTGGAATAGTGAATCGGTCGTCAACACCGTTGCGATGCGCTCACAGAGAGCGCGTGCAAGAGACAGACCGAATAATGATGGTGAATCTCCTAGGACAGCAGAACCAATGTGGCACCCGCTCACACACACTCAGCTGTTCGAACCGGCTGTCCGGCAATAGACAACTTGTCCGTTGGCCATCCATGCCTTCGCGTGAGTCCCACTGAGGGGATATGCACCCGTCGGCAGAGAACTCGACGCCATTGCATAGCCGAGAGAGCCGCACCTGTGCATCGTCGGTCCGTGTCTTGCACCCTAATCGAGAGCAGAAAACGAGAGCACGCGTGCGGCGCGGCCTACCAGGGTGGGTGCCATCATGCGCGAGGGAAGTCCTGGGTTCACATCATCGCATCAAACATGTTGTATGGAGGCTATATGAGCGAAACAATGTCGGGAAGGGAACGCTATCACACGAACACGCAGGATCTTGGTTGGGCGGAGGAGCGGGCCGAGTCGGCTTCGCAACAGAATCTTGGCGATGTCCAGCGTGTGGTGTCGATCGGGTTGGGCAGCGGGCTTGTGGCACTCGGCTTGTCGCAGCGCTCTCTTGCCGGGACCGGCTTGACGGCGCTCGGCGCCGCCTTAGTCCACCGCGGCCTCTCCGGATACTGTGCGGCGTTTCACGTCATCGGCATCAATACCCACGAGAACGGTTCTGGGACCGGTCGGCTCGGTCGTCGAAAGGTGGAGACTCGACATGCGACGAAAATTCGGCGGACGATCGAGATCAACCGGCCCCCGGCCGATCTCTACCGGTTTTGGCGGGCGCTGGACAACCTGCCGCGCATCATGAGTCACGTCGAATCCGTCCACGTCGTCAACGAGCGCCTATCGCATTGGGTGATCAAAACCGTGCCAGGGGGGCCGTCCGTCGAATGGGATGCGGAGATCATCAATGACATGAACAACGAGCGAATCGGGTGGCGGTCGCTGAAAGGAGCGGATGTGGACAATGCCGGCTCGGTCGAATTTGAACCAACCGGCGACGGGAAGCGGACGACGATGACGGTCACGCTTCAATATGCTCCGCCGGCCGGACGGCTCGGCACGACGATCGCCAAATTGCTCGGAGAAGACCCGGAGCGCTTGATTGAAGAGGATCTGCAGCGGTTCAAGGAAACGATGGAATCCGGCGTGCATGCCGGTCTGCCGTCCGAACGCTAGCCGCCGCCTCGCCGGACAAAAAGGAGTGGTGCCATGCCTCAACTGACCCTAGCGGGACATCCCGTGCATCCGCAGCTGATCGTGATGCCGGCCGGATTGCTCCCGTTCAGCCTGCTGTTGGACGTGTTGCATGTCGTGACCGGCCGGCAGTCCTACGCTGATGGGGCGTATTACACCATGATGGGCGGCTGGGCCGGAGGGCTCGCGGCCGGCGCAGCCGGCGTGGCCGACTATGCCACCATTCCATCGGGCAGCAAGGCCAAACAGGTCGGGGTCGTCCACGGTGTCATGAATGTCGGCCTGCTGGCGCTCACGGGACTCAACCTCTTGATGCGCCGGCGCAGACGGGCGCCGGGACCCTTGCCGGTCATGCTCTCCGTGGTCGGAACGGTCGGCCTGGTCGTTTCCGCCTGGTACGGAGGGCATCTGGTCTATCACTACGGCATGCGAGTCAAGGGGACGGATCTGGAAGGGGGCAGCGAAGAGTTGAAGCCGCCGGCAGACGAGCGGATCGAGCAGACGATGAGTTCCGTCGTGCAGTGAGCCGGCGAGCGACGAGTGGAACCGCAGGGCGACAGACACGAGATCTTCCCCATATATCATGACGACCACGTGCTTGGCCCCGACACGGCCGAGATGACGGTGGTCGCCTACTGTGATTTTCTGTGTCCCTACTGCCGGCGCGCATTCTCCATGATCAAGCGGATTCAGAGTCCGCTCGAAGGCCGGTTGCGCTATGTGTTTCGTCATTTCCCGCTCATCGACAAACACCCAAGCGCCCAACAGGTAGCGGAAATCGCGGAAGCCGCCGGCGCACAAGGACGGTTTTGGCCCATGCACGACTTTCTCTACCTGGCCCACGGCGTGCTCCGTTTGGACGAGGTGGAGAGTTATGCGAAGCAACTTGGGCTCGATGGTCACCGGCTGAAACAGGAGGTGACCGACCGCGTCTACGCCGATCGAGTCGAGCGGGATCGGCAGGAGGGCCTTCGGCGGGGGGTGATCGGCACGCCGACATTTTTCTTCTACCCGATTCGCCGGACCGATGATGAGGATGTGGTCAGGCAGGTGCTTCGCCGAGCGGCGTAGCGCCTTGACCATTTGCACAACAACGAGTCGCAATCAGTGAGTCAACCACTCAGCCGCGAGGCAAAAAGGAGGTCTTGATGAACACATCTGTCAAAACGGGACTTGGAGTCGTGCTGGGCGGCATCTTAGCCATGGGGACGGCGGTGTCTGCCGGCGCCGACATGGGGAAGACGGCCCCCGCGCTGCCGGCTCCCAGCGGCTCCAAAGCTGAGATTCCGATCAAGGAAGGGATGGCCCATTACAACCAAGGCCATTGGGATGTCGCCAAGAAACATTTTCAACAGGCCGTGGAAACCGATCAGCAATCCGCCGAAGCCCACTACAATTTGGCTCTTGCGCTGGACAAGTCCGGGGACCATCAAACCGCCATCGAACATTTCAAAGCCGCGAAGGATCTCGGCAAGGACAACCCTGAGATTCAAAACTCTGGAATTCTGCAAGCCCACTTGAAGCCGAAACACTGACCGTTTGGATGCCTGCCGCGCGACCTCCGGAGAGAGTCGTCGCGCCGGAGGAGAGGAGGCAAGGGACGCGATGGCGCACACGTTGCGAGGAAAGACGGTGGCCCTGTTGGTGGCCGACGGATTCGAGCAGGACGAACTAATCGAGCCACGGAAGGCGCTCGAGGAAGCCGGTGCACGGACTCGCGTGGTGTCCCCGGCCTCGGGCGAAGTCAAAGGCTGGAATCACACCGATTGGGGGCGGCGCGTTCCGGTGGACATCCCGCTCGATCAGGCGAAGTCTGAGGAGTTTGACGCATTGCTGCTGCCCGGCGGAGTGATGAACCCCGACAAACTTCGTCGTGAGCCGAAGGCCATCGAATTCGTGAAGGCTTTTGTTGATGCCCACAAACCCCTGGCCGTGATTTGCCATGGCGCCTGGACGCTGATTGATGCCGGTGCCGTTCGGGGACTTCGCCTGACTTCCTATCCTTCAATTCGGATCGATCTCGAAAACGCCGGCGCTCAGTGGGTAGATGAGGAAGTCGTCATCGATCGGGGGGTGGTGTCGAGCCGCAAGCCCGACGACATTCCTGCATTCAACCGGGCCATGATCGAGGAGTTCGCCAAGGCCAAGCCTCGCGCTGCGGCGGCCTGACCTTGGCAGGATGCTGAAAAACTCCGCCAGCCGCGTTCTCGCGTCGAAGAGTTTTTCCTCAACCTGTTAGAGATAGAAGACATGGTCAATGTTCAATGCTCAATTTTCAATTCGTCCATTCAACATTATTGAAAACTGAAACATTAGGGGTGAGAGGCATGCCGGGGAGCATGCCTCTCGCGCATCAGGCGGCTTTTCTCGTGGGCCGCTGCTCTGCGGTCACCACGGCGTCGGTCCAATAGTACCCGTAGTAGGCGGCGGCCAGCGCCGTCAGAGCGTGCAGCCATACATTGTGTCCATACAGCGGAATAAGCCCGAACGTCGTGTTGAACCCAGGGATCAATCCCAACAGGGCCAACGTGCCGTAGAAGATCGCGAGGGCCCGCGAAAATCGTACGGAATCGAGGACACTCCGAGAGGCACCCAGACCCCAGAGTCCCACGCCGATGTGCACGAAGTTATGCAGCACATTGATGGCGAACAAGCCGAGCAGGTAGCCGAACCCGGTTTGAACGGTAAATCCCAGCCGCTCGGCCGGGGAGGGGCTCACGAAGGGCGAGAGAAATCCGAGCGCTCCTACCAGCAGAAATGCAATGCCGATATATTTGGCGAACTGCCGAATAGCCATGGATGCACCTCCTTCTGCTTCTGGAGGGTTGCAAGCAACAGGCCATTGGGCCCCCATTCCTAGAGTTTCCTAGTGAGGGGGACAGACAACCTGTCCACCAATGGACAGGTTGGGCGTGTATCCGACGGTCTGGTCCCTGCGGCGGGTCTTTTTGTTGCTGGTCAGTGGGGAGCAGGCAATCGACACCGGTGCTGCGGCATATGGTTTGCTCCGTCTGGACCCAAGAAGGAGGTAAAGGAGGTATCACATGACCGGCACCCGAACCGGATATCGACTCTTATTGACCCTCGCGGTTCTCGCGTGGCTCCCCGCTCAGGCCTCCCGCGCCGCGGAATCGTTTACCTCGGGACCGCTCAATGACCAACAAGTGCAGCGGCTGTTCGAATCGGCTGCCGAGGCTCCGGATAGTCCGGATCACGATTTTGCCGCCAAGTCGATCCATCATCTCTTGGAACAGGCCAAACAGTTGGAGTTGACACCCGAGCAAACGGACAAGATTAAACGGA
>CAYQDJ010000093.1:0-11462 GCA_964416255.1 uncultured Nitrospira sp. | reverse complement strand
TGAAATCGAGAAACGCAGCGAAAACTTCCATCTGATGACTGAAGAGGCGCTTTTCGTCCGCTGACAGACTGTCCCACGCCTTGATCGCCTGAGGTTTCGGTGCCAACTTGGTCCCCGGCGGGATGATTCCATCCTTGAGCTGGCGGGCGTAGGTCTCTTCCCGCATCCTGTCCCACCCCTGGTCGAATTTCCCCTGCCACTTGGCAATCCACTCTTTGGGGACATGGTGGGGCGCATGGGTGGCTCCAGGTGCAAAATAGACAAAGAACGGCTTGTCCGGCGTGATGGCCTTCTGGAACTTGATCCAGGCCACCGCCTTGTTGGTCATATCGGTCATGAAGTGGTAGTTCGGGTCGCTGGGCAGTTCGACCGGGGTCGTGCCGTCGTAGACGAACGGCGCCCACTGATTGGTCTCGCCGCCCAGGAAGCCGTAAAACTTGTCGAATCCCTGGTGCGTCGGCCAACGATCGAAAGGCCCGGAGACGCTCGCCTCCCAGGCGGCAAGCTCATGCCACTTGCCGAACGCGCCGGTGCTGTAGCCATTCAAGCGCAACATTTCCGCGAGCGGGGCGACGTTGTTCGGAATCTGGCCGGTGTTCCCGGGAAACGCCGTCCCGGTCTCAATGATCGAGCCCATGTTGTTGACGTGATGATTGCGCCCGCTCTTGAGGGCCGCGCGCGTCGGCGAACAGACGGCGGTCGTATGGAAATTGTTGTAGTGCAGCCCCTCCCTGGCAATCTGGTCGAACGTGCGCGTGCCCACGGGCCCGCCGAATGTGCTGGTGCCGGCAAAACCCAAGTCGTCGACCAGGACCACGAGCACGTTCGGCGCACCCGTGGGCGCCTTGACCTCGAAGTGCGGCGGTGCCTTGGCTTTCCGCACGTCCAGCTCCTTGTACAACGGCCGCTTCGGCTCCGGGATTGGAAGCATCGTGCGGTCGAGCCTGTCCGGCGGCTGCGCCGGCGCAGGGAGCGCGGCTAGGCAAGCGGCAAGCGCGATGAGCGCCACCGCCAGCGCGCGGAGATGGCGCTGGAGCCGGGTGTGCCGGTGGTTGTATGCCTCTATCATGCGGTGTCCTCCTTCACTGCGATGCGATTCATTTTTGCCTCACGAACTCAACATCAAAAGTCTGCCGGTGCGTGGCCTCGAAGCGGTCGCCTCCCAGCCGGTCCTGCTGCGGCGCGTAGCGCAGAGTGTCGGTCGAACCGGGATAGTTGGCGTGTCGCAGCTCGATCAGAACCTGCAACGTTCTACGGTTGCGATGCTACCGCTGCTCCTCCCATGGTCACTTCTTATTTGTTGATCCGGCTGATCTTCGACCCCTGCAGGCCGAGCCCCGCCATCAACCCCTTCTGGCTGAAAAAGAACGCATAGACACCCTTTTGAAGCGTCGTAGTCGTAAGCGCCTTAGCCTTGCCTTGGTCCACGATGACAACGCTCGGGCCAGTGCCGATCTCCCAGCCGTCGCTCTTGTCCAGATACTTGAGCGACTCAACGTCCATGAACATCAGCGCGTACCCGAACGACTGCGCGCCGGCCTGCAGGCCGTACGAGGCGGCGACCGTGTTGTAGTACGCGACGGACTTGCCACCCTTGAACAGGGCGCCCTCGCCGTACTGCCCGCCGACGATGAACCCGGCCTTGATGATGCTCGGAAAGACGAGGATGCCTTTCGCCTTCGCCCCGAGCTCCCTGACCCCGGGCTCGCTGTCGTAAAGGTTCCTTAGGGCGGCGGTGGCGTCCCGGTTCAGCTCGGCCGCAGACGCCGCCACGACCGGATGCGGGCGCATCAGGATCGTGGCCGCCATGGCCAGCACGAGTAATCCTCCCAACCATCGATTACATGTGCGCATCATTGCTTCCTCCTCTTAATCGTCCCAGAGTACTCTTTCCCTCTCACGCTGATCGCTATCCCCCGACTTACTTGACCAGCGGAATCTCCTGCGCGAGCTCATAGCGGATGATGGCCTCGACCTTGTTCTCGATCTGGATGTAGCGGGCCACCTTCTTTTCCGGCAGCGCCTGGCGCAACTTCGGGAGGTAGGATTGCTTGAGCTTGACCCGATCCCCCTCGATCGCCAGATACTCGCCCACGAGCTTCTTGGCCTCTCCGTCAGTCATCGTCTGGTAGTTCCTGGCGAAGTCCTGGATCAGCACGAGCAGGCGCCCATTCAGCAATCCGAGGTCCTTCTGGTAGCTCTCGTAGACCGGCCAGAAGGCCTGGGCCTCTTTCTCGGTGAGGCCCATATTCGTCGCGACCAGCAGCTTTTTGTCGGCCTGGATCTTCTCGCGGACAATTTGCATGGTGTCGGCCGGCTTGTCCTGGGCGAACACCGGCAGGGCCAACGAACACAAGAGCAGAGCCATAACAGCACGGCGAATACGCATCGTTCTCTCTCCTTTTTGGAATTGTGAATGCCACGGTTGAGGGCCGTGCCTCTCGCACGGGGTCGCCGTTACGGGAGACCTTTCGTCTCCGTCCTTGCTTCTTCCTTCGCGTCCCTACGTTTGCTCCAGGACCATCTGCTGCTCGGCGTCGCACTTTGGCTGAGTAACGGTGCCGCGATCAAGCGTCTCTAGAGCGGGGTGCACGCCCCGAAGATGACGAATCCGACCTGGTCTTCAGTGACGGTCGCCGACATCTTCCCGGTCTCTTCTGAAACAACGACGGACCAGCCACGCCCGAGTTGCCCGCCGTGCATAATCACCCTGCCGTTTTCGCGCTGAACATACTGTATGGGCGCGGTCGGGCCGCCGCCCTCTTCGGCGGCGCTGAGCGTTTTTTCCTTGAAGTCAATCTTGATGAATTGGGGAAGGTTGACGCCTTCCGCCGTGTTGTTGGAGCAGTTCCCCCCGGCCTCACATTCGACAATCTCGATCGGCACACAGAGGATGGGCACGGACCCGTCAAATGTGGCAGCCGCAAGAGGTGATGAGACCATGCAGATGCCAAAGACTAAACTGATTGCTGCGAACTTTCGCATCGTTCATCTCCCTCCTTACTTCACCGTGTAGCCACGGCCCTCGAGGCATACCCCCAGGGCCCGGTCATATCCAGCCTGCTGCTGGGCGAGGGCCGCCTGCTGCTGCTGCGCGTGTTGCTGCTGCGCCTGTGCCTGTTGTGCCTGCTGGTCCCGTCTTCGCATGCCACCAATCAGAGCGCCGCTGGCCGCACCGATGGCCGCTCCCTTCCCCGCATCGCCTGCAATCGCCCCGCCGACAGCTCCGACCGCTGCGCCCCTGGCGCCCCCGCGCACCACCCCTCCTTGGGGCGCCCCTTGGGCTGGGGGGGGCGCCTGGGCCGTCTGCGGCCTTGTCGGATCAAACCCGGTCTGCTGGACCGCCCAGGTATGACACTCGAAGCGGTCGCGGTTCTGCTGCTCCGGGGTCTGCCCCTTCGTGGGGTAGATGAACACCTCCTGCGCGAGGAGTGGTCCTACGAGCATCAGCGCCACACCCTGTACCAGTACGAATCTCCTTGCCCGTCTCATGATCTTCCTCCTCGTGAGCGCGATTTTACATCGGCCTCCCGGCGTGAATTCACACAAACCTCCTGGACTAAAATTTACGGAACCTCCGGCACGGCCCCGCCCGATCTCCGCGGTGGTACAAGCGAATCCGATTGGCCAATGGCGTTCCCCGTGAAGTTACAGGAACCGGCGGCGGAACGAAGCCACCGTCCATGTGTTAACCGGAAACGAGGCCGTGCGCGACCGCATAGCGGATCAGGGAAGCTCCTTGAGCCAGTCTCCTTTTCCAAGCCAGCGATTTTGCAAGGCCTCGAGCTGGCCGCTGGCCTCGAGCGCCTGGAGAAAATTCTCGACCCAGTTGATCAGATGGGGATCTCCAGCGGGCAGGGCGATCCCGAGCGGCTCGTACGTCACGGGCGTGATGACCGAGATCAGGCCCCTGTCTAGATGGCGAAACGCCGATATCGCGCAGATGGGATAGTCGGCGACCATGGCGTCGACCTTGTCGTCCAGGACGAGCCTTATGGCCTCGTCGTAAGTCGTCGTGGTTACCAGCTTGGCCTTGGGGATGACCCCTTCGACAAAGAACTGGCTGGTGGACCCTTTGATCGCCGCCAGGGTGACGCGGGGATTATCGACTTCCGAGCCTTCTCTTGCCCTCGCGATCGTTTCCTGTTTCGTCAGGAATGCCTTCCCGGAAATGAAATAGGGACCCACGAAGGCCACTTGCAGATTGCGCCGAGGGGTGATGGTCATCTGCGACAGGACCATCTCCACCTTACCGGCTTCCAGCGCCACGAGCAGCTCCCCAAAAGGTACGGTCTTGAGACTGAGCTTGACACCCATGGCTCCGGCCATGAGGCTCGCTACGTCCACGTCGAGGCCGATGAGTTTTCCGTCCTTGGTCGTCATGTTGAAGGGGGGCATATCACCGGCTGTCCCCACCACCAGTTCTCCCTTTTGCAAAATTCCGCTGAGCCTGGGGGCAGCCAGTGCCGGGACACCGGCCGAGAGCAGGACCAGCGCCAGCACGAAAGCAAGGATTTGCCGTGTGCGCTTCATATTGAGACTCCCTTTTCTCATTGACTCCGCGTTGAGCAGAGGTTCTCCCTTGAATGCAACCTCACGCCACTCGGCCTGCCACGCGAGGCGCGGTCACTCCGCCGAGCGCGATGATAAACCGGCCATTGAAGAGGAGGGTGAAGCCCGGGGTGGCCCTGCCCGGTGTTCACGGCCGAAGGGTCATTGCCAATCGGCGATCACTATCGATTATTTCGCCACCGCGAAGTGGCCGCGGCGGTTACATTGCCATGCGGCCTCGTCATGCCCGAGGCAAAACGGCCGCTCCTCACCGTAGCTGATCGTCGAGATCCGATTTCTATCGATCCCCCCGGCCACCAGGTAGTCGCGGGCCGCCCTGGCCCGCCGCTCCCCTAAGGCCAGATTGTACTCGTTGGTCCCTCGTTCGTCACAGTGCCCCTCGACCACAATGCGGGCGTTGGGATTATTGTTCAGCCACCGGATATTGGCGTCCAGGGCCCGCCTCGCATCCGGCCTGATGAGAGACTTGTCAAAATCGAAGAAAACGTCCTGGAGTTCTTCGACCCTCTCGACCTCGACCGGTGGTTCCGGTGCGGGCACACGCTCCACCGGCCTGGGAGCGACTGCTGCCGGTTCCGCCGTAACCACTTCGGGCCTTTTGGGACATCCGCTCAACAGCAGGGCCACGGGTAAAAGGAGAACCAAACCCCACAGAGCTTGCCGACAGCCCATCATCACACTCCCCCCTTTTCGGTACAGTTTTTTGTCTTATGCCCTCTTTTGTTCCTTACCCCTGTGGTTCCGAACTACTCCAACTCATCAATGTTGTAGGCGATCGCCGTTCCCCACCAGCCTTGCTGTTGGGACAGCTCAAATTCCTCCCGGGTCAGGCTCGGCCTTTCCCCGCCCCGCGTGGAGAACGCGAGGTGTGCCCCCGAGGCAAAGTGGGGACCGCCTGGGGGAATCCCGTAGGGATTGCTCGTGCACGCGCTCAAGCTGCCGGCCAACATCAGTCCAACGATAACCAGTCCAACCTTCTTCCACATGATCCCCTCCCTCTGTGATGGTTTCTCGAATCCGTATTCATGCAGTTCTATCCGGACCTTCGGTGCGATTCCACACCATGTTTCACTCGCGGCTCTGAATCGGGAGGAACGGGGTCTTCCCAGAAAGGTTCGAGCCGCTCTCTGTGATGGGTGCGCGCAAGTCCGGTCGCACGCAAGGACCCCTCGTGAAGCTTCGCGAACCGGGGGCGAAACGAATCCGCAACCGGTACGTCGACTACGTGGAAACGACGCCGTGCGCAACCGCATAGCGGATCAGGTCGGCGCTGGTGCGCAGCCCCAGATCTTTCATCAAGCGGTATTTGTGGTATTCCACGGTCCGGGGCGAGATATTCAACCGAGACCCGATTTCCCGGGCTGACCGCCCTTCGGCCACCAACCGCAGCACATGCCTTTGCCGGGGCGTGAGACTCAGGATGACCTTTTTACGCTGGCCCACGTCAGACTCCCATTAGCGCGGATCGCATCAGGCCCGGACCGGGAATCCGCCCAGGAAGATTGGTTCTTACTCGCGCTCCAGAATTCGCTTGCGTTGCGCCTCGTATTCTTCCTGGGTGAGTGCACCACTGTCGAGAGCCTTCTTCAGATCGGTGAGCTCCTGCCCCGTCGTGGTGGTGTGAATGTCCGTTTGTGCCTTCGCCCCCCCGCCGCCGCACCCAGCGACACCGAATGCCAACACCGTGGCCAAAACGATTCCGGTGATCCTTCCTCTCTTCACGGTTCCTTCCCTCCCCCTCGCAGGATGTTTCGTCCGTTCATCCGGAGACGGCAACACGGGCAATAACCTATCGGGTGGGTCGGAATCGCGCAACTCGTAAAATTACGAGCTTTGGGAGACGCAATTACTAGGACTTCACGACCCCTTGCAGTCCGGCGGCGATAATGAGATAGGCGTTATTTGTCACGGGTTTTTGGCGGCCGGCGAGACGTAGCTGCGTCCCTGGAGGACCTCGCGGATGGCCGGGATCAGGTCGGTCACGGCCGACCGCTTCAGGACGAAACCCGAGGCCCCGGCGTCCAACACCTCGTCCACGACCGTTGGCTCGTCATGGACGCTCAGAATGATGAACTTGAGATCGGGATGGCGGCTCTTCAGCCAGCGCGCCACGTTGGACTCTCCAGACACGGGCAGGGAGAGATCCACTATCGTGAGAGCAGGCCGGAGCTTTTCCACGGCGTCATAAAACGACTTCTCGTCGGCCACCATCACCACCGCGTCAAAGATGGTGTCGAGTAGACGCCTCACCCCTTCAAGCATGTTCTGGTGCCGATCGGCGAGAAGCACACAGCCGTGTATCATGGTCAACCGTATTGATGGGGGAAGTTCAGTGGGCGGGCCCCAGGATGACGCCAACCTCCACTGCCGGCGGGGTCGAGTCCGCCAAACAGTAACCCTGATCCCGGCAGGAATGAGGCTCCATCCGATTGCCGGCCAGGCCGAGCCGTCCCTCGTTTCGGCTCGCACGGGAGGGCAAGGACTATCTACCCACGCCGGATGAAGAGCCACAGGCGTACCACCTATCTATGCCTGCTTCGCACTTGGATTGAAGGATAGCAGCGGAGGACTTTGCGAGACAACTCGTAAGACTACGAGCTTTTGTCTGCAGATTTACCAGGCCTCGTGAATCCCTGCGGGGACCTGAGCCGGTCGAGGGACGAAGAGGTGCGCGGGCCTTTTCAGGATACTAAGCGAAAATGCAGGGCGAGGGCGCGAGGGAAGGCCGGCAAAGAGGCCATACCGCGTCAGATTGAGGCGAGGCCGTGCTTGATCGCAAACTGGACCAATTCCGCGCTGGTCCGGAGTCCCAGATCTTCCATCATGCGATATTTGTGAAATTCCACTGTTCGCGGGGAGACATTGAGGATGGAAGCGATCTCCTTGGCCGAATGTCCCTCTGCCACCAACTGGAGTACCTCGCGCTGGCGGGGGGTCAGCTTGCCAAAGGTGTCATCCCGGTGACCGGAGCTACCAATGAAGGACGTCATCAGCTCGCCGGCAATCATAGACGTTACGTACGTCCGACCCTTCAATGCCTCCCGAATGGCGGTGACAAGCTCGGACGGGGCCGAGTGTTTCACCACATACCCCGACGCCCCTACCTCAAAGGCCCGTCTCGCATACGTCACGTCCGGGTGCATGGTTAGAAAGACGATCTTCACCTGCGTGTCGATCTTCTTGAGCTGGTCGGCCGCCTCGATGCCATTGAGCAACGGCATCGAGATATCTGCGACGATCACGTCCGGCCGGAGGTCCTTCGCCGCGGCCACCAGCGCCCGCCCGTCTTCTACCGTCCCCACGACCTCGAACTCGGGTTCGAGCAGGCCCCGTAGCCCCTCGACGACCATCTTGTGATCATCCGCTAAGAGCACGCGCGGCCGTCTCATGCCTCGCCCCTGGCTAACGGCACCCGGATCTCGACGGTCGTCCCCTGTCCCGGTCGAGACTGGACCGACAGTTCGCCCCGGACCAGCCGAGCCCGCTCCGTCATACTGACCAAACCCAGACCCCCCTTCTTGTTCGCCTGTGTGGGATCGAAACCAATGCCATAGTCCCGAACCGAAAGGAGAATCCCGCCGCCCCTGCCAGCCAGCGTCACCACAGCCGTATCAATCTTGGCGTGTTTGGCGATATTGCGCAGACTTTCCTGGAGCATTCGGTACAGACACAGGGCAAGGTCCCTGGGAAGCGTCGCCGGCACGTTCTTTGGCTCGAATGTTACCCGAATCCCCTCCCGTTGGGAGAAGTTCACGCATTCAGCCTCAATGGCGTTGACCAACCCCAGGTCGTCAAGGATCGAGGGGTGGAGCTGCCGCGCAATCCCGTGGATGTCCGCCGACAGCTCCACAATCCGGTCCTTCATGGTCCCGAGAAACTCCCGAACCCGAGCCGACGAGGGCTCCATCTGCTGCTCGAGCCTGCCGGCCTCGATCGCCAGCACCGCCAAACGCTGGGTCAAGTCGTCGTGCAGCTCCCGCGCAACCCGCCGACGCTCCTCTTCCTGCGCGCCGATCAGCCGCCCGGTCAGGTCCCGCAGTGCCTCTTCCGCTCGCTTGCGCTCCGCCGCTTCTAAAGTCAGGGAGACTAAATCAGCAATGGAAGCGGCAAATTCTTGTTCTTCCGGTTTCCATACTCTTATTGGCCCGGTATGCTCATGACACACAATGCCAACGACCTTACCATGCAGCCAAATGGGAACATCCATCATGGACGTGATTCCCAGAGGTTCTAAGTATCCTTCCGTGAATTCGGTGGTCCGGGGGTCGCTCCGTGCATCATGGGTCGCAACGACGCGGTTCTCGTCCAGTGCTTGAAAATATTTCGGGTATCGCCGGGCCTGCAACCTGAGGCCCTTCTCGTGAGCATTCCCGCTCAATCGATAGAGATCTTGGCAGACGATCTCAGAACGATCTTCGTTGAACAACCAAATACTGACACGCTCAACCCCCAGCGTCCTGGCATCCGACTCGGTTATCCGTTGCTGTGCCGCCAGCAAATTAGAATTATTCATTCTCGCTAATTCCAGCAGCACAGCTTGATGGCGAACGATCTGTTCTGTCCTCTTTCGCAGCGTCTCCTCCGTCCGCTTGCGCTCGGTGATGTCAATGGCAGAACCAATGTATCCGAGAAACGTGCCATCAGGCACAAAGCGCGGCACTCCAGTATCCAAGACCCAGCGATATTCGCCGTCATATCTCCGCAACCGATATTCCATCGTAAACTCTTGCCGCGCGCTGAAGGAGTTCACGTAGACTTCTAGGCAGCGGTCGTAGTCTTCCCGGTAGACGCCCTCTGCCCAGCCATTGCCGAGTTCCTGCTCCAGCGACCGACCGGTGAAGTCCAGCCACCCTTTGTTGAAAAAGGTACAGAGCTTGTCCGTGCCCGATATCCATATCATCACGGGCGCTGTATCGGCCATGATTCGAAAGCGATCCTCGCTCTCCCTCAATGCTTCCTCGGCCCGCTTGCGCTCGGTGATGTTCCGCGCCGCCCCTAGCCACTGCACGGGCTTTCCGTCCTTCCACTCAACCGGGGTCCCTTGGTCTTCCCACCAGGTGTACGTGCCGTCCTTACGTTGCAGGCGGTACTCCGCATAATAATCCTCACCCGTATCGATCGCCCGTTGCTTTGCCTTGACCGCGGCCTCGAGATCATCGGGGTGTACGAGTTCTCTCCAGTCTTTCATCGTGAAGCTTCGCGGGAACTCTCCCGGCTCGAACCCCAACTCACCACTCGCGTCTCGGAGGAGGTTCACCGTCCCATCGATGCCGCTTCCCGTCAGGTGTGCTTCCCACAGGATGTCGAAGGCCGTGGTGGTGAGCGCACGAAGCCTGCTCTCGTTTCGACGAATTTCATCGACGCCTCGTTCGCGTTCCGTGACATCCCGAATCACAGCGACCGTCTCCGTCAAGCCGGCTTTGCCTTGCCGCGTATCGAGTACGATCTCGACATGGAACTCGCTGCCGTCCTTGCGCAGGGCACGCAGAGGGGGCCCGTCGCCCATCCGGTGTGTTCGAAGTCGAGCGAGAAGAGCTCCTGCACCACCGCATTTGCATCGGCGATGGTACCGTTCTCACGCAGGAGGATCACGCCGTGCACTGCGGTCTCTGACAGCCGGGGAACTGCCCCTCGCTCTCTCGCAAGACGCCTCCACTTCCCAGCGAAGAACCCCCAAGAGTACGGATCATCTGAAACCAACAACTTACAGACGCCCGCTCAAAGGCCCTCCGTCGGTGGGTTTCTTATACATATTGATTGAACATTAGCCTGTCAACGCTTTTCATCAGCCGCCGCAAGGACCTAGGTGACGCGCGCCTCGGCCCGGTCCAGATGGACCCTAAGACGGTTCGAGTACAACTGGCGACCATGTGGGGCGTGCTTTGACCAAGTCGCAACCCGAGTGAACGCCGTCTACCGATAGTACTTTACCTTGATTGCATGTAGATAGGGGCCAGGAGAAACGGAGGGGCGGCGGTCGTAGCGGGCGAGTGCCATGGCGATCGGAACCCCAATCATGAACGGCATGGGGTAAAGATGCGATGATCGATTGGTGTGGTTGCGGGGGGTGGATTTGCTGAATGCTACACCGAGCCCGAACGGTACTGAGTTGACCTCACCTAAGCTCGCTTACAAACCTACTCTAGCCTTTTTCTGGCAGTGGCTTATCTCCTCTTTTGTCCCGCCCAGAAATACGCCAAAGGATCCGGGCCCAACGACTTAACCGCTCAGCCGCCGCCGAAGACGGTCGGCCGCAGCAGCGGGTTGGGCGGACGGTGTTGCAAGCAGCCACGAAGCAAAGTCTCTGAGCCACTGTCGCTGTTCCTCGGTCTCCGGCACCTCAAGGCCCCGTGACTTCTCGATCGTCTTCAGCGCAGTCTTGGGGTCCTGTCCCGCTACGACAAGCACAGCGCCAACTATCAAGGCGGAACGTCCGATTCCTTGGCGGCAGTGAACCGCCACGTTTCTCCCCGTCTCGAGCGCCTCGACTATTCGGCTCGCGAGTTTCGCTACTGACTCTTGGGACGCAGGCACCCCCCGGTCTGGAATCGGGAAGGACGTGAACTCGACCCCGCTGGCCGTAGCGGCGGCTGGTTCCCCCTCCAAGGCCAACTCCACTTGCTCCCCGAGCTCGAGCAGTGACACTGCCACGTCGATCCTTGCCTCACGCCAGGCCTTCGTCTCGTCTCCGAGCCAGTCTCCACCGCGCGGCCGCGGCAGGATGCCCAGCTTACCTCGCCAGGGCCCTGGGACCCAGAACACCTTCACTCCCATGGCTCCTTACCCTTCATGCTCCTGCGGGAGCACCTCCCGAGGAAGGGTGTCGACGTCGATGCCGAGGTATAACCAGAAGGTGTGTAAATAAGAGAAAGGCGGTGTATCCTCTCGGG
>CAYQDJ010000092.1:0-11515 GCA_964416255.1 uncultured Nitrospira sp. | reverse complement strand
CGCCGGAGCCGGGGCGCGCACCGTGCTGGCCGAGCGCCATGGATTTCTGGGCGGCAACGCCACCGCCTCTCTTGTGATGCCCCTCATGTCGTTCCACACGCAGCGCGGACGCCCCGCGCCGATTGAAAGCGAGCGACTCATGCCGAGCGACCATGGCCCGGGCGATCCGGTCGTCGCCGGCGCGCTGCGGCAGCTCTTGGAGCGTTTGATTTCGACGGGCGGCGCCCTGTCACCCTCTCGGGAGACGGGCTACACCGTCCCCTTCGATCCCGAATTGTTCAAACTGGCTGCGTTGGATCTCCTGGATGACGCCGGCGTGCAGTATCTCTTTCACGCGTTCGCCGCCGACATCGTGCACGCCGGGCTTCGGCGAGGCGTGGTCTTTGAAACCAAATCGGGACCGGTGGTGGTCACGGCGCGGCACATCGTGGACTGCACAGGCGACGGGGACATTGCGGCGCGAGCCGGCGCGCCGTTCGAAGTCGGCCGTGATCCCGATGGGCTCGTGCAGCCGATGACCTTGATGTTTCGGATGGTCGACGTCGAACGGGCGGCCTTTGCGGCCTATGTGAAGAGCCACCCGGGGCAATGGCGCGGCGTGCACGGGTTGTGGGACCTCATCGAACAAGCCGCCGCCCGAGGGGACCTGCATCTCCCTCGCGAGGACCTGCTGTTTTTCGGCACGCCGCACGAGCATGAGGTGAGCGTGAACAGCACGAGGGTCACCGGGGTGCTCGGCACCAGCGTCTGGGACCTGACGTACGCCGAATGGGTGAGCCGGCGCCAAATGCGGGAGATCGCCGCTTTTTTGCAGCGCTATGTGCCCGGGTTCGCCGACGCCTACGTGGCGCAAAGCGGCGTCACGATCGGCGTCCGAGAGACGCGGCGGATCCTTGGAGAGTACCAGCTTACAGCCAACGACGTGCTCTCGGCCCGTAAATTCGACGACGGAATCGCCCGCGGTTCCTATCCGATCGACATTCATAATCCGGATGGGAAAGGCACGCGTCTCGAACGGCTCCCGCCGGGTGAGGCGTATGACATCCCCCTGCGCTGCCTCCTGCCCCAGGGTGTGGATGATGTGCTGGTGGCCGGACGCTGCCTGTCGGGAAGCCATGAAGCCCATTCGTCCTACCGGGTCATGCCAATCTCGATGGCCACGGGACAAGCGGCCGGCGTGTGCGCCGCGCTTGCGGCCCGCGCCGGTCGCACGCCGCGAGAGCTTCCAGTGCAGGACGTCCAGCGGGAATTGGAACGACAAGGGGCGAATCTTCGCGAGACGCTGCCTCGAGCGCCCCGCTGACCCGAGGCGTCATCGTCAACGTTGGAGAGAAATCCGGGTCAGCGGCATCGATGTTGCGTGACTGACCCCTGACCATTCCATAGGAAAGGAACCGCTATGTCGTTGCTCAAGTGGGCCTTCATGTTTTTCATCATTGCGTTGGTCGCCGCCGCCTTCGGATTCACGGGGATCGCCTCGGGAGCCGCTGAAATCGCGAAGGTGCTGTTTTACATCTTCCTGGCGCTGTTCGCCATCCTCCTCGTCGCAGGACTGGTCGTCGCACGGAAAGTCCTGCCCTAGGACAAAAGGATTAGGCCGCCGGACGGGTTCGGTCAACCGCCGGGGAGCCGGTCGTGAGAGGGGCCATGGCTGCCGGCCGCATACCCGCGGAGCGGGCTCGCGCCGGCAGCCCAGGCCTCGAGTATGGGATCGACGATCCGCCACGCAGCCTCCGCCTCGTCATCGCGGACGGACAGGACATGACGGCCCTTGAGGGCGTCGATGAAGACGCGCGCGTAGGCCGGAAGCGGCGAGTCCGGGAACGCGGCATCGACTTCAATTGGCTGGAACCGGAGCTGGAACCCTCCAGCGCCCAGCGGCCGCGACATCCACGAGAAGTCGGGCATACTCGGATGGTTCGGCCAGCGACACCCACAGCGTGGCCCGATCACAGGCCAACTCCGCCGCGCCCGTCGTGGTCACGCGCCAGGGTCGGGCTGCGGGCTGATGTTGAGTTGCATCGCCAGCGGCAGCCCGCCGAGCGGGAGCCGCAGGCGATTGGGCCGCAGGTCGCCGTTCGGCGTTCCCTCGTGAGCGTTCCCGGCCGGGCGAAAGTGCACGATCACCTCCTGGCGGTCACCCGCGAGCGCCTTGCCGGTGCGCAAGTGAAACGGCACGCCGTGCCACCGTTCCGTGTGAAGCTCGAGTTCGAGTTCCACGAACGTCTCGGTTCCTCGCGACGGCTCCACCCCATCTTCGTCCACATAGGCGGGCACCGCGCGGTCCCCGATCGTCCCCGCGTGATAACGGGCGCGCAGGGTGCGCCGCGCCACCTCGTCGCGCGACAGCGGTTTCACCGATCGCAGCACCGCGACCTTCCGGTCGTGCATCTCATCTTCGTCCGTCCCTGACGGCGGTTCCATGGCGATTAAACACAGCACTTGCAGCAGATGGTTCTGAATCATGTCGCGCAGCGCGCCGGTGCCGTCGTAATAGGATGCCCGGCCTTCCAGCGCCAGCGTCTCATCCCAGATACACTCGACCCGCTCGATATGCCGGTGATCCCACAGCTGTTCAAACACCCGATTGCCGAGGCGCACCCCCAGGAGATTCTGCACGGTCGGCATCCCGAGGAAATGGTCCACGCGGAAGACCGCCTGTTCCGGAAAGGAACGATGGAGCAAGCGATTGAGAGCCTCCGCGGAGGCCAGGTCTTGTCCAAACGGTTTTTCAATTACCAGCCGGCTGCCGTCCTCCAAGCCGGCCGAGGCGAGCGCCTCGATGAGGGGAGCAAACAAGTTCGGGGGAAGGGCCAAATACGCCAGGAGAGGTTGGGTGATGGACTTCAGGGCGGACTTCACGTGCCCCGCGTCCGTCACATCCGCCCTCTGATAGGTCACACGGTCGAGCAACGTCCGCCGCGCCCGCGCGGACACGCCGGCCTGCTGCTCGAGCCCCTCGTCAATGTGGCGTCGGAACCGAGCGGTGTTCCACGACTGCGGTGCAATGCCCACCACCTTCAGGGGCTCCGGCAGCTGGTCCGCCTCGGCCAAGGCGGCGAGGGCCGGCATGAGATACCGTCGGGTCAGATCTCCCGTGGCGCCGAAGATCGCAATCGCATGAATCATGGGCCGCTCCCGTGCCAGATTCATACCGATTCGCTCGACTGGCATAACGCCTGCTACCTCAACCGTCGGCGGACCGGCGGACCGCGCCGAAACCCCTCTGGAGCAAGCAGCCGTCATTTCCGGCGATCCGGAAGCAGACAGGTTGTCTCCACGAGGACAAGGTGTCACGCGATAGGGAGAGTCATTCTGAACCCATCGTCCATCAGAAAGGGGCGGACTGCCTGCTTTGGCTCGGCCATGGCGCTGTGGGTCCTCCTGGCGTCGATCGCCTCCGGGCAGGGCGCTCCCGACCAGCAAGTCGAACTCACGATTCGCGATTATAAGTTTCTGATCACGCATGCGGCTATCCTTCATCCGGGATTTCCGGCGGTCCTCGTGTTGACGAATGAGGACAATGTTCGCCACGGCTTTACCTCGCCGTTCTTTGCCGGGCTGCAGGTCGAAGGGGAAGGGGAAGGGGTGGTCTCGTATGGAAAGGGATTGGACGGCTTCTATATTGACCCGGGCAAGACCTTGACGATCCGTTTCATCATGCCGCAACCGGGGCGCTTTGCCTTCCGGTGCGATCTTCACAAGGACATGGAAGGAGAAATGTACTTACTTGACATACCGATCGCGTAACACCCGGTGATGACGGAGGCGCTCAGCCGTTCGACACGCTGTCCGAGCGAAGACAACCTGTCGTGTTACAAAGCCGCTGTCCGGGAGTGTTCGACGATCATCTGGACCATCACTGGGGGCACTTCGCACGCATCGCACGCCGTTCTGAGGACCGGCCATCCGCCTGAATGAGCTGACGGTCCGGCTGGCTCGACGGTTGCCTCTGACGATTGACTCTGGAGGGTACTGGCCGCATGGAAGCGCACGCATTATGGCCGCTGTTGATCTTCGCCGGCGCCGTCCTCGTGATCGTTGCCGGGATGCTGGGGATCCCCGCGCTGCTGGGAGAGCGGCATTGGCACAAGCCCGCCCGTCGCCATGAACGAGGGACGTATGAGGCGTATGAATCGGGAGTACGGCCGACCGGATCCGCACAAATCCGCTTGCCCATTCAGTACTTCCTGATCGCCATGTTCTTCGTCATCTTCGACCTCGAAGCGGTGTTTCTCTATGCCTGGGCGGTGGCGGTCCGGGAGACCGGCTGGCTCGGCTTCATCGAGGCGTCCGTGTTCGTGTCCATTTTGCTGGCCGCGCTGTTCTATCTCTGGCGCATCGGCGCCTTGGACTGGAGTACGCAGTACCAGCAGCCGCAAATCCATCGCCTCCAACGGTCGAAGGCCAAGGAGGCACGTGATGAGTTGGTGGCGTAACGGCCGCCTGCAGGGCAGCCGCATCCGGGACGGCGGCGATGGGTCTCTGACGGACGTCGTGAGCCAGTCCGTGGTCTTGGCCAAACTGCAAGATTTGCTGGCCTGGGGACGCAAACATTCACTGTGGCCGCTGAATTTCGGACTGTCCTGCTGCTACGTGGAAATGGCCACAAGCATCACGAGCACGTACGACATCGCCCGTTTCGGCTCCGAGGTCGTCCGGGGATCGCCGCGCCAGGCCGACGTGTTGATCGTCTCGGGTACCGTCTTCGTCAAGGTGGCGCCGATCATCAAGCAACTGCATGCACAGATGATGGAGCCGCGCTGGGTGATTTCCATGGGGTCGTGCGCGAACTCCGGCGGCATGTTTGACGCCTACTCCGTCGTGCAGGGGGTGGATAAGTTTTTACCCGTCGATGTGTATATGCCCGGCTGTCCACCGCCGCCGCACACGTTTATGGAGTGCCTGCTGCTGCTGCAGGAGAAAGTCGCCCGCGAGCGGCGGCCGCTGAGCTGGCTCTTCGGTGAACAAGAGGTGCAGCCGCTTCTCATGCCGTCGATGCGGGACCTCAAGCGGGATGAGCGCATGCGCCAGCGCGACTACCCCACGATAGACCGGCTGCCGGTGACGGATGCTCTGTGGCGCCAGCCCGGCGAGCGGCGGCCCGGCGAACAGAGTCCGGGTGAATGGAGAACATTGGATGATTGGAAACGGCCTCGCTGACCGGCCGATGGTGATCGGGGAATTGGCCCGTCACTTCGACGAGGCGAGAATTTTGGCGGTGCAACCGACGGCGGACGAGATTCCGACCGTCTGGATTGCGAAAGACCGATTGCGAGAGACGCTGGCGTTTCTCAAGTCGGGGATTCCTCGCTCGTATCGGATGCTGTTCGACTTGAGCGCGACCGACGAGCGCCTGCGCCGGCACCACGAGGGGCTGCCGATCCATACTTTCACCGTGTTTTATCATTTATTTTCGTTCGACCGGAACCAGGGTCTGCGCGTGAAAGTCGGACTGAGCGGCGACCACCCGTCGATTTCGAGCGTCACGGACTTGTGGCCGAACGCCGACTGGTACGAGCGTGAAACCTGGGACATGTTCGGAATCCGGTTTGAGGGTCATCGATATCTCAGGCGCATTTTGATGCCGTCCTGGTGGGACGGCCACCCCTTGCGGAAAGAACACCCGGCGCGCGGCACCGAGATGGGCCGGTTTCAATTCCCGCCCGAGGAGCATGACCGGACGCAGGACGCGCTGCAATTCAAGCCCGAAGATTGGGGCATGCAGCGGACGCACAAGGACCCGGACTTCGACTATATGTTCATCAACCTCGGTCCCGCGCATACCGGCACTCACGGCGTGCTGCGCTTGGTCACCCAGCTGGCCGGCGAAGAAATCGTCGACATCGTGCCCGACATCGGGTTTCACCATCGGGCGAAGGAGAAAATCGGCGAGCGTCAGACCTGGCATACGTTCATCCCCTATACCGACCGCGTGGATTACCTCCAAGGGGTATTGAACGAACTGCCGTATTGCCTGTCCGTGGAACGGCTTGCCGGCATCGAAGTGCCGGCGCGGGCGCAAGTCATCCGCGTGATGATGTGCGAGTTCTACCGTCTGGCCAGCCACCTGGTGTGGTACGGCACCTTTGCCCAGGACATCGGCGCCATCTCCCCGGTGTTTTACATGTTCAACGATCGGGAACGCATTCACTCCATTACCGAAGCGATCTGCGGCGGGCGCATGCACCCGAATTGGTTTCGCATCGGGGGCGTGGCGCAGGACCTGCCGGAAGGGTGGGATCGCCTGGTGCGCCAATTCATCGACTACTTCCCCGCGCGGCTGGACGAGTACGAGAAACTGGTCATGAAGAATCCGATTCTCAAGGAACGCACCGTCGGCATCGGAGCCTTTTCGCTCGACGACGCGATCGCCTGGGGCGCGACCGGTCCCATGTTGAGGGCCTGCGGTCTGGCGTGGGATCTCCGCAAAGCCCGCCCCTACTCGGGTTATGACCAGTTCGACTTCGAGGTGCCGACGGCCACCAACGGCGACTGCTATGACCGTGCGGTGGTGCACGTGTTGGAGATGCGGCAATCGCTGCGCATCATTCACCAATGCCTCGACCATATGCCGGCCGGTCCGTATAAATCGCTCCACCCGCTGGCGACGCCGCCGATGAAGGAACGGACCATGCAGGATATTGAAACCCTCATTCATCATTTTCTCGGCGTGAGTTGGGGACCGGTGCTCCCTCCAGGGGAAGCAGCGGTGCCGACGGAATCCTCGAAAGGCCAGACCAGTTATTACCTGACGAGCGACGGTGCGCAGGTGTCATACCGCACGCGTATCCGCACTCCGTCGTTTGCCCATATCCAGATGGTGCCCTTCATGGCACGAGGCCATCTGCTGCCCGACCTCCTGGCCATCCTGGGCAGCGTGGATTTTGTCCTGTCGGATGTGGATCGATAACTCGGTTGAGCCGTATGACGGACCGGTGGTCCGGTGTGACTCGTGAGAAACCGGAGACCCGGACAACCAGATGGAGCAGGCCACCCAAACAGACGAGACGCACCCACGATGCTGACCGAAACTGAACGGCAGGAAATTGAACACGAGGTGGCGCAGTATCCCGACAAGCGCGCAGGGTCCGTCGAAGCACTCAAAGTGGTGCAGCGCCATCACAAATGGGTGTCCGACGAGCACCTGAAGGAGCTGGCGGGGTTGCTTCGGATGACGCCGGACGAGTTGGAGGGAGTCGCCACCTTTTACAACCTGATCTTTCGCCGACCGGTGGGACGCCACGTGGTGCTGGTGTGCAACAGCATCAGCTGCTGGATCATGCGTTATGACGCACTGCGGGAACGGCTGGAAACCCGCCTGGGCATCCGGTTTGGACAGACCAGCGCGGACGGACGGTTTACCTTGCTGCCGATCGTCTGCTTGGGCGCCTGCGACCGGGCTCCGGCCATAATGATCGACGACGATCTGCATCAGGACGTGACGCCCGACGCGGTGGAGGACATTTTAAATCGGTATCCGTAAGCCCGCACCCGTGACCATTGATTGAGGACCCGACGCGATGACGATGGAACGCCCGCTCACACATCGGATTCGGGCCGACCGGGAGCCGCCATGGATCTCCGACTATGAACGCTCCGGCGGCTATGCCGCCGCACGGAAGGCGCTGACCGAATTGGCGCCGGCGGCTGTTCAGCGGCTGGTCACGGAGGCGGGCCTTCGCGGCCGAGGCGGCGCGGGCTTCGTGACAGGGAAGAAATGGAGCTTCGTGCCGATGGGCAAGGACGCCCCGCGGCCGAAATATTTGGTGGTCAACGCCGACGAGATGGAACCGGGAACCTTCAAGGATCGTGTACTGCTCGAAGGCGACCCGCACCAAATGATCGAAAGCATGATCGTCGCCGGCTATGCGATCGAGGCCGACGTCGGGTACATCTTTCTGCGTGCCGAATACCATCTCGCGGCCAGGCGGTTGGCGCGCGCGATCGCGGAGGCTCGCCAACGAGGCTATCTCGGCCGGCGTATTCTCGGGTCGTCGTTTCACTTCGACGTGCATCTCCATACGAGCGCGGGACGGTATATCTGCGGCGAGGAAACCGCGCTCTTAAACGCCCTGGAAGGGAAGCGGGCCATCCCACGCGCCAAACCCCCCTTTCCGCAAACCGCCGGTCTGTGGGGCCGCCCCACCGTCGTGCAAAACGTCGAGACGCTCTACAACGTTCCTCACATCGTGACCCACGGATCCGAATGGTACCGCGGCTTGGGCAAAGGCAAGGACGGCGGCACGAAAATTTATGGGATGAGCGGGCACGTCAAGCGCCCGGGTTGGTGGGAATTACCGATGGGCACGACCCTGGAAGACTTGCTGTTTGAGCATGCCGGCGGGATGCGCGACGGGTTCGCGTTCCGCGGCCTCTTGCCGGGCGGCGCCTCCACGGCGTTTTTGGTGGAGGAACACCTGTCGCTCCCCATGGACTTTTCGTCGATTCCTCCCGCCGTGAGCCGCCTGGGTACCGGCACCATGGTGGTGTTGGACGACCGCACCTGCCCGGTCGGATTTGTGGCCAACCTGGAACTCTTCTTCGCGCAGGAATCTTGCGGCTGGTGCACCCCCTGCCGAGAGGGACTTCCGTGGGTCTACCGTCTCCTTCAGGAGATGGAGGCGGGCCGTGGGACCCTGTCGGACGTGGCGCTGTTAGCCGACCATACCCGGCTATTGGGGTTCGGCAACACCTACTGCGCATTGGCCCCGGGGGCGATGGATCCCTTGAAGAGCGCCTTGCAGTTGTTTCGCGACGAGTTTGAAGGACACGTTCGGGAGGCCGGCTGCCGCTATGCACCTGGACGGACAGCCCGCACGGCGACGGGTGCGGCCCTCACGACGTAAATGAAACGGGCGTGCCGACCCGATGGAACAATTATCGAATGGCCACCATCGTTATTGATCGGAAATCCTATCAGGTCCATGAGCGGCAGAATCTCCTGGCCGCCTGCCTGTCCGTAGGGCACAACCTGCCGTACTTCTGCTGGCATCCCGCCATGGGGTCGGTGGGGGCCTGCCGGCAGTGCGCCGTCAAACAATTCAAAGACGAGCACGACACGCAGGGCCGCCTCGTCATGGCCTGTATGACGCCTGCGGAGGACGGCAGCCGCATTTCCATCGATGACCCCGAGGCGACGGCGTTCCGAGCGAGCGTGATCGAATGGCTGATGGCCAACCACCCCCATGATTGTCCGGTGTGCGATGAAGGCGGCGAATGCCATTTGCAGGACATGACCGTCATGACCGGCCATGCGTACCGCCGCTATCGCTTTCCGAAACGCACCTATCACAATCAGTATCTCGGCCCCTTCATCAAACACGAGATGAACCGCTGCATTCAGTGTTATCGCTGTGTGCGGTTTTACCGGGAGTATGCCGGTGGACGCGACTTCAACGTCTTTTCGTCGCATGATACGGTGTATTTTGGGCGCGCCGAGGACGGGATTCTGGAGAATGAATTCAGCGGGAACTTGGTCGAAGTCTGTCCGACCGGCGTCTTCACCGACCAGACGTTGTTTCACCACTACACCCGCAAATGGGACCTCCAGTCGGCTCAGTCCATCTGCCCCCATTGCAGCCTCGGCTGCAACACCACGCCGGGCGAACGGTATGGCCTCCTGCGCCGCGTGATTAATCGCTATCACAGCCAGGTCAACGGCTACTTTCTCTGCGACCGGGGGCGGTTCGGCTACGACTATGTGAACGACGAGGCCCGCATCCGGCGTCCGTGGCTTCGGGCGCGTGCCGGCGACCCCGGTCATCCGGAGGGAGCGCCGCAAGCCTTGGCCTATGCGGCCGATCTGATGAGCCGGGGGCGGCGGGTGATCGGCATCGGGTCGCCGCGCGCCTCGCTCGAAGCCAACATGGCGCTTCGGACGTTGGTCGGCCCGGATCGCTTTTACCTTGGGATCGACGAAGCGGAACGGCGGATGCTCGAGACCATTCTCGCCGTGTTGCGCGACGGCCCAGTCCCCACCGCGTCGTTGCGGGAGGCGGAAGAATCGGACGCGGTGTTCGTGCTGGGGGAGGATCTGCTCCACACGGCCCCGCGGTTGGCGCTGGCCTTGCTGCAGTCCGTCCGACAGCAGCCGATGGAAGCGGCCGATGCGCTGAACATTCCCCGGTGGGACGATGCCGCGGTGCGCACGGCGGTCCAGGACCGCCGAGGCCCCCTATTCCTGGCCGGCCACCGCCGAACCTGGTTGGATGACTATGCCACCGAAACGTATGCGGCCGCGCCGGACGACGTCGCCCGGCTGGGATACGCCGTGGCCCATGCCGTCGACGATCACGCGCCGGCCGTGACGGATCTCCCCGAACCCGGTCGCGCATTGGCCTCCCAGATCAGCAAAGCCCTCATGCAGGCCGACCGCCCGTTGATCGTGGCGGGAACCGGTTCCGGCTCGCCCGCGACGATCGAGGCCGCCGCCAATCTCGCGTGGGCACTTCACGCCGGCGGGAAGGCGGTGCGCCTCATCTTCACCGTGCCTGATTGCAACAGTCTGGGACTCGCCATCTTTGGCGGGCGTAGTTTGCAGGCCGCGTTCGTCTCGGTCCGCGAAGGTGACCCGGACACGGTCATCGTGCTGGAAAACGATCTGTACCGGCACGCCGAGGCCGCGGACGTCAGCGCCTTTCTCAGTGCCGCGCGCGGACTCATCGTGCTCGATTCTCTCCCCCACCGCACGACCGACCGGGCCCATGTCGTCTTGCCGGCCGCGGCCGCGCCTGAATCCGACGGCACGCTCGTGAACAATGAAGGTCGGGCGCAACGGTTCACCCGCGTCTTTGTGCCGGAGGGGGATGTCGCGGACAGTTGGCGTTGGCTCCGAGAGCTGGCGCGCACGCGGGACCTCGCCTCCGCCTCGTCCGACGGCGAACCGTTCCGGCAGACGGGGCCCGCGTCCTGGCAGGATTTTGACCAGGCCGTGGCGGCCACGGCCGGCGCCGCGCCGATGCTCGCCGGAATCGCCGAGGCGGCGCCCCGCGCGAGCTTGCGCCTGGTCGGGCAGAAAATTTCCCGGCAACCGGAACGCTACAGCGGGCGCACCGCCATGCTGGCGCATCTCACCGTGCACGAGCCGCCGCCTCCGCCGGATGACGCCAGCGCCCTGGCCTTCTCCATGGAGGGATACCGCGGTGGACCGGTGCCGTCTCCCCTCCTGCCGCAGGTCTGGGCACCGGGGTGGAACTCCAATCACGCCCTGAACAAGTACCAGGACGAAATCGGCGGACCCCTGCGGGACGACATGCCCGGCATCCGGTTGATCGAACCGGCGGCCTCGGCCTCGCCCGCTTGGTTCACCGCGATTCCCGAGCCGTTCCGGCCCAGTCCTCAAGAATGGCTGCTCGTGCCGCTGTACGAGCTCTTCGGCAGCGAGCAATTGAGCGTGCACGCCCCCGCCGTCGCGGAACGTATTCCCGACCCGTGCCTGGTTCTCCATCCCGCCGACGGCGCCAAGCTGAACCTTCATGCGGGGACCCGGATCAGCCTGACCCTGGAGGATACG
>CAYQDJ010000091.1:0-11573 GCA_964416255.1 uncultured Nitrospira sp. | reverse complement strand
CCTGGGATCACATAGCGCTCTTTGGGAGGCTTGGCCGCTTCGAACACCTGGCGGCCGAACGTCATGGGAATGATATGGTCTCGGTCGCCGTGGATGATCAACTTGGGCAGGGAGAGATGCGGGAGCCGATCGATCAACCGATACTTCGCGCCGAGCAGCCAGTGCACCGGCAGACCACCATAATAAAATCGAGCGACGGCCTCCACAGAGGGAAAGGAGGATTCGAGAATGAGGCCGGCGGCGGATCTTTGCACAGCAAGCTCGCCGGCGACGGCCGCGCCAAGGGATCGACCGAAGATCACCAGTCGCTCCGGACGGATCTTGCGCGTCCGGCTGAGATACTCGTAAGCGCCGAGCGCATCCTGGTACAGCCCGGACTCAGACGGCCTCACCTGCTGGCTTTTTCCATACCCTCGATAATCGAACAGGAACACGGAACATCCGAGTTGGACGAGCAACCGAAGATTGCCCAGGCGATGGATGATATTGCCGCCGTTGCCATGGCACCACAGCAGCACGGCACCGGTCGCCGAAGCCTCGACATACCAGCCGAACAGGCGTGTTCCATCGGAGGCCGAAAACCACACGTCTTCCAGCGGCAGTCGGCTGACCGCCCGCCAGTCTCGCTCCTGCCAGGGACTGGGGTGATAGAGAACGAGTTGATCGAATATCAACGCGCGCCTTTGTGTGAAAGGAATCCACCCCTCGTGACTGCGGGAGCCGCCTCATGGAGAATAGCACAGCCCATCGTGACGATGCGCGGTCACAGGATTCGGGTCACCTCGCCGCCTTGCCCCCCCAATCAGGTCAGGAGTGACGGAGGCGGTGCTCGCAAGCCAGGACGGACAGCGCAGCCTGGCTCCACCTGAAACGGATGAACGCTTGTCACATCGACTGGGTTACGGTAGAGAGCAAGTCGCGCTCACCGCTCTTCCATTAGGAGTTGACCCTCATGGGTTCATCTCTTCTTCTCAAGATTCACGTCCCCTGCCTGTGCGCCTTGTGTTTGAGCGGGTGCTCCATTGTGATGGCCCTCCATGGCAACCAGGAGCCGAATTTTGAGTTCGTCACGCCGGGCGCCACCAAGGAAGCCATTGATTCCGAATTTCATCAATCGGGCATCTCCCGGGACCTCGGTGAGGGACGCACCGAAGTCACGTATCAGTACGAAATGGGCAATTCCCCTAATCCCGGCCGAGCGGCTGTGAACGCCTATATTGACCTGTATACGTTGGGGCTGGCGGAGCCGATCCTGACCGTGATCGAACTCCTGCAGGGGGACGATGTGGAAACCCGGGTCGTGTACGGACCCGATCAGCGGGCAATGGAAATTCTTGGCTATACACCGCCGCCAATGTCCGAGGCCCTGAAGGCCGCACAAGAAGAGCAAGACAAATTTGTCAGGAAGCGGCCGGTCCGGACCTCGGACCAGCCGAACCGGCCGGAGCCGAGTCCGGAGGGAATCACATCCTGTCCGTCATGCTAAAAGAACGCCTGCACTGAAAAGACGACGTCGTTGTCGCGGTCGCGGTGCTGGTATTCCACGCGAAGCGCCCAATTCCTCGCCACGGTAAACCGAGAGCCGACGAACCATCGAAGATCATCCGACCGCTCTCCCAAGGCATACTTGAGATAGGAGCCGGTCGCCATGATTCTCCATCGTTCCGTGAGGTCGGCCAACACCCCGCCCGTTCCGCCGCCGCCGATGCGATGGCGTTCCAGATACGCCGCACTGTAATTGCCCTCGGCCTCAGCGAAGGTAAACCACACCTCCCGTCTCAGCCATCTGGATTCCACGGCCGCTCCGACACCCGCGTTCATCACGCCGTTGCTGCACAGCTGGCACCCTCGGTGCCGAATCGTCTGCATGCCGACGTTGAGTTTCCAGGAAGGCGCGTGAAAAATCGCATCCATCGGTGACAACGAAATAATATTGGCGAGGGTCGCCCGCTCGATCCGAGTGTGTTGGGCTCGGTTGTAATGCCGGGCCGTGATCGACGCGAGTTCAATCTGCGCATCGGGGGTGTAGCCGATTTCGGGATCAAGAAGGTCGTGGTAGCCCGCGCGAACCGACAGCTCTTCAAACATATCGTGGTTCCTCCAGCCGGCTCCCAGACTGGCCCGCGCGGTGCGGTGTCCCAATTCGGGCTGCTTGGCGAAGGGGACCACGGTAAACGGGTCGGAAGGAATCCGGAGTTGACTGCGAGCCGTCAGAATCTCGCGATTCCGCTCTTTCAACTCCGTCGGCGGCTCCTTCGCTTTGTCGATGTGGTAGCGGAGCACGTCCGACGCCAGATCGAGCAAAAACGCCTGTTGCTCGAGTCCCGAACGGGCCAGCGCGGGCGAATGCAGCCCTTGGGGATCGTGGGCGATTCGCTGCGCCAAACGCCATTGCGCGGACGACAGCGTCTCACGTTTCCTCCGAATGACATTGCTGCGTGAAGGCCGGTAGGCGACGTCGGACACCAAGCCGGGCTTCGAGGCAATCAAGCGCACGGTGTCCGCGGGGATCGTCCACAAATGAAATTCGTCCGTCAGGCGAAGCTCAGGCTCCGCATAGTCGAGCAGCGCCAGCAGATGGTAGGAACAGTTCTCCTTGAAGAAGAAATAATCAAAATAGGCGTTGCCCAGTTCCCACGCATGCATCAGCAGGCGCCGCACCTGCGCAGGCGTGAAGTTCAACCGGTACTCCCAGATATCCCGATTCTCGATGTCACGATATTCCTGAACCTTGAGATAATACGGAATCGTCGAGAAGTACCCTCTGTACCCTCCGAAGATCCCCTTGATCGGATAGGCGATGCCCGCATCGGGCGGCACCTCGGCCGCGAAATTGATCGTATACGCCAGGATGCGTGTATGCTCGGTCTGCCCCTTTTGGTCGACACGAAGCAACGTGTGTCCGAACATCGACGCCGGGTTATTGAGAAAGGCCGACGGGAAGATGAGCGTGATGGATTCAGCTTGGAATCCCTCGTACCAGGCGGTGAACCGGTCGCAGGCCAGCGGCGGCAGCCGCGCCGAGTCGAAGGTCAGCTGTTCCTTGAGCCAATGGTATCGGGCAACAAACGCGCATTGGGCGGGCTGTTGCGAGCGACCGACCAGTTCGTCCGAGAAAAAGCGCGCGAGCGTGGCCTCCAGTTCCGCTTGCGGGTCAGTCTTTCCCGTGGGCGACAAGAAGAACCCCGGATCGTCCTGCTCACTCTCATAGCCGCCCCAGAGCGTCGTTCGGTAATGCAACAGAAGATGCCACTCGCGTGTGTCCGCAAGCTTCCGCTCCCTGGATTGATCGATCAAGTGGGCCACATAGGCATCGCCGGCCGATGACTGGGCCACCGCGAGTGGAGCCATGAGCAGGAGGATGGACAGAAAAAACGCGGAACGTACCAACGTGTCAGCGCGGAAGCGGCGAGGGTCCCGGCGTGTTCGCCGGGACCCTCGGTGTGAGTTAGCGAGTCGAAGCGTGTGCGAGGACCGGATGTCCTGCAATGGCATCATTGAGCGCCTTCACCAGCGCCACCGGTGATGCTTCACCGGCCTTCACCAAGGAGGTATATCGCTCCTGGGTCATGGCAAAAAAGGCGGGCTGATGCTCGGGCGCGACACCCATCAGAGAAGCCAGAGAAGCCAAATGCTCCCCTTGGCCCTGCGCCATCTCGGCCGAAAGCGCGTCAAAGTTTAACGAGGCAAAGACCGTGGTGTTCTGTTCGGCCATGATTTTCCCGTCGTGGGTGCACCCGGACGTCCCGGTGCTGATGCCAAACGTTTGGCTGCCGAACGTCCCATTGGTCGTCGCCATCAATACCTGCGGCGCGATTTCCTTTTGGCCCTTGTAATCGCTCCAGGCAAGTTTGCCGAGTCCGCAGCCCGGACCGGTGTCGGGATTGGCCGCCATGGCGACACCTGCTTGGAGACCAAAGAGCACGGCGACCGAGCACATCAGCACTTTCTTCACCATAAAATCCTCCTCCTGGTTTACGTCCCAACGCCCATGCCAGCACTGGGACGGGATTATAGCGTACTCCACGCCAGTTGTTGAGAAAAAATTCCCATTGCGTTCGTGGCATCCATGAAAGGAGCCTCGCGAGCACCGACTTCCAGACGGAGCTTCGCGCCCCGACTCAAGACTCTGCGTGATCGTCGAGCGGAATCAGCCGCGCCTCGACGGCGCCATTCTGGACGATTAACAATGCCACTCCCCGCGGCAGCCGAAAGCGCCGCGGACCGGCCGAGCCGGGATTGACCAGCAGCGTGGGGCCATACCGTTCAATCGCCGGTTGATGGCTATGGCCGAAAACACAGACGGTGGGTCGCGTCGCGTTCAACCAGGTCTGGGCCTCCCTCGTCAACTTTCCCCGTTGATACAGTTGATGGCGGATTCCGATGCTGATGGCCCCTCGACGGATCACGATCTCCTCGGGCCACCCTCGGTGTGCAGAGAGTGTATCGACGTTACCGGAGACGGCCACGACCGGAGCTATGGCTTCCAGCCGGCTGATGACTCGCGGATCGCCGATATCGCCGGCATGAAGAATCTCGCTCACGCCGGAAAAATGACGTTCCACGGCCGCGTCGTAGAGTCCATGCGTGTCGGCGATGATTCCGAGCAGATATTCCTCGCGGCGACTCATCGTGCGACGGTTACCGCTGCACATGAAGCGAGGCCTGCACCTGCGCCCAATCGAATGTGAACGGATCATAGCGGCGCGTGGGCAGGGTCGATAACTTCGTCTGCAATCGCTCGGCCCGCCCCCTGCTCATGGGATGGGTCGAGAGCAATTCAATTCGACCCTGGTCTGTTTCCGACAGTCGTTGGAAAAACGTAATCATACCGGCGGGATCAATGTTGGCCTCATAGAGCAACTCAAGTCCTGCCAGATCGGCTTCCCGCTCCTGCTCGCGGCCGAACTGCAGGGCGAGCAACTCCGCGCCGACCCGGCGCATGAGGCCGACCAATCCCTGCTGGTCGCCGAGCACGATCGCGATAACCGTGACGACGCTCACCTGTTTGACGAGGCGCGCGAGTCCGTGCCGCTTGAGCACGTGATTGACTTCATGGCCCAGCACGCCGGCAACTTCCTCTCCGCTGTTCGCTCTCTGCATCAGACCCGTAAAGACGACGACATAGCCGCCCGGCAACGCAAACGCATTGACCACCTCGCTTTGCACCACCGTCACGTCAAAGTGATAGGGGTTGTGGTTGATGGGTGCCGTCAATCGTCGAGTCATTTCCTGCACGGCGTCGACGGCCGGCCCCGCCCTGATCACCTCGTGGTGCGTCAAAACATCCTCCAGGGCAGCCTCCCCGATCCGCTGTTCCCATTCCACCGGAATTCGGTCGACCGCGAGGCCGACCAAGAGATCGAATCCAATCCAGAGTCCCAACAGCAGGGCCAGGACGGCTCCTCCGGCCACACTCCAGACGAGGCGAGAACGATGCCGCATCCTGCGGACGTGCGCGGCCGCCTGCTCGACGTGGCGATGGAGCGCCGTCGGCACCGCCTGCCGAAACGTTCGAATCAGCTCGGGGTCTTTGAGATAGAGGGTGCGAGTGGCGCCGGGTCCCCCCTGAGACACCACCAGTTGGTCGTGGTCGAGCCCGCCGGCGGTGACCGCCAGTTGAGTAAACGGCAGGGTTTCGGTCGGGCGCACGGGCGTGTCCGCTCCGAAACTGAGGGTGATCCCGTGGGGGCCGATTTGCACGAAGCAGGGAACCCCGCTCCCGGGACAGTCGTCGCCGAAGCAGAGGGCGTTGGGAACGAACCGGTCCGTCGACGCCTCCCTCGTGTCGGGTCCAGACACCAATGACTCGCTCACTCGGAAGCGGGAAGGAATTGGCGGATCCATGACCCGAAGCCGCGGGGGTTGCGGCTTTGGATATAGACGACGCCCGGTCCGCGGAACCGGCACACCAACCCTTCGCCCGATGTGAAGCTGGCCACCCATCCCGACGCGGCTTTTTCAATGCTGTATGAAGTGGTGGCGGACCAAGCCACGAGATGGCTGTTGTCCACGATGTGTTCCTGGTCCGGCTTGAGCTCGAGCTTGTGAATGGCTCCGAAACTATTGAGGATGAGGAGGCCTTTGCCGCCGATCTTGAGAATAAAGAATCCTTCGCCGCCCAGCAGGCCGCGGCTCAGACTCTGCATCTTGCTCTCGATCTGAACGGCTGCGGCACCGGCCAGAAAGCCGTCCTTCTGCACCATGTATTCGTTCACCCCATCGAGATCCATGATCACGATTTCTCCCGGCACGGTCGGCGACAGCAGGACTTCACCCGGCCCACGGCTCGCGCGCAAGGTCTGGAAGAAGAACTTTTCTCCCGTCAGCAACTTGCGGGACAGCGCCCCGAGAAAGCCGCCCTCCATTTTGCTTTCCACATCCACGGTCGGGGTGCAGGCGACCATGGCGCCGGATTCAGCCTTGATATGCTCGCCCGCCGCCAATTCGACGCGCACCATGGGAAAGGCGCCGGGATACAAGATTTCGCTCCTCATTCTCCCAATTCTCCCGTTGTACGACTGTACGACTGCGGTGTGTGGTGCCCGTTGATTGTTTAGCCTGATCTGCGGTCACGCACCCATCCGTAGACCCGACGGCTCGGCTCCGGCCCTTCTTGCACATAGCTCATCCTCAGTTGCCCCAAGGCATCCTTCGGCAGATCATGTCGCGATGCGGCGACATCGACGCCGAACAGTCGCGCGGCATTCAGGCCGAAGATCTGTTGCTTCAGGGAGCGCGAGAGCGGCTGATAGTCGTATCGTTCGATCAACTCCTCCGGAATCCGGAACCGGCGAAACGCTTCGATTTGCCACTGCGGCGTGCCGTACCAAATGGAATCGGTTCCCCACAAGACATGGTCCACGCCAAACGCCTGGATGAGTTGACCCAAGAGATGGGCGCAGATCTTCGGATGGGCGGTCACCAATTGCGCAAAGGTGGACCCAAGCTCCATATAAATGTTTGCGATCCCCGGTTCCTTCGCTTTCATCCGGCAAAATTCCGTGGTCCACGGAATCTGACCGGTGTTGGAAAAGACTTCGTCGACCGATGCCGCGCTTTTCAACCCCGAATGGTAGACCAGAAAATCGATGTCTGGGAAATCCTTCGCGGCTCGAATGAGATCTCTGGGATGGTTATAGACCGGCACCGGACCCAACGGCAGCCCCTTATGCACACAGACACGCGTGACCTTGAGTTTCCGCGCCTGTTCCAACATGGGATAGGCGATCGTTTCGTCATCCATCCACCAACCGTGATCGAAGCCTTTCGGGCAGGACCCCGTGTAACATTTCCAGGCATCAATCTTGAGCGCCTCGGCCTGCAGGGCCATGAAGTCCAAATCCTTGGTTCCCAATTGAGGCGTCGCCAGTCCGTGCGCCAGCATCCGCTGGGATCCCGCGACCCGATTCACCTCATCCCGGATGTGGGCCATCTCTCGCGGCGGAACCACCGCCTCGTGCGGATAAGGACCTGGAGGCGTACTGATCAGACCCATGGTGGTCTCGCTGTCCAGAAACACTTCCTTGAGGAAGTTTTGCCAGGACAGATCTTCGATCGTCCCTCGGTCACCGGCCAGGAGCGGATTGAGTCCTGCTTCACGGGCCCGCCGCCGAAGGGCCAACAACGCGTCCTTGGAAACCGCGCCGGGTCGACTCGATTCGTTCCCGTCCGGATCATAGTGGGCGCTCACGTAATGGGTCTGGACATCAAAGATAAAATAGGGCGCACCCTGCTGCTCCGCGAAGGCCGCCGGCTCAAAGAGCTCCACTCCGCTGATCTCAAAGAACCGCCCAAACACGCTGTTCATAGCTAGCAAGGCTGCCGCCATGCCGCCGGTGGTGGCTAACCATTCCCGGCGCGTCAGGCCTTGCCGCGCCGCGGCCGTTGCGGCCAAGCCGGTCGCCACCTGTTCGACCTGCGCCTGCTCGTGGGTTTGCCCGGACGGGGCGTATTCTTCGTTCGACACGCTCTGGGTGGGCATGGCGGTCGGACACATAACTCCCTTTCGAACCGGGTACCGAGACGGCATGTTGAAGAAGGGGGGCATAGGGCGCGCTCTGGGATCGCGAATGTGCGGGTGATTCTCAGGATTATGCCGGGCGCTGTCAAGGAACTTGGCAGAGGCCGCCGGTCAAGCATTCTGGGCCATTGACGCGCTGGTCGCTCCTCGGGAATCCGTCTCTGACCAACAGGTTTCCCTCTCTACAAGGAACGCAGCAGCGAACAGGCCCTCCTCGCCAAGGGGGATCGATGGGCTTCACCAGGGGTTCTCCCAGTGGGACAAGTGCGACAAGCGTCTTAAGCAAGAAAGAGAAGACTCAAACGAAGCACCTTCCCTAACAAGTACCCATCGTCTCTCCCTGCACGGTTGGGCAAGGGGCACAATCAGGAAGGAACACCATGGAAGTTGCCGAGCGGGAACACCAGGAGCTACGGAAGGCCCATTCCCAAGAAGTTCAGCGCGGAGAACGGTTTGAGTTTGGGTACAACTGGAGCAAGTTCCTTAAAACCCTCACCGAAGACCGAATCGTGACGGCCGAAGAGTCGTTACGCCGGATGTTGGAAGTGCCCCACTTAAGGGGCAAAACCTTTTTGGATGTGGGCTCGGGAAGCGGATTATTCAGTCTGGCGGCTTATCGCTTGGGCGCACGCGTCTATTCGTTCGACTATGATCCGCAATCGGTCAATTGTACCCAACGGTTGCGGCACCTGTATGCGGCGGACGACGACAGCTGGCGCATCGAACAGCGATCCGTGCTCGATGGCTCCTTTATGTCTTCGCTGGGAGCGTTTGACGTGGTGTACTCATGGGGAGTACTGCATCACACCGGTGCGATGTGGCAGGCCCTCGAACATGTCCATTGGCCGGTCGCCGAAGGCGGCCAGCTATTTGTCGCGATCTACAACGACAGGGGGACACAGAGCGCTCGCTGGCGGCGGGTGAAACAGCTCTATAATGTCACGCCGCGCCCGCTCCGAACCCCTTTGGCGCTGGCCGTCGCGACCCCGTTCGAAATCAAGAACGTGCTTCGAGCGGTGGTGTCGGGCCATCCTATTCAATATGTGAGAGGATGGGCTCGCCATGGCGACCGTGGCATGAGCCGTTGGCGTGATTTCGTGGATTGGATTGGCGGATATCCGTACGAAGTGGCAAGGCCGGAAGAGATTTTTGACTTTTACAAGGCTCGAAATTTTACGCTGACTCGGATGAAGTGCGGGGGGGTCGGTCTCGGCTGTAACGAGTTTGTCTTCAGGAAAAACCGGGCGGCGGAGCGCCTGCGCCATGGTTCGGATCAGACGCCGTGAGGGATTGTCTGTTCCCGGACGGGAAGGACGCCGTATGCGATTCGAGATGTCTTTGAGAACGAGTCACTCCGTGGCCTGCCTGCGATTGACCGGAATCGTGACCACGATGTCCGTCTCGGGATCGCCGTCTTGGTCCCGGCCATCGGCTCCTACGCTATACATCACCCCCTTCTTCTGATTCACCAGCATGGGAAAGCCCGTATATGGATCATAGTAGTCCTGACCGGCTTTGGCGATACGCGCCAACAGATCCCCATCCGGCGATCCCCGCTGCAACCAGGCCTGCACGCTGACCAGTCGAAGATACGCCTCCACGTCAACCACACGCCGCGCATAGGGATCCCATGGAGGCAGCGGCTCCAGTCCAGTGACATTTTCTATGGGGTTCAGAAAATAATCCAACAGGCCGCTTGGCGGAACCCGGACATATTGCCGTCGCTGAGGCATCGCCGCATAGCGTCCCTCTTCGAAGGATTTGGAGGAGGCCTCATAGTACTCCGCATACTGGTTCAAACGGCGCTGTTTGGGCAACGGCAACAGTGCCGCCACCGAAGCCATCACGTCTTCGCTTCGAGCCGCCTTGAGTTGGCTGTCGAAGCTCTTCGCGGCCCACACCAATTCGCTCTGCATCGGCCGCCGAAGGGATCGTTCGGCGGGATCGAGCGGACGGACAAGTCGAGTCAGCCGCCCAACGAGCTTTCCATCGAAATCCGGTTGGCTGAGCATCGCCGAGACCACGGCGGCGTCGTCTTGCACGGCTTGGAGCGCCAACATCTTGACGGACAGGGTGTTCGCTTTGCCCAACGCATTGCGCCATGCTTCGATATCTTCTTCCAGTCGATCGACACCGATCGCGCCCCCTTGCACAAACCCGTCGGCAAGATACAGGTGGTGGGCAAATACGATGGCAGAACAGGGCAAGCTCACGGCTTCGCCGTACCCCCAGTCTTCGAACGACAGCTTGAGCCATTGGCCGTAGCGGCCAAGCGTAGCTTCGCCTTGACGAGACCAGTCTCGTATCAGGTCCCCATTGGACGTGAAGCGGCCGACTGGATCACGCCCGCGAAACCACCCGTTGACGACTTGGGCCGACGGCGTTGTCCGGTCTGTTCGCCCCTCGCCGCCCCGCCCACGCATGCAGGAGACAGCGTCAGTATGAGCGGTTTGTCCCGGCGTTTGCTCATAGCCCGCTTGCACCGGATCCCGTCCTGCCGGGGCGTCGAAGCCGGCAAGGAGCAAGTACCCGTTGCGCTTTGGATCGGAGAGTGTACGCGTAAAGGACGGCGTAGACGTCTGGAATGCCGGCGACGGCGCTGGTTCCAAGATCATCCACGTCACGGCCACCACCCCGGCACCCAGGATTGCGGCCAATCCCAGGAGGCTCACGAGCGCGATACAGGAGATGACCATGGCGCGCGTCGTGGAAAAACAGGAATGAACAAAGTGCCGCACGGCGATACGGCCGCGGGCCAGCCTGGCTCGGAACCGATGACGGGACCGCGGCTTGCCGGAATGCTCCCCAATTTCGGTTGGAGCCAGGCGGTCTGTTCTGAACAGAATGTCGACGGCCTCGGCCATGCTCGAGTGCGGTGGCGGCGGCGCCGTCTCGGCGGACCGAGCGGCCGACTGATCTTCCGCCGGCTGCAGGTCGAGCACACGAATGGATTCATCCGCTCGAATCCATTCATCCACAGCCACTGGTTCCGGTATGGGGGCTTGCCAAGGCGTCGTCTCGTCTGGAGCGAACCCGCCGGACTGGTCATCGGATTGCTCATACGTGGAAGGAGCCGACCCCAAGGAGTGCTCCGGCGGCGCCTCGTTGGCCTGTGACGATTCGTCGACAGAGTCAGGGGGCCCTTGAGGAGACATGGGAAGGGCTTGCCATTGAATGGGGCCGGTCTCTGGCGGGCAAGCCTGAGCAGTCACGGTCAGGTCCTGGATCGGAATGCCCATCGTCTCTTGCGCCGGAGTCACCTCCTCAGGGGACATCATCGCCCGGGGGGTGAGTGTCGGGGTCAGATCGGCCGGCGTATCAACAGGCGGCGGAACTTCGGTCAAGGGGTCCGGCTCGATCGTGGCCGACACAAAATCTTCCTCTGTGACGACACGAATTCCTTCACCCGACGCCACACTGCTCACTGCGGACTGCACATCATGCTGATCGACCGTCGTTTCTTCCTGCGGTTCCGTGACGGGGACACAGAGACTCGGAGCGTGGAGGGGAGGAAGGGGAGAAGCGTCATGCGCGTCGCCAGATGCCACCG
>CAYQDJ010000090.1:10370-11587 GCA_964416255.1 uncultured Nitrospira sp. | reverse complement strand
CGCGCTCTTGCCTGAGGGAGCGCAGCAGCCCGTGCTGGATACCGGGCCGGTGACCGACAACTGCTCGTGCACGATGAACACTTCCCAGGCGTTGTCGTCCGGATCGGAGAACCAGACTTTGTCCTGGCGGGCAAAGCAGCAAGCGACATTTTCCTCGACTCGATCGATGATTCCCTCCTGCTGCAATCGGTCCTTCCATGCGGTAATATCCGCCACCGACTCCACCTCGATGCCCAAATGGTTGACGGCGCTGATGCGGCCGGTCGAGGAGACGAGAGAGAGATTGAGGGCCGGGCGGGCGAGGTCAAATTTTGCATAGTCGGACGTCCGCTTCTGCGGGGCGACGCCGAACACTTTCCGATAGAACTCCACTGAGGCTGAGACGTCACGGACGTCGAGCGAAAGATGTGGTCTCATGGCGGGCTCCTTTCTGGTTATGCGTGAAGGCTCCATTGCCTTCATCTCTCTAGACGGAGAGCGGTCAAAAAAGATGCAGGCACGCTACTGCGGAGCGCTCATCCCGGGAGATCCGGCGTGTGACGCGGTTTATTGGGTACCGTTGCGGAGCGGCCCGGCACGGTCGGGTCAGGCGTGCTCAGCGCGGGGACCGTTCACAGCCGCGGCCCGCAACGATTCACATCCGATCAGCGAATGAAAGGGAATCCCCTGATGCGTCGCAACACCCATCTCTGGTGCCTCATCGTGCTTGGCCTTTCTCTCCACGCGTGCGCCCACCAGGCCTCTCCGAAGGCGACGATCTGGGATTTCACGGATGACGTGATCGAGCCCCTGGCCGGACGCATGGCCGAGGATAAGTTCATGGCGAAACGGGCCGCCGTGATCGCGGCCCATACGCCAAGACCCTCTCGCGCGACGGCGAAGAATCTCCTCGGCGTGGTGCCCATGCTGGGGACCTTGTTTGCACTGGAGGACAAGACGCAGAAGGTGCGGCTCGACGCCGAGTTGGCCTGGCTCGAGACGCGCCGGCTGCCGCTCAAGCAGGAGTTGCGGGATTTGCTCGTCGCACGGACCGTCCGGACCGACGACGGGTTTGCCTTCTGCGCCGACGGGCGGCAGCGACGGTACCGGATCATCGACGGCGTGCGGTTCAGCCGCATGGAGGACGGCTCCGAGGTCTGCGAAGTGACGGAACTGCACAGCCTGACGCGGGACAAGCCCGCCCCCTGAGCGCGAAGGGTTGGACGGTCGCGCAGGGC
>CAYQDJ010000090.1:0-10270 GCA_964416255.1 uncultured Nitrospira sp. | reverse complement strand
TTACAGCAGATTGGGTGAAAGTGATCCCTGTCGCACGGCGTAGATGCCGGCATACCACACCGGTTTGCCGGCGAGCGTGGCCCAGTGTTTCGCGTACTGCTTGAGTTGATCCCCGTACCGGACACCCAGTTCCGCAATCGAGAGATGATCGGTCTTATAGTCCACAACATGCCAGCCTTGCGACGTGCGGTAGACGAGATCCATGACGCCGGTGGTGACGAGGAGAGGCGTGTTCTCTTCGGTGACCGGGACGCAGAAGGGCACTTCGGCATGCCGCTCCTCGGCGGCCAACACCTCTTGCCAGAAGGCCGACCCTCGAAGAGTCTCCACCGTCGCCACCGCCTGATCCACGAGTGAGGTCAGCTCGGCATGCTCGCGCGTATGCCAGGACGCCTGTTGTCTTAATCGCTCGCGATCGGCTTCAGGACGCCACAGGGCATACTCGAAGAGGCGGTGGATGAGCGTGCCCCAGGCTGCTCCGGCATCCGGACCGATCTCAGCGGCTGGCACGGCACTCCGAGATCCACCGTGCGTCGACAGACCCGTCACAGTCACGGCGCCGTAGGTAGGGGCCACGATGCGGCGGTGCCGTGCCTCACGAGCCGCTTGGGCCTCTACGTCGGCGCTCACGGCGATTGGGGCCGGAGGACGGTCGGTCGCTGACGGGCTCATCACGACCGACAAGCCCGGCGCGTCAGCCAGAAACGAATCCAGTTTGGCCCAGGGCCGAGTGCCCCGTCCGCCATCTTTCTTCCAGCGGCTGACAACGAGCAGCTCTCTTGCTCGTGTGCAGGCGACATACAATAAGCGGTCCTCTTCCGCCGTCACATACGCGAGCTCGGCCTGCTCGTGGGTGTCCCAGCCGGCGGGATGGCCGATGAGTTCGCGGCCCCAGTCACCCTTCGGTCGCGTCAGCTTCACAGAGCCCGTCGCCTCGAGATCGGTTCTGGTGATGCGGACGTCGACGGTGGGGGCCACCCCGCCGAGTGGATCGGCCAACAGGACCACGGGCGCTTCAAGCCCTTTGGCTTTGTGCACGTTCATCACCCGCACCACATTGCCTTGACCCGGGTCGAGAGGCACGGTCTCCATCGACCCGTCGGCTACAATCTCTTCGGCCAGCAGGACCGCCTGCGCGAGGCTCTCTCCGCGCTCCGAACTGACCCGAATGGCCTCGACGATTTGCAGGAGCGCCGCTGCGTCGGCGCCGCCCGGCGTCCGGCACATCGCGAGCGCGAGGAGCCCCGTGTGTTCCAGAATCCGTTCGACGGCGGCCCCGGCGGGATTCGTGCGGGTCCATCGATACATGGTCTGCAGGTGCTCAAGCGCCTCCGCGACGGGGCCGTTCGTCGGCTCCGGCACCGTTAATAAAAAGGTCCCTCCTCGCCGGCGGTGTTCGAACAAGGCCTCATCGCTGATCCCAAACAATGGTCCGCGGAGCACGCCGATAGCGGCGGGGCCGTCGTCGGGGTCGGCTAACAAACGCAGGAGCAGCAGCAGGGCCTCGACGGAAGGGGAGGCGGAGACGGCCGACGCGCCGCTCACCTCCACGGGGAGATGCCGGGCCTCCAACGCGGCCGCGTACCGGTCGAGCGCCCGCCGTTTTCTGGTCAGAACGAGGAAGTCGCCCGGTTGCCGTCGCCCCGCATCCACTTCGGCTCGGATGTACGCCGCGATGATGGCCGCTTCGGCGGCGGGAATGCCCGTCTCCGACACCGCCTCGGGAACGGTCAACGTGACGACCGGCGGTGCCGATCCCGGAGCCGGGTTCTCGGCATAGACTCCCTCGAAGGCCGGTTGCTCCGCCGTGGCGGTCCGAGGAAAGCTTGCCTGAAAGACCTGATTGGTCCACTCACATAATGGGCGGGTGGATCGAAAGGACGTGGTCAACGAGACGATCAGCCCGCCGGCGTCCTGCACCTGGCGACGGACCCGCTGGTAGGTATCGATATCCGCCCGTCGAAACCGGTAGATCGATTGCTTGGGATCGCCGACGATGAAGAGTGCGCCGGGGCGCAAGGGCAGCGTACTCCACGGACCGCGCCCGCCCGAGTCCGAAGCGAGCCACATGAGGATTTCCGCTTGGATGGGATCCGTATCCTGAAATTCGTCCACAAAGAGCCAGCGGTATCGGTGCTGCAACGACCGGCGGACATCCTCGCGTTCCCGCAGGAGCGCGGCGACGATTTGCAGCAGGTCCTCATAATTCAGCGCGAGCATGCGCCGCCGTTCCCGAGTGACCGAGTCCCGGCCCCGCCCCAGCAGGGCCAGTGCAATGCGGTAGAGATACTCGCGCCAGGCGGTGAGGAACGGAGCCACCGTGGTCGTCCGACAATCCTCGATCAATCCATCGAGGCGGGCCTTGCGCGCTTTCCGCTCGGCCGGCGTGCCGGGCCAATGTTTCTGCGTCATCACGGGCGGCGTTTCCCATGGCCGCAAGCAGGCAGCCAGGTCCTGCGCCTGGTGCAGGTCGCCCACGTCGAGGGTGCGGCGCGTCGTGCGGATCAACGCGAGCAGCTTGCAGTCGGTGCCTTGCGGGATGTCCGCCGGGACGAAGGCGGCAAGTTGCGCCCACCAGGCTTCAAACCGACGACGGGTCGGGACGGGGTCCGGCCTGTCGGCCTGGCCGGGCGGAAAGGCGACATCCGCAAACGTACAGAGCCGCGTGAAGGTGTCTTCCAGATCGGCCATGCTCAGACCCGCCTCAAGCACCTCCTGATAGTCGTGGGACCCGGCGGTGTGCGCGTGCTCGACGAACTGACGCCAAAGCCGGCGTCTCAGCCGCAGGTCCTCGTGCTCCTCCAACTGCGTAAAGCCGGGCGCCACGCCGGCTTCCACCGGACGTTCTTGAATGAGCTGCGCACAGAAGGCATGAAACGTCCCGGCAAAGAGCTGTTCCAACCGGCTCAGCGCCTGCTCGACCCTCGCGCGGGCGGCCGAATTCCCCGTGCGGGTTCGGACCTGCTGCTCGAGTTCAAGCTGGAACCGGCCCCGCAGCTCGGCCGCCGCTTTGCGGGTGAACGTGACCGCCGCCATGTGGTCCACCGTGTAGGTCCCCGCCGCAATCCCGGCGGCCATGCGCTTGGCCAGACTCTCCGTTTTGCCGGATCCCGCGCTCGCCTCCACGACCATATTGACGGTGAGATGCTGGACAATCGCGTCGCGGGCTGGTTGATCGGGCAGGGGTGTGGCCTTAGGCATGACCGGTCAGTCTTCGATACGGAGTCAACGCGGCCTCTTCCGGGTTGTTGACTTTGTGAAGCGAGCGCGTGGCCGGAGAAGGCCCGCAGGCGCGTTGGTATTCGCAGTAGTGGCAGTCGCCGGCGTCGGTCGTGGGCACGAATATGCCTTGCTCCACGAGCGCCAGCAGGTCGCGCAACACTGCCGCCGTCCGTTCCGGGTCGACCGGCCGGACGAGCCGGTCGCCTTGGCCTCGTCGAGTGGGAAAGTAATATGAGCTGCGACTGATCCGGACGGCCTGCTTGTGCCGTGCGAACAATTCGGCGGCGGCCAGGGCATAGAGCGCATGCTGGAGTTGCCGCCCTCCGGCAAACATGGCGTTCACTTTTCCGTTCAATCGTACCGCGCCGGTTTTGTAATCGACGACTTCATACGTGCCGTCGGGCAGCCGGTCGAGGCGATCGATCCGGCCGCGAAGCCTGAGCGTTCCCATGGCTCCGAGCGACACCGAAACGGGCTCCGGATGGCTCAAGGCCTCGCCCGCATCCGACTCCGTCCCGAACGCCACTTCGAATCCGATCGGACGGCGCGCCGGATCGCGCCGTTCGAATTGCAGGAACAGCTGCGCCTCCTTGAGGACTGCCGCCCGCTCTCCGGCATACAGGTCTTCCGACGGCGGCGGCATGGCCGCGCGCAAGCGGGCGAGCTCCTCTTCCGCTCGAGCCTGCAACCACTCGGCGGCCTCCTGCTCCGACCACTGCCTCCGTCGGCGGTGTTCGCGCATGACGGCCGCGTAGAGTTGGTGCAGCAGCGCTCCACGTGTCATGGGATCCAACCAGATGTCGGACGTCGCATCAGGGGGCTCCACGGCGTCGATGCGAAGACCTCGCCCAAGAAAATATCGGAAGGGACACGTGGCCAACTCTTCGAGGCCGGTCGGCGACACCGCGTCGCCGGTCGCCAGCGGATTCAACAGCAGTCCGGCCTGCGGCACCCGGCCGTCATAGGGCGTAAAGGCGGTCGAGGCGCGGGCGGCCGCGGCCGCCGCGCCCTGAGCCAGGTTGGGGAAGGCCTCAAAGACGCTTTCGCGTCCCGACACTCCTTGCCGATGCAACGACGCGAGCCACCACCCGCTTCGGCTCGTGGCCCGATCCGGCTCGCCGGGGATCGGTGAGCGGGCAGGGCCGATGGCGTGGCTGAGTTGTTGGTAGGTCCAGGCCTCGCCGGGATGCACCACCCGCCAGGCCTGCAACAGGATCCACGAGGGGAAGGTGTGACGATGGTCCCGCAGGTCATAACAGGCGAAGCTGAGCGTCACGCGACCGGACAGGGCGGCCAATTGAGTGATGAGGTGATACAACCCTTCGCTGACTCGATCCTGGGAGGTGGCCAGGAGTGGATGCAGGACCGCTCGTTCGTCATCCAACAAGACGGGGTCTTCCCGTCGACCGGAAAGCACCGCGCCTTCTTCGAGGCCAAGCAGGAAGAGACACCGGCGTCCGCTGTCGCCCGCGTGGCGGAGGTGGGTCACGTGCAGGTGCCCAGGCCGTGGGCGGTCGGCTCCGACCAGGAGATCGCTCACCCGTCCGCGGATGATGGCCAACACCTCGTCCTCGAGCGGGAGTGAGCCCAACACACGAAGGTCGTCCAGCGCCTCGTGGAGCACGGTGCAGGCTTCATGGTCCAAGGGGCTGGACGTGACTGCGTAGTCGGATAGAAAGACCGCCATGGCCTCGAGCCATGGTTCAATCGGGATCCGGTCCGTGTGTGCTGCGGCCGGCAGGAGATCGAAGAGGCGGCTGATCCAGTTCTCCAATCGCTCGATGTGCCGGATCCGTTCAGTCAGGTATGGCCGGCGATCCGAATCACTCTCGGCCAGTTTCGTGCGATAGGACTGGGCCAAGGCCGACAGGTTCGTTCGATAGGTGTCACGTCCCCACGTGGCGGCGGATCCGGCGAGCAGTCTTGCGGCTTGACCGGCGGTCGGGCCGTCCGCCTCGTCCACCCTCACATCCCCGGACTGCAGGAGGCGCTTCAAGAGATCGGCGGGAAATCGCTGTTCGATCCAACTGCAAAAGGCCAATAGGGCTCGTCCGGGACGCGTGAGAGACAGGGGCAATCCAGGGCCCACCGTCATCGGCCATTCATGGCGGCGGGCCTTCTCCCAGACCACGGCAATGGTCTCGGTCGAGGCACAGGCGATTTCGACGTCATCCAAGGCCAGGGAGTCCGACAACAGTTGGCCAAACAGCTCTTCGAGTTCCGCCTCGCGGCTACCCGCACGGAAGAAGGCGACCGAGCCATCATGCCTGGGCGGAGGGGCGGCCTCGGGTGCGAGAAGATAGGCCAAGTGATCAGAGTCCCGCTGGGGCGAGACGCCCGCCGGCTGACCGGAGGCGGCGAGCGCCGTGAACCGGCGAGGCGGCGCAAGCCCGGGGATGTCGAGCATGGCCGCCGCGACCCGGACGCCCGGCAAGGCGTCGAGGAACCGGCGTTGAAGCGGCGCCCAAAGAATATGGGGCCATTCCAGAAGCAGGGCGTCGGCAGGAATCACCGACGCCGGCGGCTGGGCGAGCGCCTCCCGGTAGAGCAGCGCGCGATCGGCCAGCCGATGACTCGCCAGGTATCTCTCATAGGCCTGCACCAGGGCGATGAGCTCGGCAGCTTTTTCCGGCGACTCGCTCCAGGCGGCGGCGCGAAGGTCGGCGCCGGTGCATTCGGCCATGCGAAGGTCCGACAGCGACTGCCACAGGGCTTGGGCCAGAGGAGGATGATGCGCGAGGTTCCGAAAATACACCGGAACTGTTGCGGGGAGGTCCCGCAGGAGGCGCATCACGAGCGGGGGGCCTGCGCCGTCGGACAAGAGGGTCTGTCCCTGGGAGAGCAGGACCGGCGCCGCCGTGCTCCGAGCCAGTTCATCGGGCGTCGTGAAGCGGAGGTTGGCCCATCGCACCCCGGATCGGGCCAGACGGTCTCCGAGCGTCAGGCCGAGCATCATCGACGGGACGATCACCCACTTGGCTTGAGTCGGAACACTGCGACACAGATGGGCGAACTGGGACTCGAGTGGATCCAACGCATGAACTCCGATGACAGGGTCCAATGGTATAGTCGTCCGTCGGGCTATGCAAGCCGGGCTGAGGAGGAAAACAGGACCGTACCATACCACTCAAGGTGACAGATCAGGTCACGGCAACACGCGCCGTCGACAAGCGTGCAGTCGGCGTGACTGAACGCCGGGTTCGCCTCCCGGCTCATGGAGGGGAGGCCGGCGCCACCCTAGGGGGACTCCTAGTAGGCCCGCGAGCAGGGAGAGAATAAAGAAACACATCAGGGTATTGCTTAATCCTTTTTCAGAGGTGTGTCATGAGGCATAACACGTGGGCGCTGGCGGTGAGTGTGATGCTGGTGGCGCTGGGCTGCGCCACCGACGAGTCCAGACTTCGGACTCGGGCCGAGGCGGGCGAGCCGCATGCTCAATACGAACTGGCCAGGATGTACTGGGAGGGTCAGGGGGTCGATCGGGATCACGTCGAAGCGCTCAAGTGGTACGAACGCGCGGCGAAGCATGGCCACCGTGATGCGGCCCTGAAGCTGGCGGAACTCTATGAGTCGGGACAGACGGTGGCACAAGACTATCTCCGCGCGTCCCGGTTGTATGAGCGGGCCGCCGACCAGGGTGATGTGGATGCCCATGTGCATTTGGCGCGGCTCTACCTTCAAGGAACCGGTGTGCCGCAAAACTATGCCGAAGCGAGAAGGCTTCTCGAACAAGCCGCGGCGCATCGCCATGTCGAGGCGCAGTATCTGCTCGGGCGGATGTATCTGGAGGGACGCGGCGGCTCCAAGGACAGCGTCCTGGCGCACATGTGGTTCAACCTGGCGGCCGCACAAGGGCACAAGTTGGCGGCCACCATGCGGGTTGTGGCGGCGACCGAGTTGGATCACCCCCGTCTTCTGGAGGCCCAACGGCTCGCCGTGCAGCAGAGCAGGAAGCAGCCATGATGGCCGACGGACTGAGCCCGCGCGGTGCCTCAGCATCGAGGCACCGCGCGACCGCCTCTGGCGGGTTTCCTGTTGCGCCTATCGGGTGGGCATGAGATCCGGAGTGGAGACCTTCATCACATATTCGGCCTCATCCATCAGGAGGACGACTTCCTGTCCCGCCTTCAGTTGGTCCAGTTTTCGGAGCGGCGCTCGGATTGGCACTTCCTGCTTCCGGCCCTGGTCGGTAATCTTGATGCGATTGTCTCCGCCGATCCCTTGAAACACCACCCGCCGCTGCGCATGAGCCCCCTTGATGCGGGCCTTGTTGTTGACGGACGATTGATGGACGGCGTCGACGCTTGCCAACTGCGCGTCGACCAACCGGCCGGTTTCATCGGCCATGAACAGCACTTCCGCACCGACCGGCATCGCCCTGAGCTTCCCCTTCGCGCGTTCCTCCACAAGAAACACCTGCGTGCCGTGGTTCGTTTCGATCACCGCTTTATCCAATCCAACCGTCAACGGCGTGCTCGATTTCCCTCGAACCACCTGGTGATGCGATGATTCTTCAGGATGGTGGTAGTCCACCACCGCATTGTGATCGCTCAGCGTGACCAGGATCTCATCACCTCGCTTGAAGGATTGTCCTTTGTCCGCGGCCATCTTCAGCGGCACGGTGAGCGACTGCACGTTGCCGATGTCAATCTCGATTTGGTCGCTGCGGATATCTTTGATACGGCCCCCGACCCGTCGGTGGCCCGGCAGGCTGTGGTCCGTTGCTTGGGTCGTTGCCTGCTCTCTGATCGAGGGGCCACGTTCCGCTCGCTGGCGGTCAGACCGCTCCTGCGCGGCGCGATAGTCCTGCTCGGCCATCGCTGGAGCCAACCCCAGGCCCCCACTCATGAGGACCATCGTCATGAGTGCTCGGGTCGCTGTGCTGCTTCCACTCTGCATAGATGCCATTGGAAACTCCTTGTCGGGTTGTCATCAATCATTGGAGGTGCTGGATGCCACACGACGCGGGCCCATCGCCGTCCGAGCTTTCGCCAGCCCGATGCCGCTGGAAGCGCCGGCACTGCTGATGGTGATCCTGGTGGACATGCCACGTGATTCGGAAAATGGACATGGATAATAACAGCCTGTACCAGGGTGAAGGACATCGCCTGAAGCGGCGCAGTGGGGGCTCACACGCTGACGAGTTCTTTGTACTATGCGCGCCGCCGGCGCCTATCGACGACTAGCAAATGCCCGAGCACGAGGCACCGCTGACATCGCCTGGTGTCTTCTCGCATTGACCTATAAATGGTCCGGGCGTAGAGTTTGGACTCGCGTAACGATTCATGCATCAATGGCCGCGTCATGCATCAATGGCCGCGCGGCTTGGAACTCGGGCGCCGAGCCGACGCCAACCCGCCAATCGATGGGAGGGCCGGTCACATCATCCCTGCGGCATCCCGTGCGTAACAGGGAGGGTTCCCTATGAATAGGACGGACGCGAGCGCATTCACCATTTTGCTCGTGGAGAGCAATGGCGCCGACGTGGAGCGCTTCCTCCGCACCGTGGAGGATGATCTTCCGCGTCACGACGAAGAGCAAGTCGAGGTCGTCATCAACGCGACGGCTGAAGGGGCGTTGCGGCGGCTGCGGGAACAACCGATCCACGTGGTCATTACCGACATCCGGCTGCCCGGCATGAGCGGCCTCGAGTTGATGCGTCGGATCAACGAATTCGATCGCCGAATTCCCGTCGTGGTCTCCAGTTGGATTGATTCGGTGGAGATGATCGTGGAAGCGATGCGGCACGGGGCGTTTGATTTTATCGTCAAACCCTTTGAGCAAGTGGATCTGGCGGCACGGATTCATCGCGCCATGCGGATGTCCGAGGTTCTCATCCGATTTCACCAGGGGCTGGGTGCCTGGGATCCCCGGCCCTTCCCCGACATCGTCTGCGTCAGCCCGCAGATGCGAACCGTCCTCGGCATGATCGATGCCATTGCCCGCGTGCCGGCGACGACCTTGATCATGGGTGAGACCGGCACGGGCAAAGAACTGATTGCGAAGGCGATCCATGAACGCAGCGATGAGACCGCAGGCCCCTTCCAGCTCGTCGACTGCACGATGTTCTCCGAGGGCACGGTGGAGAGCGAGTTGTTCGGTCACGTGCGCGGCGCCTTTACGGGCGCCATCGCCGACAAACAGGGTCTGATTGAGTCCGGCAGCCACGGGACGGTCTTTCTCGATGAGATTGGCGATATCCCCCTCTCCCTGCAAGCCAAGCTCCTGCGCGTGCTGGAAGAAGGCGAAGTGCGGGCGGTCGGGAGCACGCAGCAAAAGAAAATCCGGGCGCGCTTTATCGCGGCGACCAATCAGGACTTGGCCGAAAAAGTCCAGCAGGGCGAGTTTCGCAAGGATCTGTTTTACCGCCTGAACGTGATGGTGATTCGGGTGCCGGCGTTACGGGAACGGCCGGAGGACATTCCGGTCCTGGCGCGTCATTTCATAAAGAAGTATGCCAAGGATTTCGGAAAGACCGTGGAAGATCTGGACCCGTCAGCCGTGACCGAACTGGTCGCCTACCCATGGCCGGGCAACGTGAGAGAATTGAGGAATGTCATGGAACAGGCCGTCATGCTGACGAAAAAAGATCGGGTGGGATTGGACGACCTGGCAGGCCTCGTTCAGAGAGGCGCCAAGGATCCCTGGGCTTCTGGAGATTATCTTCGGCTGCCGTACTCGCAGGCAAAAGAACGACTACTGGAAGAGTTCAATCACCGGTATATTTCGTTTAAGTTGGCCAACAACGACGGCAATGTCACGCGGGCGGCCAGTGAGGCCGGCCTCCCCAGGCCCTATTTCCATGAAATCATGCGCCGCTATCGCAAGGCGGCGTAAGGGCGCCTGTCCGACATCTCTGACACCTCCATCTCCCTAGCTTTTTCAGAAACGCCGCCGCCCAGCTGCAAAATCGCTCCCCTTGCCTCCGCTCATGCGCTGTCAGACTTTCTTGTTCTTGTTTTTCAGCCACTTGGCCAGACCGCTCGGGCGGCGGTCGTCAGAAAGTCCGGACACGTCGAAGAACCGTCTTGGCCGGACGCGGCATGCC
>CAYQDJ010000089.1:8695-12053 GCA_964416255.1 uncultured Nitrospira sp. | reverse complement strand
CCCATTTGCTTGCATAGACGCGACAGGTAGGACGGCTGAAGGCCAAGAACCTGAGCAGCTTTGGTCTTGCTGCCCCCCGCTTTTGCAATAGCCTCTTGTAATCTCAGTCGTTTGAAGCGTTCGACTGATTCATGGAACGGCAGCAGCATGAGGGTTTCTGCGGATCGTCCGTTTGTCTCCGTCGCCTCGAGGGTCAAGTCGTCGACGGATATTGCGTCGCCGCTCGCGAGGACCACGGCTCGTTCGATGACATTGGCCAACTCGCGCACGTTGCCTGGCCAGTCATATTGACACAGGGCTTTGATGGCTTTCGGTTGGATGGCCAAGCGTGGACGCTTTAAGTCCTTCGCATAGCGGTTCACAAAAAAAGTTGTCAGCGCTGGGATGTCCTCCCTTCTCTCCCGTAGGGGCGGGATGACCATGCTGACCACGTTCAAGCGAAAGAACAGGTCCTTTCGAAATCGGCCATCTCTGATCGCCTCCTTCAAGTTCTGGTTCGTTGCTGCAATAACACGAACGTCCACTTTGATAGACTGCGTTCCCCCGACGCGATCAAATTCCCGATCCTGTAAGACCCGAAGAAGCCTCGCTTGCAGACTTGGCTTCATGTCGCCGATCTCATCGAGAAAGATCGTTCCACCTTGAGCGACCTCTAACAAACCTTTCTTCTGTTGATGCGCGCCCGTGAACGCCCCTTTTTCATGGCCGAATAATTCGCTTTCGAGTAACTGATCGGATAACGCCACACAGTTGATGGCCACAAAGGGTTTGTTCGCCCGCGAACTCCAGCTATGGATGGATCGAGCCAGAATTTCCTTTCCGACACCGCTCTCGCCGAGCAACAGCACCGTGCTGTTACTTTGGGCCGCCTTCCGTAACATCTCCACCAGTCTCCGCATGCCCGGACTCTCCACGATCAGCGTCCGATAGCGCTCTTCGAAGGACCCTTTGAGCAGCTCGCTTTCGTCCCGCAGGCTGGCCAGCAATTCAGCATTCCTCAATGCCACGGAGGCATACGATCCAAAAGCCGTCAAAAGATCCAAATCCGATCCCTCAAATTGTTTTGCCTTGGCAGTGTTCAGGATCTCAAGCACACCTACAACTTGCTCGTGGTCCATCAAGGGCACGGCGAGGATCGAGCGGGTTTGAAACCCTGTCGCTTTGTCGACAGCCGGCAAAAACCGAGGATCATCCTTGGTGTCGTTGACGATGAGACCCTGTCGATGTGTGGCGACCCAACCTGCGATGCCTTCACCCATGTTTAAGCGGAGTTCTTGAATTTCACCCCGCATAGGCCCTGTGGCCACTTTTAAGACTAATTGTTCACCGGTTGGATCGACCAAGAAGAGGCTGCTCGCTTCACATTCAAGTAGTTCAGTCACCGAGTTGACAATCACTTTGAGGAGCGACGGAAGATCGATCGAAGCCGTGAGAAGACGACTGATGGCGAGTAGCGTCGAGAGCTGTTCTTGGGAAGGTCGATATGACGGACCCATTAGGCGAACCAAGATCGATACAAGAGGCGAGAACTCGACTAGAGAGCGCATTCTAGCAGTAGCGATTCTCACTGGCAATGTCTCAAGGACGGATGCGGGGAAAGTAGGTCAAATGGACATTGTTGTCCTTTCCATTCGACTGTTGATCAACCGCGTGGGACCACGCTTTCTGATGATCACCCCCATGGGCGCTTCGTTGTGGATGAGGTGCGAAGTGATGAGGTGTACTCGTTGGCTGTTTGTCGATCTCACGCGACACATGTTGTTCGCCACAGACAAACCAGCACACAACACATATGGCGATTTCCAGTAGGAGAAAAACCGTCATCACGGTGAAAATATCCATGACGTCCCTCCGTTGCTCAGCCTTAATGCTCAGGAAGACAGCAGAATGCGTGCCTAAGGGGCGAGGAAAGATAAAAGGCGGGAAATTGTACAGACTTCGTTCGCATACTCAATGATTTGAGGAAGTAGACGGGAAAGGGCGACGACTCAGGTCTCCAGAGAGGTAGGAGCCTTGATATCGTTTCAGATAGGCTCGATGGTGAAAAGAGATAAGAGACGTCGAGGCAGGCGCAACTATCCAAATGGAACTATGGTTTCGAGTCGCAGGAGCCAGTTCAAGACGTAAATAGCTAAGGGCCCCTCAAAACGTGTGATCCACATTCCGCCATACAGACACCCGCGCCATGCGTCCACGCTGATTGAGTTATGCAGAAGTGTTGACGGCTCAATGGACTCGCAGGCCTGGGAGCGATGTCGAGTGGGAGCCAGGTGGACTTTGATGGGCGCGGTCGGGCACACTTATATGACGATTGCTTACGCGAGTCTTATCGACGGGCGCACGTTGCGCATGTGGGTTCATGCATTGGATAAGTCGTCCTCGAGTGCTGGCCGGTCTGCTGCTTGGTCTCATTAGCCTGTATGCGCTGATCGGCTTTTTCCTTCTTCCCTACATCATTCACACCTACGTGATTCCCATGGTCGCTGATCGGCTGAAGCGCCCCATTGTGGTGCGGGACGTGGCGTGTAATCCATTTACCCTGTCAGTGGATGTGAAGGGCCTGGAAGTCCGTGATTCGGACCAGACGCCGATCATCGGATTTGAAGAACTCCTGCTAAATCTTCATGCCGCCACATGGCTGCTGCAAACGGTGAGTTTCGACGAAATTCGCCTGGTGATGCCCTTCGTTGCGGCCAAGGTCAATCGAGAAGGCACACTGAATCTGCTGGGCCTCGTCCCACCCGCCGATGAGACGGCCGCCGCTCCGCCGGCGCCGCCGCAGAAGGAAGAGAAGAAGCGTTTGGCGGTCTATATCGAGTCGTTGGATATCGATCAAGGCGTGGTCGAATATCTGGACGAATCCCAATCCCGGCCTGTGGTCATCGATATTGTGCCGATCCATATTTCGCTGCGAGACTTCAGCACCGTGGAAGGCAGTGACAACGCCTATGCATTCCAGGCGGAAATTGGGAAGGGCGAATCGTTGTCGTGGGAAGGTTCGGTTTCGCTGGATCCAATCGAGTCGGACGGCAGGCTGGCCTTGGCGGGGGTTCAGGTAGGCACGTTCTATCAAGCGGTCCGAGACCAGTTTCAATTCGATGTCCGCGAGGGCCAGCTGGCCCTGTCCGGTCGTTATCACTTCAGTCTGGAAGGCGGCACACCCCAGGTGACGGTGCGAGACGGCATTGTGTCACTCCAGCGGGTGACCCTGGCTGAACGCGGCCTGGAGGGACCGGTTGTGGACATTCCGGCTTTTGAGGTGCAGGGGATTTCATTCGATCTCGCAGGCCGGTCGGTCACCCTCGGCAAGGTGCAGTCGACCGATGCGCGATTTGCCGCCCGCATCGATCAGGACGGC
>CAYQDJ010000089.1:0-8685 GCA_964416255.1 uncultured Nitrospira sp. | reverse complement strand
CGGCGTCCTGAACTATCAGTCTCTCTTTACTCCCGTGGATCGCAGAGAGGCAGTGTCAACGAGCTCGACGGCGCCCGACGGCCCACCCTGGTCGATCGTGGTGAACGAGATCGAGCTGCGAAACTACCAGGCGCTCTTCGAGGATCATACGCTGGCCAGACCCAGCCGTCTGGAGATCGGCGCGCTGGATCTCACGATGAAGGATGTGGCGCTGCCGTTCACGCATCCGTTTCCTGTCGACCTCTCGCTGGCACTCAATCGGACGGGTCTCATCGGCCTGCGTGGACAGCTGGCGATGGAGCCGATGACCGCCACGCTCGACCTCATGCTTCAACAGATTGCAATCCGACCCTTTCAGCCGTATCTGGATCAGTTCCTGAATGCGGATGTCCGTGACGGCACGCTGGACGTAAGCGGGTCCATTCACTATGCCCAGGTGCACCCCCAAGGCCCGCTGCTCCGCTTCAAGGGCAATCTCGCCGTCAACCAATTCTCGGTGACCGATCGGGACGAGTTTGACGAGGTGGTGTCCTGGAGGTCCCTAGCGGTCAATCGCCTTGCGCTCGATGTGGACCCGACCGAGGTGAAGATTGCCGAGGTGGTCTGGCAGCAGCCGGCGGCGCATGTGGTGGTTCGGTCGGACGGCGCGCTGAATGTCTCGCGTCTCTCGGCCGCCGGGCCGCAGGCCGTCACAACCGAGATCCGACCGGAGGCGGCCAAACAACCGTCGCCCATCATAAAGATCGACCGGGTCAACCTGGTCAAGGGATCGGTGACATTCAACGATCAGTCGATCCACCCGTCCGTCAAGACGACCCTCACCGAGCTGAGCGGGACGGTCAAGGGACTCTCCTCGAAGGAGATTGCCAGAGCGGATGTGGCCTTGACGGGAAACGTCGGCGTCGGCGCGCCGCTCAAGATCAGCGGCCAAATCAATCCCTTGACCGAGGATGCCTTTACCGATCTCGTGGTCTTTTTGGAGCACCTCGATCTAACGGCGGCGTCCCCCTATGCGGGCAAGTACGCGGGCTATCCGATCGCCGCCGGCAAACTCTTCTTGGACCTGAAGTACAAGATCGCCAAGAAGGCATTGATCGGCGAGAACAAGGTGCTGATCGACCAGCTGACGTTTGGAGAGAAGACGAACAGCCCGGATGCGACGTCCTTGCCTGTGCCGCTGGCGGTGGCACTGCTCAAAGATCGCAAGGGGCAAATCGATGTGGACTTGCCGGTGCGGGGAGACCTGAAGGATCCGGATTTCCGATATGGTCGGGCGGTGTTAAACGCCATGTTGAGCCTCCTGGCCAAGGTGGCCACCTCGCCTTTGTCCCTGCTGGGCGGGTTGGTCGGTGGGGCCGGGGACGACGTGAACAGGATCGCCTTTCCGCCGGGGCGGGCTCAGTTGGGCGAGGATGAATTGAAGAAGGTTCGGACGCTTGAAAAGGTTCTGACGGAGCGGCCCGGTTTGTTCTTGGAGATTTCGGGGACAGCCGATCCCGAGCAGGATCGGCCGGTGTTGGCGGATGCCAAGTTTAGGGCACGGCTGCTGGAGATGAAACAGCTCGCATTGGGTGCCGCCCCGCCGAAGCCGGAAGTGGCGATCAGCCAGGAGGACGAGTCGAGCCTGGTCAGCGAGTGGTACGCCCTACAGTACGGACCCGTCGCTCAGACCGGCGGGCCGGATCTGACCTTCTCAGAACAACGGGCACGGCTGATGGACACCGTGCCGGTGACGGACGAGGACCTTCGGCAACTTGCACAGGAGCGGGCCTCTGAACTACGAGCACGGCTGTTGGCTTCCGGAACTGTCCCAGAGGAGCGTGTGGTCTTGCGCGATGTCGAGATCGCTTCGATGAAGGGGGCGCCGGTGACCACGCGCGTGGCATTGGCGGGACGCTAACGACGCGCTGGCGAAACCGGGCTCATCGATCGGAATCACGCGAGGGACAAGCAACGCGTCGTCGTCTTTTTCTGGCATCACCGTGCGTCGGGAAGTACAGAAGCGCCCATGCCCTCGCCGCTCACGTCATGGCCTCGCCTCGCGTGCCATCCTCATCGATTATCAACACTATCCCTAGGAGGAACACGACATGAGCCGAATGCATAATCCGCCGCACCCGGGCGAGACGTTGAGGGGGGATATTTTGCCTGCCTTGGGCTTGAGCGTGACGTAAGCCGCGGCGCAACTGAGCCGTGCGCAATCGGCGACAATCTGTTTCGCTATCTTGTCCGAGTATCCGTCGCCGGGGAGTCTGACCTGGCTGAGCTGTGGTTTGCGACGGTGCGGTGGAAGGGTGCCCGGCACCTCACAACCTGAACCCCAGAGACACGAAGGCGAAATGAAACCACCCGAAGGCAAATCGGTCGCTGTTGTCGACCCCTCCTTCGAAGGACCGATACCCGACCGACACGGACCACCGATCGGTCAGATCGTGTCTGACTTTTAAGGCCACATCGGTGGCGCGACCCTGCGGGGCCACGAGTCCGTCGAAATCCAGTATAGCGGCCCATCGCGGGGCAAAGGCATACTCCGCGTTGAAACTCAGCAGCGGCACCACCCCCACGTCGCTGTCGCGCGCGAGCGTGGGACCCTGCTTCAGCTCGACCTTCGCATCCCGGAGGAACAGGGTCCCGCCCAGGCTGATCCGCCAGTCGGGCGACTCGAAAAACAGATACCGGTACGTCAGCCGGTAGTTGTCGAACTTGTATTCGGAGTCCACGGGAACGCCGGGAGCGAACGTCCCGCCCGCGAAGCCCACCGGCTGCGCGAAGCCGCCGGCCCCGGAAAACCGGATCGGTTGATAGACGAACCGAATGGCGTGGCGATGTGCCGGGTACCAGAGCGCTTCCACACGAGACTGCGGACGCGGCCCATGGCCCTGCAGATCGGTCAAAGAAAAGCGCGTGCCCGCCGGCGAGTCCGGAATATGAATCTCATTGCGCGATTGCCAATACGCTCCCGTCTCGACTTCGAGAAAGAACCGACGCACTTCAGGCGGCGATGCCTCGGCACGAAGTTGAGAGTCTGGAGTGGTTTCTACAGGAGTCGTGGCGTTCACTGAGGAGGGAGCGGCAAGCAAGGTGAACCCGATGACCAGCACGCTCCATGTGAACATCAATCCTCCTCCTTAGGTTTTGAGCGACTGCCTGTGTTTTCACCGGATTGCGAGCTGTCCATCCGATGGAAATACAGCTTTACGCCTTTGCTCTTCCGTTCGCTATGCGTCATCCCATAAATGTTATGAAATAGTTGTTTATGACCGTTCTATTCATGTATCACTTTAAGTAGTGAATGTGACCGCAAGTTTCCATACGTCGATGGGTCATCTCTCCGCCTGGTCGATATAATTGATTGATAGGAATGTCTTCAAGACGATCAATATAAAGAGGCTGACCAGTGCCATGCTCTAGGAGGCTCGCTAGAGCCATTTTCCCCTGGCAGCTGGATTCAACACCGTGCCATGTCCGCAGCACCCGATTACTCACTCCGCAGCAAACCAAATGGTGAAAGAATCTCTCCCGGACAAGACCGTGATCCGCGAGCCTCTCGCCTCAATCTGAACCGTTCCCCGCCATCGAGACATTCACGCTTCTTGCACCGGGGAGGGACGCCCGTGCTTGTGCCCGGCGCGGTGAGGCCGTGGCTGGATCACTTATGGCGCAAACGACTGCTGCCGGAACGTGGACCATGCTCGCCAACGGCCACTCCATAAACTGGACTTTCCTACTTTGGGAGAAAGCGGACATCTATCTTGGGTTGACACCGCTGGCCCATTCTTTACTTCCTGTAGGCGCTCGGCTATCCTCCCTCACCTCGCATTCACGGCCGCGACACATTCAGGAGCGTTGTGTTCTTCATCGCCAGACGCCTTGCCCTCGGCCTCTTACTCATCGCACTGACCGCGGGTATTCTCCTGCTGTCCGATTGGAACCGGCGAAGCGATAGCCGCCAAATCATTCCTCGTGTCGCCATCCTCCAACACGCGTCCCATGCCGTACTGGATGAAGGGGTGCGTGGGATCCTCCAAGGTTTGGCTGAAGGAGGGTTCAAAGACGGCGAGGCCGTGGCGATCCAGCGGTTCAATGCGGAGAACGATTCGCCCACCGAGAACGCGATTGCGCGAGAGGTGACGGACGGGAGATTCGACCTGATCGTGACCGCGAGCACGTTGTCTCTGCAAGCCGTGGCCAGCGCGAATCGGGCTGGCCGCACGAAACATGTCTTCGGTCTGGTCATTGATCCGTTCGGCGCCGGAGTGGGGATCAGTCGGGCTGACCCGCTCCAGCATCCAACGCACCTCGTGGGCTACGGCAGCATGCAGCCGGTGGGTGATGCGTTCCGGCTCGCCAGGCAACTCCTGCCGTCTCTGGCCACCGTCGGAGTGGTCTGGAATCCCGCGGAATCCAACTCCGAGGCGTCGACGAAGAAAGCGCGCGAGATCTGCGCCGAACTGGGCATTCGCTTGCTCGAGGCGACGGTCGACAACTCCTCCGGCGTCGCGGAGGCCGCGGGATCGTTGATCAGCCGAGGCGTTCAAGCCCTGTGGGTGGGCGGGGACGTGACGGTCCTTGTGGCTCTGGATGGCGTCATGGCGGCGGCCAAGAAGAGCGGCATTCCCGTCTTCACCAATATCCCACCCAGCTCCCAACGAGGCGCATTGTTTGATCTCGGTGCGAACCATCAGGAGATCGGCCGGCTCACCGGCATGCTGGCGGCGGACATCCTTCGCGGGGCCGATCCAGCCGCCATTGCCGTCAAGAACGTGGTGCCTGAACTGTTCATCGTCAATCCGGGCGCGCTCAACGGCCTGCGCGAGGCGTGGTCGCTTCCCGAGGAGGTCGTGCGTCGGGCCGACGCGGTGGTGGACGGCACGGTGGTGCGACGAAAAGCGCTCGCGATTCGCACACCGCCCCCGGGGCGCACGTATACCATCGGCATCGCCTACTTCGGGCCGGACCCCGGCGTGGATGCCGGTATGCAGGGGTTGGTCGACGGCTTGCGGACGTTGGGCTTTGTGGAAGGGCGGAATCTCCGAATCCTGAAAGCCCATGCGCAGGGAGAAATGAGCAACATTCCGGCCATCCTCCAGAATTTCGCGACTCAGGATCTCGACCTGGTCGTCCCGATGACGACCCCGTTGCTCACCGCCGCCGTCGGCCTCGTGAAGAAGACCCCCGCGGTATTTACCGTGGTGTATGACCCGCTTGCGGCCGGAGCCGGACCGACGCGAGAGGACCATGTGCCCAACATCACGGGAGTGGGCTCATTCCCACCGGTTCCGGACACCGTCCGGTTGATCCGTGACGTGGTGCCAGGGGTCCGGACAGTCGGCACGGTGTACAACAACTCGGAAGCCAACTCGCGGAAAGTCGTCGCGGTGGCCCGCGAGGAATTCCGCCGTCAAGGGGTGAAGCTGGAGGAAGTCGCGATCACCAACACCAGCGAGGTCTTTCAAGCCGCCCAGGTCTTGACCGCCCGGCATATCCAGGCGCTGTGGATCACCGGAGACAACACCGTGCTCCAGGCCTTTGAAGGTGTGGTGAAGGTCGCGGAAGACAGCCGCCTCCCGCTCTTCATCAACGACCCCGAGTTCACCGACCGCGGGGCGCTCGCCTGCGCCGGCCTCGGGTATTACCAAAGCGGCCATGCCGCCGCTACCCTCGCGGCTCGCGTGCTGCTCGGGGAGGACCCGCGCCACATTCCGATCGAAGAAGTGGCTGTGAAGAAACTCGTCTTGAACGAGACGGTGGCCCGGAAGCTGGGCGTCACCTTTCCCGCTGCGTTGCTCGCGGAGGCCGCGCGCTGAGGCAACCGATGCAGATCACGACCACCCACCACGGCACGTATGTCGAAGTCCGCATCACGGGGCGGCTCGATGGCTATTGGGCGGACCATCTGACCACCGGGCTCGCGGAAGTCGTCCGGGAGGGCGGGCACCACCTTCGCATCAATCTCGCCGAGGTGTCGTTCATGAGCTCCGCCGGGCTCCGCGTGCTCCTGCAATACTACAAGCAACTGCGTGCCCTCGACGGCTCCCTGGCCGTCTGTCAGCCGTCGGCCCATGTGAGTGAGGTGCTCGACCTCGTGGGCCTGCGCGGCCTGCTGGTCGAGGCGCGCGACGCCGCCCAGGCGGCCGACTCGCCGCCAGATCGCTGGCGCCGAGTCGAGCGGGACACGGTAGCCCTCGAGGTCCATTCGCTCCCCGGCGGCGGGTCCATGCGGTGCCGGGTCCTCGGAGATCCGTCACGGCTCGACGGATGCCGCTTTGGGGCGCATGATGTCCGCACGCAGGCCGCCGACTTTCCCCAGGCCACGCTCGCTCTCGGACTGGGCGCGTTGGGGAGGAATTTTGAGGACTGCCGATCCCGGTTCGGCGAGTTCCTCTGGATTGGAGGAACCGCGGTCTACCTCCCCACCGACGGGACGAATGTGCCGGACTACCTCATGTCGGGCGGAGCCGGTCTGCCTGGTCTCACCGCCCTCTACGGACTGAGCTGCGACGGGCCCTGGCGCTACCTCGTCCGGTTCCGGGCCGCACGCAAAGGCGGCCCCGTAACGCTGAGCTCGCTCGTGGACGCGTGCCTCGAGGTGGCCGGAACGGACATGGTGGCGGTGGCGTTCGTCGCGGAATCCGCTGGTCTGGTCGGCGCGGCGCTGAAACAATCGCCGGTGGGAGCGTCATCGGCCACGGCGCCGTTCGGCTATCCGGAGGTGCAGCGATGGCTGTCGTTCACGCCGGAACGCGCGTATGCCCGGACGCTTGTGCTGGCCGGGGGAGTCGCCGCTCGATCGGCGCCAGGGGAGGTTGCGCCGCTGCTCCGTGTGTTCGGGCCCACGGCCGGTCCTGCCGGTCATCTGCATGCCGCTGTCTTCTCATATCGCCCGCTGAAAAAGGGCGAACTGGACCTGGCGGAGACCGTCCGCGGCCTGTTCGAGAGCGAGACGCCTCGGACCTTGCTGCATCTGCTCCACGACGATCGCGCGCGCTCCGGCGCCGGGCAAAGTGAGTTTGTGCAGGGTGTCTGTTGGATCGGGACGATTCACGCCGTCACCGGAGATTGGCCGTCATGACGCTGGTCATCGGAGCTCTCACGATCGGGTTGATTCTTTCGGTGCTCGCGCTGGGCGTCTACATCAGCTTTCGCATCTTCGACTTCCCGGATATTACGGCGGAAGGATCGATCACGCTCGGGGCGGCGGTCGCGGCCATGCTGCTAGTGTCCGGGCTCAACCCGCTTGCCGCCACGACCGCCGCTTTCGCCGCCGGCCTGGCGGCGGGTGCAGTCACGGGGGTGCTGCATACTCGATTCAAGATCCATGGCTTGCTATCGGGCATCCTCGTCATGACCGCCTTATATTCGGTGAATCTCCATGTGATGGGGAAAAGCAATATTCCGCTCCTGTCGGTGGCGACCTTGGGGAACTATGCCGAAGACGCGGCGCGGGCGCTGGGCCTGACCGGCAGTCTGCGGCTCCTCGGCTGGGAGGTCAGCGTTCGGGATGTGTCGATCCTTGTCTGCCTGTTCGGCGCAATCGTGCTGACGGGCGTGGCGCTCGATCGGTTTTTCCGCACCCATCTCGGTACCGCCATGCGGGCGACCGGAGACAATCCTCAGATGATCCGCGCCCTGGGCGTAGACGTGAAGGCGATGACGATCCTGGGGCTCGCCGTGTCGAACGGCCTGATTGCGGTATCCGGCGCCTTGCTCGCCCAATATCAGGGGTTTGCCGACGTCCAAATGGGAATCGGGATGCTGGTCTGGGGCCTGGCCAGCGTCATTATCGGAGAGGCGCTGGTCGGCGTGCGATCGCTGGGGTTGTCCATCGTGGGCACCATTATGGGCTCGGTATTGTTCCGGCTGCTCGTGGCCATGGCGCTGCGGTGGGGGCTCGATCCGAATGACTTGAAGCTGATCACCGCCTGCTTCGTGTTCGGCGCCCTTGTCTTGCCGACCCTCGCGGGGAAGCTCCGGTCGCGGAAGCCACAGGTGGCCCATGCTTGAGCTGCGCGACATCTCGAAGACCTTTCACCCCGGCAGGGCCAATGAGGTGCGCTCGCTCCAACAGGTGTCGCTCACCGTGGAAGACGGTTCGTTCGTCATCGTGATCGGCACGAACGGATCCGGCAAGAGCACGCTCTTGAATGCCGTGGCAGGCGGCTTCTTCGTCGATGCCGGATCGATTCACCTCGGCGGCCGCGATGTCACGCGGTGGCCCGAGCATCGACGAGCGGCCTTCATCGGCCGCGTCTTTCAGAATCCCTTCAGCGGCACGGCCCCCACCATGTCGTTTGCCGAGAACCTCGCGCTCGCGGCCCGGCGCGGGCGGAGCCGCGGGTTGAGGCCCGCGCTCGGAGCCGGATGGATGCGTGAACTGCACGAGCGCGTTCGTGTGCTGAATATGGGGCTCGAAAGCCGGTTGGCGAATGCCATCGGGTCACTGTCGGGTGGAGAGCGACAGGCGCTCACGCTGTTGATGGCCACCTGGCTTAAGCCCGAGCTGCTCTTGCTGGACGAGCATACGGCCGCGCTGGACCCCAAGAGTGCGGACAAGGTCATCCGGATCAGCGAGGATGTCATCGCGCAAGACAAGCTGACGGCGCTCATGGTGACGCACTCGATGACGCAGGCTGCGAGGCTCGGCGACCGCCTCATCATGATGCACCGCGGACGGATCATTGACGA
>CAYQDJ010000088.1:0-12117 GCA_964416255.1 uncultured Nitrospira sp. | reverse complement strand
GTGACGATCAGCAGCGGCGCGCTCACCTTTTGGCGGATGGCCGACGGCTCTTCGCCGGACGCGACCACGCCGTCGCAGCCCACCTCCGAGGCGAGCAGGGCTCTGGCGGTGACCAAGTCCTGCACGGTGCGTTGAATGCCCATATCCCGCAGATCCTGACTGTCGAAATTCGTCAGCACCGTCACAGCGAGCAACTGAAGCGTCGAGCCTTCCCGCCCTTGCACCGCCGCGATCAGCGCCTTGCGATTGGCATGGACGGTCAAAAACTCCACCCCCATCGCCGCGACTCGCGCGGTGGCCCTCCGGACGGTCTCTTCGATGTCGAGGAATTTGAGATCGAGAAAGACCCGCATCCCCCGTTCGACCACGCGCTGCACCATGGCAGGGCCGGCCGCGGTGTAGAGTTCGAGCCCCACTTTGACGAACGATACATGCCCCTGGAGCCGATCCAAGAGGCGGTCCGCCTCGGCGGCGGACGGCACGTCGAGCGCGAAAATCAGTCGGTCCCGCGCATTGAGTCCGGCCATGTCGGAGCCCTCCTTCTGCGTCGCCGATCCTTGACGATCACGGAAGCACTGTGATAGATCTCAACTCCTTTTGCGAGGAGGAATGTACGATGCCAGTCATTCATAAGTCCACTATTCGACGCGCTCGTCAGGCCGAACGCCGGCGGGAGCGCAACCACGCCACGCTCAACACGGTCAAAACGCTGGTCAAGAAGGTGCAAACGGCCGTGGCGGAAAAAAATGCCGGCGAGGCCCAGACGCTCTTGCGGGAAGCCGCGTCCGTCATCGGCAAGGCGGTGTCCAAAGGCGCCGTCAAGCGGAATACCGCCTCACGAAAAGTCTCCCGCCTGGCACAGCGCGTCAACGCGCTCGCTGATTCCCGCGCTTAATCGTTCGAACATTCGACACGACGCGCCCCGTGGCCCGGCCTGCCGGCGGAGAGGACCGGCGCGGCGGCTCCCGCGGAGACTCCGAAGAGCCGGGTCTCACGAAATCGCAAAGCCGCAGGAGGAGTCGGTCGAGCACGATCCTGGGCTGGGCACTGCTTCCGCCTTTGAGCTGTGCGTCCGTGTGCAGGAACAACCGGAGGGCCTCCCGTAGGTGCTCTTCGGTGAATCGCTCCAGAAAGACTCTCACTTTCTGTGGGTCCATCCGCAAGGTACGAGCCGCCTCCCCCTCGCGGCCGCCTCGCTGGATCAGGTCTTTCACTTTCCAGACACGCCGGTACTGCCAGGCCAGCGAGCCCAAGAGGCGAAGCGGGGCTTCCCCTGCTTCGAGATTTCTCGCCAGGATGCCCAATACCCGCTCACGGTCTGCCTCGGCGATCGCCAGTGTCAGATCGAATACGGACGCCCCTGGTTCCAACCCGCGGAGGACGTACACGTCGGCGGCCTGGACCGAACGGCCGGGGGGCACATAGGAGGCCAGCTTCTCCAATTCACGGCGCAACCCGTACAACGAGCCCCCGCTTGCTTCCTTCAAGACGGCCAGCGCTTCTTCATTGAGCCGGATGCCGACCCGCTCGGCCTCCTGGAGGAGCCAGGGCGTCAGCTGCGCGTCACGGAGCGGCCCACAGTCGACGGTCGACGCCGCACGGCCCACCGCCTGGGAGAACTTTAAGCGGCCGTCCAGCTTCGCGCTGACAAACACGAGCGTCGTGCGATCCATTGGATTGCCCAAGTAGGGCAGGAGGGCTTCCCCGTCGCGAGCGGACAATTTCTCGGCGGCTTTGACCACCACCAAACGGCGCTCCGCAAACACCGGCATTTCCACGGCGCAGGTCACGATATCCACGCCGCTCGCATCATCGCCGTAGAACACATCCTCGTTGAACTCGCCGCCGTCTCCCAACACCGCCTTCTTGATTGTCCCCACGGCGCTGTCGCGCAACAGGTCTTCCTCCCCCACCACGAGGTACACCGGGGCCGGCGCCTCCCGCGTGAGGACGGATGCGAGCTGTAATGCCGTGACAGTGGAGGCCATACGGTCTTAGGGGGCGGGCGGCGCATCGGATACCGGGCGAGGGGTTTCCGCCTTCGTGAACCCTCCCGATTCCAAGTGCAGCAGGAAACGCGCGGCCAGATCCGCCGCGGCGAACTTGCCGGCCTGCTCCACCGAGCGATTCTGGAGCACGCGATTGAACTGCAAATCCGGGGTGACGAAAAACTCCGACGCGCCCATCGCCGTTTGCATCCACACCGGCTGCTTCGTCTTGGTGTCTTCGACCACCACCAGGACGATCACTTCCGTCCGGCTTTCCAAGGTCACGGTTTGGGTGAAGGCGAGTGTCGGCACCGAGACCGAGAGGATTTGCCCCGTGAGCACGTAATCCGCTGTGTCGGTATCCGGCACGATTTGCGCGCCGCTCCCCGATGAAAATTCATGGCGAAAGTAGTTCGTGTACCGCGTCTCCAGATTCGGCTCGAAACTCCGGTTTTCCAGCGTCCGAATGACCAGGCGCGGGGCCGGATAGGGGGAGGGGGCCTTTGTGGTCCCGCCGATGGTGGGTCCGGGTCCCTCCACCCGAAACTGATAGCCGCAGCCGGTGACCATCACCAGCAGACCACCGGCCACGATCAACAAGAAGACCCGCATTCCCCGCCTCATCACCCTCGCATCTTACAGGACGAAGTTCATCAGCTTTTTCTCGACGTAGATCACCTTCTTCGGTTCTTTCCCCTGAAGCCACTCCGCCACCTGCTCGCGGGCCGCCCGTTCGACGTGGTCGTGCGTCGCGTCATGGCCGATTTCGATTCTCCCCCGCAGTCTTCCATTCACCTGGACAGGAATGGTCACGTGGTCGCTCACCGTGAGCGCGGGATCGAAGACCGGCCACGACTGCTCGGAGACACTCGGACGGTGGCCGAGCATCGTCCACAACTCTTCGGTCAGATGGGGCGCGAAGGGAGCCAGCAGCAAGACGAACGGTTCGAGGACGGCACGCGACCGCTGCTCGGCTTTGGTCATCTCGTTGGTGAAGACCATCATTTGGGAAATAGCCGTGTTGAACCGCAGGGCTTCGATGTCCTCGGTGACTTTTTTGATGGTCTGGTGCAGCAAGCGTTGCTGCGCCACGTCCGGAGGCGACGGCACGACCGCGCTCGAGAGGCGGCCTTCCTGGTCGACCATGAGCCGCCACACCCGCTCCAAGAAGCGGGTAATCCCCTCCACCCCTCTGGTGCTCCAGGGTTTCATCGCCTCCAGCGGTCCCATGAACATTTCATAGAGCCGGACCGCGTCGGCTCCGAACTGATCCATCATGTCGTCAGGATTCACCACGTTGCCGCGGGACTTGGACATCTTCTGATTGTCTTCACCCAGCACGATTCCCTGATGCACCAATCTTTTGAACGGCTCAGGAGTGCTGACCACGCCGATATCGTAGAGCACCTTGTGCCAGAAGCGCGCGTACAGCAGGTGCAGCACCGCGTGTTCACTGCCCCCAATGTAGAGATCGACCGGCATCCAATACCGTTCCTTCACCGGGTCCACGAGCCGGGCGGGATTCTTGGGATCGATGAACCGCAAGTAGTACCAACAGGACCCGGCCCATTGCGGCATCGTATTCGTTTCGCGCCGCGCCGGTTGTCCTGTGAGGGGATCCGTCGTCGTGCCCCAGGCATCCAAGTTGGCCAGCGGACTTTCGCCGGTCCCGGAAGGTTTGAAGTTGCTCGTCTCAGGAAGGACCAGCGGCAGGTGCTCTTCCGGCAACGGGCGCGCGTCGCCGTTCACCCAATTGATCGGGAACGGTTCGCCCCAATACCGCTGGCGGGCGAACAGCCAATCGCGAAGCTTGTAGTTCACCGCCTTCACGCCTTTGCCCTGTGTCGCCAGCCAATCAATGACTTTCGGAATGGCCTCTGCAGGCCTCATCCCGTTGAGAGTCCATGAGCCATCCGCCGACGACGAGTTGACGACCGTCCCGCGGTCAATCTCCGTAAACGCGGCCTCTTTTATGCAACCTCCGGTGATCACTTCACGAACGGGAAGCTGATACCGCCGGGCGAAGGCCCAGTCCCGCTCATCGTGCGCCGGCACGGCCATGATCGCCCCGGTGCCGTAACTCATGAGCACATAGTCGGCGATCCAAATGGGCAACCGCTCCCCGTTGACGGGATTGACGGCATAGCCCCCGGTAAAGACGCCGGTCTTCTCCTTTTCCAATTCCTGACGCTGCAAGTCGCTTTTCCTCGCGGTGGCCTCGCGATAGAGGGACACGGCGGTCTTCTGGCCTTCGCTGGTCACGACGTCAACCAAGGGATGTTCCGGAGCCAGCACCATGTAGGTCGCCCCGAAGAGCGTATCCGGTCTGGTGGTGAAAATCCGGATTCTGCCGTTCGTCCCGGCGAGCTCGAAGTCGACTTCCGCCCCGATCGACCGGCCGATCCAGTTCTTCTGCATCTCCAGCGTGCTCGTCGGCCAATCCACGAGACTCAAATCCTCCAGCAAGCGATCGGCATAGGCCGTGATCTTCAGCACCCATTGGCGCATCGGCTTGCGGACCACCTCAAACCCGCCGACCTCGCTCTTGCCGTCGACGATCTCCTCGTTGGCCAACACGGTCCCCAGCGCCGGGCACCAGTTCACCGGGATCTCCGCGACATACGCCAAGCCGCGCTCGAAGAGCTTGAGAAAGATCCATTGGGTCCAGCGGTAGTACGCCGGATCCGTGGTGCTGACCTCCCGGTCCCAGTCGTAGGACAGTCCGACCCGTTTCATTTGCCGCTTGAACGTGGCGATGTTCTGGGCGGTGGTGATCGCCGGGTGAATCCCGGTTTTGACCGCGTACTGTTCCGCGGGCAGACCAAACGCGTCCCACCCCATCGGATGGAGCACGTTGAACCCGCGCATGCGCTTGTAACGGGAGACGATATCCGTCGCGGTATAGCCTTCCAAGTGACCCACATGGAGGCCCGACCCCGACGGATAGGGAAACATGTCCAGGCAATAAAATTTGGGTTTGGACTGGTCGTCCGTGGCCCGGAACAGGCGATGCTCTTCCCAGTAGGCCTGCCACTTGGTCTCGATGGCGTGGTGATCGTAGGAGCGACTCATGGTATCCGCGTGCGGAAGTCTTGAACGACGAGGGACTGTAACATAGCGCTCCGGGGGTCACAAGATTGGCGCGAGGCCGCGGGCCGGCCACCCGTCCCTGCTCAGGATGGCCTCGCTGATGATAGAGTAAGCGCCGTGGGCTTTTATGCGACTACCATATTTCCCCGCCTGATGGAGTGGGTGATGGCAGGCGAAGAATTTGAGCGCCTGCGTGGGTCGCTGCTCGCCCAGACCCACGGCACGGTGCTGGAACTGGGCATCGGCACGGGATTGAATCTCCCGTACTATCCCGCCTCGGTCACCGCGCTTCACGCGGTCGACCCCGCGAAGGTGCTGCCGCGTCGTGTCGCCGCTCGGTGTGCCGCATGCTCCTTTCCCGTCCATATTCAGCAGGTCACCGCCGAAGCGCTTCCGTTCGACGATGAAACGTTCGAGACGGCCGTGAGCACCTGGACGCTCTGTTCCATCCCGGATCCCATCCAAGCGCTAAAGGAAGTCCGCCGGGTCCTCAAACCTGGGGGACACTTCCTGTTCCTGGAGCATGGGCGCAGCGCCGACGAATGGGTCGCCCGGTGGCAGGACCGGCTGAATCCAATTCAAAATCTGATCGGCTGCGGCTGTCATCTCAATCGGAGGATCGACCAACTCATTGTTCAGGCTGGCTTGACGCCGGTCCAGACCGACCGCTTTCTCATGCAGAGTGTCCCGCGACTGGGAGGCGACATGTACCGCGGAGTCGCTCGTTCGGCTCACGAACGGGAGAGGACTAGGCCGCCGAGCAGCCGTTCATCAGTGCCGCATACTCCGTGACGGACACGAACGCCGCCGCCGGGGTGGGCGGCGCCTGCGAACTCGATCTGGCGCTGTGAATCAGGTGGGCGATCCCGAACTGTCGAGCCGCGAACAGGCAGGCGGCATCATCATCCATATAGAACGAACGGGCCGGATCGAATCCGACCAGGTCGCGACAGAGCGGCCAGTATTCCGGCCGCATCTTGAGATACCCCACCTCGAAGGCATCGACGATGCGGTCCACCTGTCGATCGAGACCGGTCTTGGCGGCCTTGACGGCGACGCCGGACGCATGGGCATTGGTGACGATCGTGACCCGCTTCCCCTGCCGTCTGAGATACCGAAGAAACTCCTCGGCGCCGGGCAGGAACCCGATCAGATGATCCAACTCTTTATGGAGGGCCACGACATCGATGCCGACCCGGTCCGTCCAATAGTGCAAATCGGTCCAGGCGAGTTCGCCTTCCACGGAGCGGTACATCGCCATCAATCGTTCGCGCGCGGTTTCAAACGACAACGCGTGACAGGCGGCGTATCGGCGCGGTAATTCTTCTTCGAAAAAGAAATTGTCGAAATGGCGATCGAGCAGAGTGCCGTCCATATCCAAGAGCACGTCGTCGATCCGGTCCCACTCGACCGCGGGCCGGGCATCCGATGAGGGAGGCGGCGTCATGGACGGCAGTATACCCGAGGACACCGCCGGACGGGAGTCTCGTTGTGTTTCCGAAAATCCCTGTGATAGGTTCAACCTCCATGTGATGATCCCTTGCTCCATCATGCCCGCTGAGGCGTCGCCTATCACCGAACAGTCGTCCCCTCCATTGGTGGCCATCATCGGCCGGCCGAACGTCGGCAAATCGACCTTGTTCAATAAGATCCTCGGCACCAAGGCCGCCATCGTGGACGACGTGCCGGGCGTCACCCGCGATCGGAACTATGCGGACGCGGACTACCGAGGGCGTCGATTTCGGCTGGTCGATACGGGCGGCCTGGACCCGTCGGCCTCCGATGGGATGCTGGCGTTGATCCGGCGACAATCCGAACTCGCGATCGCCGAGGCGGACATCCTGATTGTGTTGATGGACGGGCGGTCCGGCCTGACGCCGCCTGATCACGAAGTCGCGGGACTGTTGCGCGGGATCACCAAACCCATCTTTTTCGTGGTGAACAAGATCGATACACCGAAAGCCGATCCCCTCGTGGCCGACTTTTACCGGCTCGGGCGGGAAGACCTGTATCCCGTGTCGGCGGAACATGGCATCGGGGTCGCCGAACTGCTCGATGCCATCTATCCGTTGCTTCCCCCAACCGATGAGACCGCGGAACTCGCCCAGCTCCCGCGCATAGCCGTGGTCGGGCGACCGAACGTCGGCAAATCGACCCTTGTGAACGCTCTGCTGGGAGAAGAGCGCGTCGTCGTCAGCGACATTCCGGGGACCACCCGAGACCCCATCGATTCGCTCGTCGCCTACGGCGGCAGACGCTACGTGTTCACGGACACGGCGGGCATCCGGCGTCGGGGGAAAATCGATCGCGGCATCGAAGGCTACAGCGTGATGCGGTCGCTCCGCGCCATCGGCCGATCCGACGTCGCGGTCTTGTTGTTGGACGGGGTGGAAGGGGCGACCGAACAGGATACCAAGATCGCGGGCGCCATTCTCAAGCAAGGCCGTGCCTGCGTGCTGTTGATCAACAAGTGGGATCTGCGCGCGGAGGAGGCCGACGCCCAACCGGCCTACGAACGAGCACTGCGCCGCCGCTTTCCGTTTCTCACGTGGGCCCCGGTCTTGTACGGAGCTGCGCTCAAGCCCGAGTCGCTTCGCCGGTTGTTCCCCACGATCAACCAGGTGCATGACATGTTCATCAAACGCATTCCCACGGGGGCCTTGAACACCTGGTTGCAAAACATTCTGCTGACGCATCCCTTGCCGGTCCGGAAAGGCAAACCGTCCAAGGTGACGAAGTCCGCGTTCATCACGCAAGTCGCCACCAAACCGCCGGTCTTCGCGTTGTTCGTGGGCCACCCGCAAGACATCACACCAGCCTATCTTCGGTATCTCGAAAACCAGTTGCGCGACACCTACGATTTCAGCGGGACGCCGATGCGGATGTTGGTGAGAAAAAAGTAGTGATCGTGCCGACCACGACCGGACGACGACCCGGAATGTTCCAAAATGAAATTCCTTTCAGGTTGACTCCGATCCAGGCCCATGTTATTCGCATGAGTATCTGCCGGCGGAGGCCGCGACGTCTCTTCGCCTCCATGTAATACGAACTGCGGCACCAAGCCAACCACCCAGAACCAAGGGACAGGTGTTCATGCTGAACTCCACATCAGGACATGGTCGACGATGGGCGGAGAATCTGATCTTCGTGGGACTGCTCGCGGGCCTCTCGGCGGCCCCGGTATTGGCTGAGGACCAGCCGAGTGCGGCGCTTGACCAACCGACCACGTCCGAGTCCATGCAAGCACCGGACGAGGTCAATCCCTCGATTGAGCTGGTGGGCTCCGTCTGGCGCACCAAACCCGGCATCGTCTTTTTGAAAACCCCGGTCGGGCTCCTGACGCTGAGTTCGAAGACCACGCTCAAGGATTTTCGCGCGTCTCAGGAGGTGACGTTCTGGCTCCATGACGGGCATGTGGTCGTCGACATTCGCAAGCGAGCCGACGGGTCGCTGGTCCATCGGTACTTGAGCGGACCCTTCATGCCGAACGAGGAGGCGGGACTGCGCCGGTGGACGCCGGACGGACCCCAGTCCTTTCACTTCGGCACACACGAGCAGGCCCTGTCGGCTCTCCGCGAGGGCGATCCCCTGACCGTCGAGGTCGATGAGGCCGGCACCGTGATCGGCCTGCACGACTTGCAATTCGATCTGCAGATTGGGCAGCTTCCGGCCCGCGGGTCGCGAGCACACCTCGTCCTCACCGGGACCATCTCCAAACTCAAGTCCAACTTCATTTTTTTCCGCACCCCGATCGGCGTGGTCAACGTGAACGCCAAGATCGGCATCAAACACGCCAGGGTGGGACATGCGATGACCTTGCGTGTGCATGACGACCATGTGGTCGCCGACCTGTCCCCTCCTCACACCACGGCACCAGTGCGCCGCTTCGTCACCGGCCCCCTTCAGTTTGCCACCTCCGACCGAAAGAGCGTCACCCTGTGGACGCCGGACGGCGAACAGACGTATCCGACGGATCGCGGCAAGGGGGCGTTGGCCGGTACCAAGGAGGGCCATCCGATTACCGTCGAATTGAACAGCCAAGGCAGCGTCGTGGACTTCCACCGGTTCAACTAGCGCGGACGCTCCTTGACTCTGTTTTCTCTCTCTTCGTAGACTGCCGCACCATGTCTCTGCCTCCGAGACAGCCGGAAGGCCGCCCACCCGGACTCCCTACCAGGCGGCCCGACAGTTTTGATACGCTATACCGGGACCATGTCGAGATGATGTACCGCTTCGCCAACCGGTTGTGCGGCGAAACCGAGGCGGCCAAGGATCTCGTGCAAGAAACCTTTTTGAACGCCTACCGAGGATTTCAACGGTTCCGCGGCGACGCCCAAATTTCGACCTGGCTCTACACCATTGCCTCCCGCGCGTGCATCCGCATGCGGCGCAAACGCAAAGGTCAGCCGGAACGGGAACTGTCCCTGGACGAATTCATCCCGACGTCCGATGGCGAGTTCCGCCTGCAGATTCCAATCGAAGGGCGCAGCCCCGAAGAGGCGCTTGAACACAAGGAGCTCCGGCAGGCGCTCGATGAAGCCATCAATCGCTTGCCGAACAAGTACAAAATGGTATTGATTCTGCGGGACATGGAAGGACTGAGCGCCAAAGAAGTCGGCACGATTATGGGACTCACTGAACGAGCGGTCAAATCTCGGCTGCACCGGGCCCGTCTGTTTGTCCGGCGGGAACTGAGCGCACGCGGCGTGGCCGATCCTCATCGGGGTGATGATGAAGAGGCGTAAGGAAAAGCAGACCAGGACGGCTCCGGTGACCCGCCAGCCCCGTCCTCATCAACATCAACATCGGGAAGGACGGTGCCTGGAAATTCTTCGCCAGTTGTCGGCGTTCATCGACGACGAACTGGGGACGGACATCTGCCGCGAGATCCGCCGGCACCTGGGGGCCTGTCCTCATTGTGAAGACTTTGTGGCGTCGCTTCGCCAAACGGTTTCCTTGTGTCAACATTACCCGGCGCCCACCTTGTCTGCTGCCGAACGTGCGAGGATGCGGGCGGTTATCCTGAAGTCCGTCCGCGCGACAAGACCTCGCTCGTTGACGGGAGAGTGAGCATGCCGTCCCCCACAGGCGGTTCGAACCGGTGGATGTGGCCGAGCGTCGTGGTGAGCTTCGCGCTGCTTATCGGCGAGTCTGCGGCCGTCAGCGTTACGGGAGCGGAAAGTCTCACTGAGGAGACCGCCGCCGTCGTCATCCAGCGGCGCCAATTCACGCCGCCCCGAACCATCTTGCACCAAGGGAGGCCGACCCGGCTGGTGTTCCAGAATCGCGACACTGAACTTCACTCCTTTGCCCCCGATGGGTTGTTCGCCGGAGCAAGTTTCAACGTCTCGGGCAACGGCGCGCCGGAATTCGGACCGGAGGGCCTGAAGCGGGTGATCATTCCCCCGGACGGGGTCGCGGAAATTCGGTTCACCCCGAGGACGCCCGGCGAGTTTCGCTACATGTGCGACATGCCGGGGCATCAGATGAATGGCGTGATCGCGGTGGAATAATTTCGAGATGGCTCGTTGGACTGTCCTGTTCGTCGGAGTGCTCCTTATGGAAGTGGGGGCCATGGCGGTCCGCGTGCCGGCCACTCCCCCGGCCTCACCCGAAGATCCCGGTCGGCGCATCTATGAAACACGCTGTCTCGATTGCCATGGACCTTACGGGCGGGGCGACGGCGTGCGTGCCCCCTTTCTTTCTCCGAGGCCGGGGAACCTCGTGTCCGCGGCGACCTCCGCCAAGTCCGATAAGGACTTGCTGAAAATCATCGCCAACGGCCGGCCGCGCACCGCCATGCCGGCCTGGAAAGGCGAGCTGTCCGACGAGGAACAGGAGGCGGTCCTTCGGTATATCCGTTCACTGATTCATTTCCATCAATCGGCGACTCCGCCGCCTCCCGTCCCATCACGATGATTCAGGGCCCTAGGAGCCTGTCCAACATTGCTCTTTCTACGGCAGCGAAGGATTGGCAGCCATGCGTCGTTCTCGACCCGAACAATCCTCGATGTATTCCAGCAAATACCCCTCCGGCTTTTCCGGGGCCTGTGGCCTCGCAGCTCGCCGCAGGTGCTTCGCCTCGTCACGAACGGCACTGTCGGACAGACTCCTGGGTCTTTCGGATTCTTCCAACCCCATGGTAGAGTAACCAGCTTTTTTACACCAACCGCTTTTCAGAACCAGGGATTATCTATGTTGTGGCTACATTCAAAATGGTTCACGAAGGTGCTGCCGATCGTGGGGATCTTGCTGCCGGTCTTCTCCGGCCTGACCATCGGTGAGGTGGCCATGGCCGCCTCGAAAAAATCGGGCCGCAGTTCGACGCAACTCGCGGTCGACACGGCCCGCCGCTACGCCGAGGCCGTGGCGAACGGCGACCGTGTCACGGCGGGGCAATTGGATTTTGCCTGTCAGTACCGGCTGGTCGCGGCGGCGCCCAAGGGCGTCAAGGCCTATCCGCCGCCGAGCGATCCGCTGTACGAAGCCTGTTGGGAAGACCTGACTGCGGCCCATGCACCCGCGATGACGCGCACGGATATCGGGATGGATGTGCTGTGGCCGAGTGTCGGCCCCTTGGTGTTTTATGGAGACGACCTGCCGCGGTTGCCGGCCTCCGCGTTCGTCATGGACGCCCTGGGCATCTCGCCTCCGGGCACGGGCCTCCGGCTGACGGCGGACAAGAGCCAGGCCATTCCCAACGGGTCGTTCCGGCTTGGGAAGAAGGGAAAAGTATTGGCGGCGCCGACCACCTTGGTCAAGCTGACCGTGCACTATCAGGACCCCTTGACCTCGCCGGTCAGCTTCGCAGCCGGCACCGTCAAATGGGCCAATACGGTCAAACGCGCCCGTCGTGCCGTGAAGTCGGTCACGACGCAATGGGTGGTCTTTACCGGACTCAAGAAGCACGGCTTTCCCGGCGATCCCGCCGTCTTCGTCCAGCTGGTCCCGACGGAACCCGAAGCCCAGGGCATGGTGGCCGACAAGATTCCGTTCACCACGGAAACGAGCCGGGCCCTGCCCGACACGCTGGCGTGGT
>CAYQDJ010000087.1:0-12129 GCA_964416255.1 uncultured Nitrospira sp. | reverse complement strand
ACCTCAACGGCGTTGGCTTGATCCGCCCGGGCCGGTGCCGCGCCTGCTCGGCGCCGTCTTCCTTGGTCTGGCAAGGCTGGTGATGACGCACGTGTTTCGTCTGACGGTACAGGGTGCGGAGCAACTCCCTCGTCGGGGTCCGATGGTGCTGGTTCCCAATCATGCGAGCCTGCTCGATCCTGTGGCCCTGATCGCCGCCCTTCCGCCCGATCTCTTGCGGGAGACCTATTGGAGCGGGTGGACGGGGATCATGTTTCGAAACGCCGTGATGCGGCTCGTCAGCCGGTCCACCCGCATCGTGCCGATCGACCAGGGGCGAGGCGCCGTGACCAGCTTGGCGTTCGGCACGGCCATTCTCGATCGGGGCCATCCGCTCGTGTGGTTCGCGGAGGGAGGTCGGTCGTCGGACGGCCGACTGCAGCCCTTTCAATCTGGCGTCGGACTGCTCCTCCAAGCCCGTTCGGTGCCGGCCGTCCCCGTCTGGATTGAGGGAGGCCATGCCGCGCTCCCTCGAGGCACCTGGCGGATCAGGATTCGACCCATGCGGGTGACGTTTGGGCCGGTGCTCGACCCGCAAGACCTGGAGCGCAAAGGGCAGGGGAAGCGGCCGCACGATCGCATGACGGAGGCCTTGCACCGCCAGGTGGCCGCGTTGAAACCGGACACCCGGCCTGCGCGTTCGGATCGCGCGCCATAGTTTCCCTACCGCAGGGTCTCCGGAGGGCCCGGGGGACCCGGGTCCTTCAATCCATCGCCTGCCACGTTCACGAACTTTGGCGTGAACAGGAACGATAACGGTGGAAGAATCCACCAGAGAGTCGTTTCGTCGGATTGCACGATGCGCACGCGAGAGGCGCCCGCCTCGATGGCTTCCTTTGTGAACTCTTCCACTGCGCTATCCAGAGTGGCGTCGCCGATAAACGGCATGATCACGGCCAAATGCACGGCGAACTTCGTTGTATTCAAATGGACCGGCACCGTTCCATCGACATACTTGAGGCCGTTGAAATTGGTGGCCTTGCTGGTGAGGGCGCATCCGGAGGCGGACAGTGCAAGTACGAGGGTGCCCGCGAGCAACGATCTGGTCATACATACACTCCTATTCAACAAGAGGTGATCGGTTCGCTGTTGAGGAAGCAAGATCCGCGCTTCCACAGGCGAAGTCTCCGTATGAACCGGATACGAAGACATCTTCTCGGAGATTGTCATCATCCGTATGACGGGAGGTCAGACAACCTGTCCGAGCCAGACAGGTTGTCTGAGCGCTTTGGGGTTCATCGGCGATCCCACATCCTGGGCCGGATTATCCACGGAAAGATCGGTCGGCACGGTTCGAGGAAGCGCCTCCGCAGGCCTATCGGCGGGTGATCGAAACCAACTCGTTCGGCTAAATCCTCCACGGGGGGCGCGCCGTCCTGCCGATGTTTCGTGAACAGGGCCGGGGTGTGCTCATCAACAACTCTTCCGTCTTCGGCATGATGAGAAGCGCCGTATCTCAGCGCCTACATCACCAGCAAGTTGCCATCCGGGGCTGGGCGAATGTCTCCGGGAAGAACTGCTCGACGCGCCCGACATTCACGTGTGCACCATTTTGCCGGCGTCGATCGATACGCCAACAGGCCGCCAATTACGCAGGGCGCGCCGTGAGCCGCTCCGGCCGGTCTACCCGGAGGCGCGGGTGTGGCCGGCAGCGCCTTCGGGTTCCTCGTCCTGATCGGAATGGACGGGTCCGACCCAACTCAGGACGGATCGGGCGTGAGCCACGTCGTCTTGTAACGTGTGGAGGCTTTCGGCAAGAGGAGGTCGCCCACCGGCGTCCGGCCGATGGGAGGGGCTCTCCAACATATGCAGCGCCATTTCAAGATCGGCTTGACCCGCTGTCAAGCGGAGCAAGGCCTGCTGCATGAGGAACAGGTCGGGCTTGGACGCGGCCTTCACGGCTTTGAGGAGCGCGACGTGGACAGTCTGGGCCTCCTCGAGCAATCTGGCGGCTTCGTGACTCACCGTTCCGTCAAGATCCTTGGTCGAGTCGGCCGCTGTTTCCCCATGGAACAGGAGGAGCATCGCTCCCAGCAGCAGCCCCAACAACCAAGTCACGCGTGGCATACGGCTCATGCCCGACCTTTGTTTCACAGGAAACCTTCTTCCCGAAACGATGAAACGCCCCACAGCAAATGGAAGCTAAGGCAACCCTAAGCAAAAGCAACCCTAAGCAAAAGGTAAACCCAGTGTCTACGGGAGGCCGGCTGCCGCGTTTTTCGACTGATTTCTGCGGCCAGGCTCGGGGGATTCCCCGCTATCTACTGATAATTCCTCATCGTTCCGAGGGAGCCGCAGCGCAAGTGGGGCCGGCGCAATCAGATATGGGGCGGCTCCATTGTAATACCTGTAATGTCTTCAATTAATGTCTTCAATCCCAAGGTTGTCCTCGTGAGGACAAGTTGTCCCGGATGGTCTCTGCTGATTACCATCGGTCGGGTCACCGTCCTTTCCGTGCTTATCGACTCGCCAACAGCCTGGCACGAGCGCGGCCTGTTTTGCCTCCTTTCCCGCCGTTGCCTTTAAAACGACCCTCTGACGCCGGAGGACTGGGGCTGATCCTTCCTTTTCCCTCTCGGCGGGACCTTTGAGAGCTGCGGGGCAGCCAGCAGACAGTCTGTCCGCTTTCGACCATTGATTGAACATTGAACTTTGTGGGCCAGGGTGATAGATCACTCGTGGGATACCGTCGAAAGGTCGTGCTCTTGGCACAACATGCACGACATGGTCAACCTGCCTTTGCCATTCGTGAACGTCCGGTTGCCTTGACGAACGGTTGATAGTCCGCCAATTCACGTCGATGGTTTCGATGGCCGGCCCCCGGACGAGCATTTGCCTGACCCGGTAAAGACGTTCAAGACGCTCTGGACCCTTCTCGAGGTAGGAGGACATCTGTGTATTGAGGTCCCCAACATCGAAGCTGCTGACGCGTCGCCGCACAACACCTTCTTCAAAGCGCACATTTTCTACTACAGTGGCGCCAGGCTCATCGCTTGCGCCAGCCCTTATTTCGAACCGGTGGCCCTCGAACAAATGGGCAATCTGCGGATCTTATTTCGAAAAAAACCAAAAGAATCGGTGCTGACGTTGCCGGATGAGATTCACACGGCTCATGTGCTCAGGAGGCTGCGTCAGAAAGGCTGGTGGGAGTATTCGCCGCCCACCCGCCCGCGCGTGGCGACCTTGTTCGACAGCGACCTGGCACAGAGGCCGGACGCTCCTCGGTCGTGATCGCGTGGTCGTCGACTTTTTCGGACGGTCGTGTTGTTCTTGTGGAGGGCCTATGGACGTTGCCGTCCCTCCAAGAGCGTTCGATAGAGAAACTCCGTCCGGTCGAGAGTGGATTCGGTGCTATACCGTTCCATCACCAGGCGGCGGCCGGCTTGGCCTAATTGCCGGGCTCGGTCGCGATGCGCAATGACCCACAATATACCTTCCGCGAGGGCCTGGGCACTGCCGGGCGGGATGAGCAGTCCGGTCTCTTCATTGATGACAATGTCGGGAATGCTCCCCATTTCGGTTGCGATGACCGGTTTTTCCATCGCCAAGGCCTGGGGAATCACCTGCGTGAGGGTCTCCGTGCCGATTGACGGGACCACCAAGAGGTCCAATGCCGCCATGACCTGAGGGACATCATCCCGGTGCCCGGTCATGTGGATGTGGCGATCCAATCCACGCCGGTTGATGTGCGCCGCCAAGTGGTCGTGATCCGGGCCGTCTCCCACGATCATGAATCGGGTGTGGGGGGCTTTGGCGAGCACGAGCGGCGCCGCCTCGATCACATAGTCCAATCCTTTGTAGCCGCGCAGGAAGGCATCCGCCGGCACATGAAACTCGGCCCGGACGGCGTTCCCGTCAAAGGCGGGATCGAATCGCTCGAGATCGACGCCGGTCGGAATGGCGACGACCTGAGACGGTGAAAATCCATTGTATTGGATCAACTCCTGACGGAGCCGTTCCCCGCCGGTGGTGACGATACAGTGACTCAATCGCCCGTAGAGCAGCCGATTGAGCATGGAGTCGGGAACCGGGCCGCAATGGTGGCGGCCAAGCGCGACCACCGGCCTGGGTGTGGAAAGATGCGCGGCAAGCGTGCCCATCCATCGATCGCGAGAACTGTGTGTATGGATCACCTCGATCCGGTGCCGCTGGATGATGCGGCGAAACGCCTGGACGACAAACGGAAACCTGAGTTTCGACATGACAAGCGGTTCGCAGAGGAGGCCTCGCTCCCAAGCCAGCTGCTGGAGACGGCTGCCCGGCTGGACGGCCAGCACGACATGGTGGCCGCGTGCCGCCAAGCCTTCGGTGATGCCGAGGACGGCCAACTCGCGGCCCCCGAAACCCGTCGAGGATTCACTGTGCAAGATTCGCATGGAAGTCACTGGCCGCCGGGTATGTGGGAAAGAAAGAAACCGGCCCAGGCTGGAGGGACGGTGTATATGCCACCCGATGAGACTAGCCAGGGAGCGTGCACGCTGGACACCTGTCCAGTGATACTGTACATTTCCCGGCGAGTCAACTTGAAAATGTGGCATCGGTCCCCCCTATTTCTTTAGCTCACATGTGCTATTCTTTTCCGGTTCGATGACACGCTCACAGGGTATGGCAAAACGACACGAGTCCTCATCTCGCTCGAGCGCCGATCGTTCGGTGAGTCGCAACGAGCAGTCCTCTCCGCTTGAACAACAGGTCGGGGAAGCGATTCGCCGCCTGCGCGAAGGACAGCGCCTCTCGGTGCGGACCCTGGCGAGCAAATGCGGAGTCTCCGCCAGCTTTGTTTCGCAGGTCGAACTGAACCAGGCCTCGCCGTCTCTTGCGTCCCTGGAACGCATCGCTCACGGACTCGGTGTGACGGTGGGACAATTCTTTCAAGCCGCAGAACCGGCGGCGCCGGCTCTGATCCGAGCGTCACAACGCCCCATGCTTCGAAGCGAGTGGTCTCGTTCACTGATCGAGTCCGTGGGCTCTGGTCTCGACGCCAGGCTGGAGGTCTTGTTGATCACCATGCGCCCCGGGGGGACTAGTGGAGGGCGCCTGCATTCGAACGAAACCCCATTGTTCGCGATCGTCTTTGACGGAAAAGTCAGTCTTGAACTGACGAGTGGCTCTCAACTGCTGGGGCGTGGAGATGCGGTGACGATCCCTCCCGGCACCCTCCACCGCTGGGAGAACAAAAACGCTCATGCGGTGCAGATTCTCAAGGTGTCCGCACGGTAGCAAGAATTGTCATGACCGGGTCACGGTTGCCTAACGGGAATTCATGCGGGTCTTAGTCACCGGAGCCACCGGGTTTGTCGGCGCACATGTGGCGCGCGTGCTGGTCGATCAAGGCCATGAGGTGTCGGCGCTCGTCAGGCCGACCAGCCAACTCGATGTCTTGTCGGACCTGCCGCTCAAGCTCGTTCTCGGGAGCCTCACCGATCTGCCCTCGCTGGAACGCGCCGTCCGGGGCATCGATCTGTTGTGTCATGTGGCGGCCGATTATCGTTTCTGGGTTCCCGATCCTCACACCATGCATGAAGTCAATGTGCTCGGCACCGAGCGGCTCATGGAGTTTGCCTGGAAGGCAGGGGTCAGCCGTATCGTTTACACGTCGAGCACCGTCACGGTGCGATGTTCGTCCGGCCGTCTCGGCACCGAGGAGGATTTTGTCTTGCCCAGCGAGGCGCGCAGTATCTATCAGCGGACGAAGATCCTCGCCGAGCAAGCGGCGTGGCGTCTGATCGGCGAAGGCGCCCCGATCACCATCGTCAACCCGTCCACTCCCATCGGGGCCCTCGATCGACGTCCCACGCCGACCGGGCGCCTGATCGTTGATTTTCTGAACGGCCGGCTTCCGGGGTTCCTGGAAGCGGCATTCAATTTCGTGCCTGTCAGGGATGTGGCGATGGGCCATTGGTTGGCGGCCACAAGCGGACGCGTCGGGGAACGATATATTCTAGGTGGGGCGAACATCCCGCTGAGCGAGTTCCTTGAGATTTTAGCCCGGACCAGCCGGCAGCCGGCCCCGAAAATGAAGATTCCCTACGCGCTCGCGTACCTGGCCGGATTGTTCGGCGATCTGTCCGGAGGGCTGACCGGCCGCGAACCCCGTGCCACGCGCGACGGCGTGCGGATGGCCCGTGTGCCCATGCTGTTTGATAGTGGAAAGGCCGTCAAAGAGTTGGGCTTTTCCCAAACCCCGCTCACGAAGGCCGCGGAAGAAGCGGTGCAATGGTTTCGGCAACACGGGTATGTCACCCGAGGAGGGATAAAATGAAGATCGGTCTGGTCGCAGAGGTGAAATGGGAAGTGCGGGAGGTGTGCCGGCAATTGAAACTCAAGCTGCTCAACCCCCAGGATGAAATTTGGGGGGCCGAACTGAACGGCCATGTCGTCCGACTTTGCCTGTCCGGGATGGTTCCGGCGGTCGCGAAAGAACGGGTGAACCGATTTCTCGACTCCGAGAAACTAGATCTCATGATCTGCAGCGGGCTCGCCGGTGCGCTGAGGCGGAATATCCGGATCGGCGACATCATCGTTCAGTCGAACGATCTCTCCCTGGTGAAGACGGCGGAAACCGCCCTCAAGGAGCGGAACATTCCGTTTCATACCGGTCCGCTCGTCACCGTGCCCAAGCCCGTCTTGACGCCGGGCGCCAGAAAGGATCTGGCGAAGACGAGCGGCGCCATTGCCGTGGACATGGAAAGCCAGACCATCGCACGGCTTTGCGGTGAGCGTAACATTCCCTGTCTCGCCATGAAGGGCGTCTCCGATGCGATGGATGATGACTTGTCCCCGATCCTGGGCGGATTTGAGATTATTCATATCCCGCGCATTGCGATGCGCGTGTTGTCACGACCGACCACCTGGCCCTTGGCGGCCCAATTGGCCCGCCATAGTTATGTCGCGGCGAATCATCTCGGCAATGGGGTGTGGGCCACGATGAAGGCGCTAAAGTAAACGGCCAGCCGATGAGTGATCTGGCCGATCAAGAACGAGCGGAACTCAAAAAGCAGCTGCTCGACTTGCGGGCCACGCTTCAGCAAAGATCGGAATTCGCCACGTCCGGTCAGTGTGGACCAGCCCATCGGCCGCCTTACGCGGATGGATGCGATCCAGCAACAGCGGATGGCGATGGGCCAGCGACATCGTGTTGAGGGGGAACTGCAGCAAATCGACGGGGCATTGCAACGGTCGGAGCATGACCGATCATGACCGATATGGGTTGTGCGTGCGTTGCGAGGAATCCATTCCCTATGACCGGCTCAAGGTTCGTCCGACTACTCCGCTCTGTCATGCCTGCCAGGATGACCTGGAGACTCACGCAACGCAGCGCTGAATCTTCATTGTCGGATCGTTGACTGCTCGCGCATATCCCGGGAGAAAGCACGTTCTCGCTCTCCATGTGGTGCCGCCTGAGGCACGCAAACTGCATAGCCAAATTCTCCGAACACCAGGGACAACACCGAGGGGTTACTTAGGAGCCGTGTCTCATGGCCCGAAGCAAAACGCTCGAATGGGTGCAGACGTCTTGGCTACCCACTCGCCCCGCTTGGCTTTCGAAGGGGTTTCGGCCAACTTTGCCGGAACTTCATCGTGCATGGGGTCATGCCCGCCGTCAATGGTTTGAGCACGCGATGTTATGTGCAGTATCGTCCGGATTTCTATGCTGCGAGGAATGAAATAGACCGGATGGGTCCCCTGGAGAAGGTGTGGGAGCGCGGCAGTCCGAGCAACAACCGGGGGGATTACGCGAGACTCTATTGTCTGCTTGCCAACATCCAGGCGCTCGAGCAAGCCGGTCTGCCGGGAGCCTTTGCCGAGCTGGGCGTCTACAGAGGGACAACGGCGAAGATTCTGCACGAGGCGGCTCCAAAGCGCGATCTCTACCTGTTCGATACCTTCGAAGGCTTCCCCGAACTGCAGGCGAGTCAGGATCCGCTTCACATGCCCGGCGGGGTCTACCCCTGTTCGTTAAACGAAGTCCGCGACTTCGTGGGGAGTCGCGCCAACATCACCTATTGCAAAGGCATCTTTCCGGACACGGCGGCCATGGTCCCGTCCGGAACTCTGTTTGCTCTGGTCCACCTGGACTGTGACCTCTATGTGCCGATGCGCGAGGCCCTCCGGTTTTTTTATCCCAGGATGACGCCCGGGGGATTGCTCGTCATTCATGATTATTGGAGCGGGTGTTGGCCCGGGGTTGCGCAGGCTGTGGACGAATTCCTGGATGACAAGCCGGAAGGGATAGTCCGAATTCCCGACAAATCCGGTACCGCCGTGCTGGTGCGGCAACGACAGGCCGGAAGACAGTTGTGAGTGTTGAATTGTGAGTGTTTAGTTAATCGGATCGGAAGCGAGACACAGTTTCGACAGGCCGGAAAATGGTTTTGAGTGTTGAATTGTGAATGTTTAGTTGATACGGACCGGAGCCACACAACTCAACACTCACAACTCAAAACTAAACACTCTCTTTTCTGGTCATGGTGTCGTCCCGCGATAGGTGGGCGCTTCCTCTTCCAACCGAATCTTGCCGTAGACCAGGTAGCCATCCATGGCCCGCCCTGTTTCACGCACCCATCCCATGGCCAGATAGATGACGATCGAGAGCATGGCCAACGCGATCAACAATGCGGACGAGACGGCGCTGCCGCGTGCCCCGTCCGTGGTGGGGGCATGCCGGAACCAGCGGAGGAAATAGATCCAGTTCACGAGCCCGAACACCACCAGCACCCCGCCGGCCAGATATTTATGCGGCTGCATTTTTCCCCAAGGCAGAATGTCGTGGTTGGTGACGGCCGAGAGACCGGGCACGTGTCGGAGATGATACGGCAACCCGAAGAAGATCGCCGCGATGGCAATCAGCCCCAAGGAAAGTGGCAGGAACGTACGGCCGGACGAGCCGGCTGCGGCGTTGGCGGAGACGATGCGGGCGATATAGATCGACCCGACGAGGACCAGCAACCCGTGCAGCAGCGCGACCAAGGCAAAGAGCCAGGAGCGCCGTCCCAGCATCAACTGAAAGAATATCTGCGGTTCCTCATAGCGGATGGTCAGGAGATAGTGGTAGCCGAGAATCGGCATGACCAGGAGTGCCATAAACCCGACGGCAAAACACCGCGTGCCGGCCCAATGGTAGTGAACTTGATCAATGTACTGGGTCGCGCGCAGCCGGGCGATGCCGCAAAGGCCGGCCAGTCCAAATCCAGCCCAGGCCAGGTTGCCGAAGAAGCGATGGGTCGTCAGGTGCAGAAAGGTCGGAGGAAACAATTTGTCTCCGACCGTGTCCGAACGGCCCGGCGTCAGCATATAGGACCCGGTGTTGTCGATCATCCACATGGCCGTCACGGCGGCGGCGGCGGCGATCCAGACGAAGGACAGATGGACCGGCCGGCGCCAATCCGATGCCGAGGCCCACGGCCAGAGAAAAAACCAGGCCGACACCCCGACCACTTCGACCAGAAAGAATGCGGCTTCGAACAGGAAGAACCAGAATTTGACGTGGAAGAGTTCATGCCACAGTCGGGGCCAGTAGATGTTCAAGGCGAAGACCAGCATCACTCCCAAGAACGACACCACGGCGATCATCATTACCAGCAGTGTCGCAATGAAACGGGCCAGCCGGTCGTAGCCGGGACGGCCCGTCGCGTAGCCGACGGTATACAGACCGGCACCGATGAGGTTGGCGCCGACAATGAAGGTCGCAAATAGGCCGTGCGACAGGGCCACAAGCGCGACGGCGACCATGCCGTAAGACATCGATACCGGAAGATCCACGTCGAGGTTCATGGCTGACTCCGGCGCGCTCAACGAAAGGCCGCGGGCGCGGCCGCTTCGTCCTGTAACGAAATGTGGCCTCGCACCGTATCGGGGCGGCGGGCCGTCTCCCGAACAATCCCCATTGTCAGATAGGTCATGATCGATACCACCGCCAGCCCCGCTGCGAGAAAGCGAATCCCAGGGCGATTGAGTTCCTGTGGGCCGGCCGCAAGGAGTTGGTGGCGCAAGGCGATCGTCTGCCACAGCAGGAGGCCGGCCGCGAGAAACGTGAAGGCGCGGCGAAGATCGGGCGTGCCCACGAAGGCGATCATCAAGACGGTGCTCAGGATGAACAGACTTCCACGCCAGACCGGTGGTCGGTAAGCGGGCAGGCCGGCCCTCAAGACCGCATAGCTTCCGAACAACAATAACCCGATCAGCAAGAACTGGGCATAGATCCACCCTTGGTAGGCCCCGGCAACGAGTTGTGTGTAGGCCTCCGGGGCCATCTCTTCAATCCGAACAGCATAGAGCCATCCCGTAAGAGGCTGCATCAAGAGCCCCAGCAGCCCCGCCCCGAAGCTCAGCTTGAAGAAATGCAGATAGTACGCTTCATCCGGATGCCCGCGTCGCCTCGCCATCATCCAGGCGGCGTAGGCGGAGGCCAAATAGCCGGCCGTGGCCAGGTCTCCCCCTACCCGGTGCAGCACTAAGGGAACCCATGTGGGATTCAGGAGTGCCCCCCAGGTGGTCTGCGCGGAGGACGGCGTTAGCATGTGCGAACCGATGCCGTCCAGCACGGCCGCCCAAAGCACGACGAAGACTGCGGCGACGGCCCCGACCTGGATGTGGAGCCGGACACTCTTCGCGCGAATCTCGTCCCACCAAAAGAAATAAGCGAGCAGGGCCGCCGTCATCAGCAGAAACGCGGCGCAGGCCAGGTAGAGCGCCGGTCGAAACCGGTTGAAGACCCAGGCGTTGGTCAGCGGAAAGAGGCCGATGAAGAGCTCGATCATGAAAACGGCCAACACCGAACTGGCGGCGAAGGTCGCCATCGTGAAGCGCGTCATGGTGCGGGCTTCCTCGGTAAAAAACGGCCGCCGGATCCCGGCCCATTCCACGAGAGGTGCGAGGATCATCAGCGCCACCGCCGGGGCGGCCAATGCTATGTGCAGCAAGCTGAAGAAGCCGATGACGACGCTTCGGTTCAAGAGCGGTGCGCCGGACGCCGAGAACGAATTCACCCAGTCGATCACCAGGCGCCTCCTGTCAACGGACATGGTGTCCGGCTGAGGACAGCCTGTCCTCGATAGGTCGTGTTCAGCATGTCGTATTGAGCTCCTGGACGAGCAAGGGTTCCTACTGGAGCAGGGCCTGTGCCACAGCAGCGACGGCGATCCGTTTTGGACTGGGAATGAAGGAACAAAAGTTGGAAACACTCGTTAAGCGAGTGCCCTTACGAGAATTATGTTTGTGCGGCCTGCTGTTGTGGGCCGTCGTCGCGGCCGTTCAGTCTGCGCAGGCCATGGAGCCGGTCGAGGACGACTGTTTTTTCATCTGCAAACCGGCCTTGACGGTCTTTCCGTCCGTCGTGCTGCAGAATTTGTTCATTCAGCCCCGTATTCAATCGTTGGCCGACGGCCAGGTGCAGAGACTGAACATGTCGGCCAAGTTCAGCACGATCTTTAACCTGCAAATCCCGACCACAATTCCACGGGTCAGTTTGGTCGGACGGGCAATCGTGGTGTCGTTTGCCGAGGCCGACGTGAATCCGTTTACCGGCTATCGAGCGGAAGAATTGGGCGTCTCGTCCGTGGATAACAACTCGCCGACATTGGAATTCGGGGTCGGGTTCGCCGCTGTGGCCCTCGTGACTCGGGGGCCGCTTGGCCGACCAAGCGCGCACAAGCCTCAGTCTTGCACGTCAGAGGAGGAGCACGGCATTTCCTGATGAGGCGCATCGAGTGTCTCGTCACCACACCATTTTATTGAAAGAAGAGGAGGGTCTCATGACACCAGCCACACGATGGTATGCATTTGTCGTCACAGGAGCCGGAGTCGCCATGATCGGCGGCGGAGTCGCAGCGGTCTCCGTGGCCGAGTCCCATGACGGACATGGCGGCCGGACCGGTCACGCCCAGGTTGTTCGTGCCTCTGAGGTGCAATTGGCGCAGGCACCCGGCCAGGCCGGGGGCGACCGCGGAGAACAGACACAACGTCCGGAACAACAACAGCGGCAGCGTTCAATGGAACAACGGCCTGGAGCCGGTCAACCGGGCCCTGGCGGAGGAGGCACGGGCGGCGGCGGTCTGGGCGGCGGCATGAGCGGCTCCCAGGGCGGCGGAA
>CAYQDJ010000086.1:0-12263 GCA_964416255.1 uncultured Nitrospira sp. | reverse complement strand
CCGGCGGACAAAAAGATTCAAGTCATCAAGGTGGTGCGTGAATTGACCAGCCTGGGTCTGAAGGAAGCCAAAGACCTGGTCGAAGGCGCTCCCAAACCGGTCAAGACCGGCGTGACCAAAGAAGAGTCCGACACCATGAAGAAAAAGCTCGAGGAAAGCGGCGCCAAAGTCGAGATCAAGTAAGTCCGAGAGACCCGAACTGTATGAGTGCCGCGCCCGTCGCGGCACTCATCCCCAACCATTGCGGTGGAGGACTGGGAATGCCCGAAACGACGCTCCAAGAGTTCGTCGAGCGGAAAGATTTTTCACGTATTCGAACCAATATCGATATTCCGGATTTGATCGAGATCCAGAAGCGTTCCTACGAAGAGTTCCTGCAGATGGAAGTGGAGCCGGAACGACGCAAGGATCACGGGTTGCAGGCCGCGCTGGCCAGCGTGTTTCCGATCCCCGACTACAACAATACGGCCGTGCTGGAGTTCTCCAGCTATACGTTGGGGACGCCGAAGTACGACGAGCGGGAATGCCTTGAGCAGGGCATGACCTTCGCGGTTCCGCTGAAGTTGCGGGTGCGCCTGGTGGTCTTCGACAAGGAGGACAAGGGGCCTCGCAAGAAAGTCCTCGACGTCCGTGAACAGGAGGTCTACGTCGGAGAATTGCCGCTGATGACCGAACGCGGGACGTTCATCGTCAATGGAACGGAGCGGGTGGTGGTCAGTCAGCTCCATCGTTCGCCTGGCGCCTCGTTCACCCACGACAAGGGGCGCACGCATGCCAGCGGCAAGGTGCTGTATTCGGCCCGCATCATCCCGTATCGGGGATCCTGGCTCGATTTTGAGTTTGATGCGCGCGACATTCTCTATGTCCGGATTGACCGCCGGCGCAAAATGCCGACGACGATCTTGCTGAAGGCGTTCGGATACTCGAGCGACGATCTTCTCAAGATGTACTACCCGGTTGAGGAGATCCGTTTGGCGAATGGAAAACTATTCCGCAAGCTGGACCCCGACATTCACCATGGGTTGCGCTGCTCCGCCGAGGTGACCGACAAGGGCGGTAAGGACACGCTCGTGCGCGAAGGGGCTCGTCTGACGAAGGGCCTGATCGCCAAGTTGAAAGCTGCCGGGGTCAAGGAAATCCCCCTGGCGCCGTCGGAGCTCGTCGGCCGCGCCGTGCTGACCGAATTGGTCGACTCGCGAAAAAACACCCTGGCCGAAAAAAACCAGCGGCTGACGGCCGAGATCGTCGAGCAGATCGTCGAGAGCGATGTTGAGGAGTTCAAGGTTATCTATCTGGATACCGCGACCGCCACGCCGGTGATTCTCGATACGCTCGAAATGGAAAAAATTGCCTCCAAGGAAGAGGCGATGGTGGAGATTTATCGACGTCTTCGTCCCGGCGAGACACCCTCGGTCGACACCGCCAGGGCGTTGTTCGACAACCTGTTTCTGAATGCGAAGCGGTATGACTTGTCGCCCGTCGGCCGGCTCAAGTTGAACAAGAAGCTGGGGTTGGATCTCCCGCTGGAACAGCGCACGTTGACCGCCCAGGACATCGTGGAAGTGATCCGCTACCTGGTCAATCTGAAGATGGGCAAAGGCGAAATCGACGACATCGACCACTTGGGCAATCGGCGCGTGCGGTCGGTCGGCGAATTGCTGGAGAATCAATTCCGGCTGGGATTGGTGCGGATGGAGCGCAGCATCAAAGAGCGCATGAATCTCCTGGATATGGAAACGGTCCTGCCGCACGATCTGATCAATGCCAAGCCGGTCGTGGCGGCGGTGAAGGAATTTTTCAGCAGCAGCCAGCTGTCTCAGTTCATGGACCAGACGAACCCGTTGGCCGAGATCACCCACAAGCGCCGCTTGTCGGCCTTGGGTCCCGGAGGGTTGACGCGCGAACGGGCCGGATTCGAGGTGCGAGACGTCCATCCATCCCACTACAGCCGGATTTGTCCGATTGAGACGCCGGAAGGCCCGAACATCGGGTTGATCACCTCCTTGGCGACCTATGCGCGGATCAACCAGTTTGGGTTTATCGAAGCGCCCTATCGCAAAGTCGTCAAGGGGCGGGTGACGGACGACATCGAGTTCCTGTCCGCTATCGAAGGCGACAAATACATCATCGCCCAGGCCAACTCCAAGGTGGACGGCTCCGGCCGGTTGGTGTCCGAAACGGTGTCCTGCCGTCACGGCGGCGATTTCGTGATGGCGACTCCGGACCGGATCGAATACATGGACGTGTCGCCCAAACAGGTGGTGAGTGTGGCCACGGCCTTGGTGCCGTTTCTGGAGCATGACGACGCCAACCGCGCGCTCATGGGGTCCAACATGCAACGGCAAGCGGTGCCGCTGGTGACGGCGGAATCCCCGCTGGTAGGAACCGGCATGGAAGCCGTGGTGGCCAGAGACTCCGGATATGTCGTGCAGGCGCGTCGCGCCGGTGTGGTGGAAAGCGTGGATGCCACCCGGATCGTGGTCCGTGCCGAGTCGAAGGATGGCAAGCGAGGAAAAGATTCGGGTTTGGATGTGTATGACCTGATTAAATTCCAGCGGTCCAACCAGAATACCTGCATCACCCAGACGCCGGTCGTGCGGATCGGGCAGCCGGTCAAGAAGGGCCAAGTGCTCGGCGACGGGCCGGCCATCGACCATGGAGAGCTGGCCCTGGGGAAAAATGTCCTCGTGGCGTTCATGCCGTGGGGAGGCTACAACTTCGAAGACGCCATTCTGTTGAGCGAAAAACTCGTCCGAGAAGACGCCTTCACCTCGATCCATATTGAGGAATTTGAAGTGGAGGCCCGGGACACGAAGCTCGGGAAGGAGGACGTGACGCGCGACATTCCCAACGTCGGCGAAGAAGCGCTGCGCAATTTGGATGAGAGCGGCATCATTCGTATCGGCGCCGAAGTGAAGCCCGGCGACATTCTCGTGGGCAAAGTGACGCCCAAGGGGGAGACCCAACTGACTCCGGAAGAGAAGCTGTTGCGCGCCATCTTCGGGGAAAAGGCCGGCGACGTGAAGGATACCTCGTTGACCGTGCCTCCCGGCGTGGAAGGCATTGTCGTCGACGTCAAGATCTTTTCCCGCAAAGGTCTGGATAAGGATGAACGGTCCAAGAGCATCGAGACCGACGATCAGATGAAGCTCCAGCGGGATCATCACGAAGAGCTGCGGATCATCGACGAGGAAAAGACGAAGAAGATCCGAAAATTGCTGCTGGGCAAAGTCGTGGGTCGCGATCTCATGGATCCGGACACGGGCGATGTCATTTTGAAGAAAAAGGGCAAGCTCACCGCGGAAATCCTCAAACGGTTGCCGGACGACACGGTGCGCCACATCATCCTCAGCGATCCGGACGAGCAGAAGGAATTGGAAGATGTCGAGCGACGGGCGAAGGAGCAGATCGAGATCCTTCAAACGCTGTACGACGAAAAGATCGGCCGGTTGAAGCGCGGCGACGAATTGCCTCCCGGCGTCATCAAGCTGGTCAAGGTCTACATTGCGATGAAGCGGAAGATTCAGGTCGGCGATAAGATGGCCGGTCGCCACGGCAATAAAGGCGTGGTCTCGCGGGTGCTCCCTGAGGAAGACATGCCCTATTTGCCGGATGGGACGCCCGTGGAAATCGTGTTGAATCCTCTTGGCGTGCCGTCTCGCATGAACGTCGGCCAAATTTTGGAGACGCACCTCGGGTGGGCGGCCAGAGCGTTGGGGATCAAAGTGGCCAGTCCCGTGTTCGACGGGGCCTCCGAGAAAGAAATCAAGGACTTGCTCAAGAAAGCCAAGCTGCCGGCCAGTGGCCAAAGCCAATTGATCGACGGCAAGACGGGCGAACCCTTTGGAAGTACGGTCACCGTCGGCTACATGTATGTTCTCAAGCTGCACCACCTGGTCGACGACAAGATCCATGCACGGTCGATCGGACCCTATTCGCTGGTCACGCAACAGCCGCTCGCCGGCAAGGCGCAGTTCGGCGGGCAGCGGCTGGGTGAAATGGAAGTGTGGGCGCTGCAAGCCTATGGCGCCGCCTCAACGCTCCAGGAATTTCTCACGGTCAAATCGGACGACGTACCGGGCCGTTCCCGTATGTATGAAGCTGTGGTCAAAGGCGAACCGTTCCTCGAACCGGGCTTGCCTGAGTCGTTCAACGTCTTGGTCAAAGAGCTGCAAAGTCTGGGACTCGACGTCGAATTGGTCAAGACGCAAGACTAACCACGTGGGCCGGACCGAGCCGGCCTCAGAGGAGGACTACCTTGGAAGGCGTATATACATTATTTGAAAAGCCGCGGGATTCGGTGTCGTTCGATGCCATGCGCATCCGCATCGCCTCGCCTGAAAAGATCCGATCGTGGTCGTACGGGGAAGTCAAGAAGCCCGAGACGATCAACTATCGGTCGTTCAAGCCGGAAAAGGACGGCTTGTTCTGCGCGAAGATCTTCGGGCCGATCAAAGACTGGGAGTGCAACTGCGGGAAATACAAGCGCATGAAGCACCGCGGCATTGTGTGCGACAAATGTGGGGTGGAGGTCATCCAGTCCAAAGTGCGTCGCGAGCGCATGGGCCATATCGAACTGGCCGCGCCGGTCGCCCACATCTGGTTTCTGAAGGGCGTGCCCAGCCGCATCGGGACGCTGCTCGACATGAGCCTGAAGCAGTTGGAGAAGATCCTCTATTTCGAAAGCTATGTGTGCGTGGATCCAGGTTCGACCGACCTGTCCGAAAAGGAACTGGTCCCCGAAGACAAGCTCCGCACGCTGTTGTCGGAGTTCGGCTCCAGCGGGTTCAAAGTCGGGATCGGCGCCGAGGCGATTCGCGACCTTCTCCGGAAGATCGATATCAACACGTTGTGGGACGAACTACAAGTCAAGGCGAAGGCCTCCGCCTCCGCCGCGATGAAAAAGAAATACGCGAAGCGCCTAAAAGTGCTTGAAGCGTTCAGGAAATCCGGGAACAAGCCGGAATGGATGATTATGGACGTGATTCCGGTGTTGCCGCCCGAGCTGCGCCCGTTGGTTCCGCTGGACGGGGGCCGGTTCGCGACGTCCGACCTGAACGACCTCTATCGACGCGTCATCAACCGGAACAACCGGTTGAAGCGGTTGATGGAGTTGAAGGCGCCGGGCGTCATCATCCGGAACGAAATGCGGATGCTGCAGGAAGCCGTCGACGCCCTGTTCGACAACGGCCGCCGCGGGCGGGCGATTCGCGGACCTAACAAACGTCCGCTCAAGTCGTTGAGCGATATGTTGAAGGGAAAGCAGGGGCGCTTCCGCCAGAATTTGCTCGGCAAACGCGTAGATTACTCCGGCCGTACGGTCATCGTTATTGGGCCGGAACTGCGTCTTCACCAGTGCGGGCTTCCGAAGAAAATGGCCTTGGAATTGTTCAAGCCGTTCATCTTCCACAAGCTGGAGGAACGCGGCGCCGCCACCACTATCAAAAGCGCCAAACGGTTGGTTGAAAAAGAGCGGCCGGAAGTTTGGGACGTCCTGGATGAAGTCATTCGTGAACACCCGGTCCTCTTGAATCGTGCGCCCACGCTGCACCGGCTGGGTCTTCAAGCGTTTGATCCGGTGCTGGTGGAGGGCAAGGCGATTCGGTTGCACCCGCTTGTCTGCGCGGCGTTCAATGCCGACTTCGATGGCGACCAGATGGCGGTGCACGTGCCGTTGTCCGTGGAGGCCCAAGTGGAAGCCCGGGTGTTGATGATGTCCATTAACAACATCCTGTCGCCTGCGAACGGCAAACCCATTACGGTGCCGTCTCAGGACATGGTCTTGGGCTGCTATTGGCTCACGAAGGAGCGGTTGGGGGCCAAGGGCGAGGGCAAGGTCTTCGGTTCTCAGGAGGAGGTGCGGATTGCCTTCGATTCGCGTGAAGTGGAAGAACACGCGCGGATCAAGGTGCGCATCGGCGGCGCGCTGGTTCAAACCACCGTCGGGCGGGTGTTGCTTTCCGAGATCCTGCCGGTCGGGATGCCGTTCGCCACGGCCAACAAGCTCATGACGAAGAAGGAAATGACCAAGCTGATCGATTCCGTGTACCGGCAAGCCGGTCATCGCGACACCGTCGAGTTTCTCGACAAGATCAAGGACATCGGCTTCGCCTACGCCACGCGGTCGGGTGTCTCCATTTGCATCGACAACATGCATATCCCGCAAAAGAAGGAAGAATTCATTGGGAAGGCCCAACGCGAAGTCAACGAAATCGAAAAACAGTACGCCGAGGGGCTGATCACCAACGGCGAACGGTACAACAAAATCATCGATATCTGGGCCCATGTGACGGAACAGGTGGCCAATGAAATGATGAAGGAACTGGGTGCGGGCGGCGATCCGGGCAAGATGGAATCGTTCAACCCCATCTTCATGATGGCCGATTCCGGCGCGCGCGGCAGCTCGCAACAGATCCGCCAATTGGGCGGGATGCGCGGCTTGATGGCGAAGCCGTCGGGGGAGATCATCGAAACGCCGATCACGGCCAATTTCCGCGAAGGGTTGACGGTGCTGCAGTATTTCATTTCGACGCACGGCGCCCGTAAGGGTCTCGCCGATACGGCGTTGAAGACCGCCAACTCGGGCTATTTGACCAGGCGGCTGGTCGATATTGCGCAAGACGTGATCATCAGCGAAATCGATTGCGGCACCCATGACGGGATCATGGTCAGCGCCTTGATTGAAGGCGGGGAAATCATTCAGCCGTTGGAGGAGCGGGTACTGGGTCGTTTGGCCGCCGAAGACATCCGCGATCCCGTGACCGGCGAGATCATCGTGTCCCGGAATGAAGAGATCAACGAAGACCTGACCAAATCCATCGTGGAGGCGGGCGTCGATCGGGTGAAGATCCGTTCGGTGCTGACCTGTCAGTCGCCACGCGGCGTCTGTCGTTCGTGTTACGGACGCGATTTGGCGCGCGGCCGCCTGGTGGAGAAGGGCGAGCCCGTCGGTGTCATTGCCGCCCAATCAATCGGAGAGCCGGGCACGCAGTTGACCATGCGGACGTTCCATATCGGCGGCACCGCCAGCAAAGTGGTGGAGCAAACGGTGCTGGAAGCCAAACACGCGGGTCGAATAAAGTTCATGAGTTTTGATGCGAAGAAAAATGCCGATGTGCACAACGGCGGGATCGCCGTCCGCAACAAAGACGGCGAATGGGTGGTCATGAACCGCAACGCCAAAATCGCCATTGTGGATGACAGCGGCCGCGAACGGGAAAAGTATCCGGTCGTGTATGGCGCCAAAATCAAGCTCAAGGACGGTGAGCCGGTTGCGCTTGGGCAGAAGTTAGTGGAATGGGATCCGTACTCGCTGACGATTCTGACCGAAGTCGGCGGGAAAGTCGCCTACGGTGACATCCTGGAAGGCCTCACGATGAAGGAAGAGTTCGACGAGGTGACCGGCTTGTCTAGAAAAGTCATCATCGAGCATGCCGGCGCGACGCTTCGTCCGCGGGTGTCGATCAAGGATGAAGGTGGGAAAACGGCCAAAGTTTCCGGAGTGGCGGGGACGGTGGCTAGGTACCTGCTGCCGGTCGGCGCCCACTTTTTCGTCGAAAAGGGGGCGATGGTGCATCCGGGCGATGTGTTGGCCAAGATCCCGCGGGAAACCACGAAAACGAAGGACATCACCGGCGGTCTGCCGCGCGTCGCGGAATTGTTCGAAGCGCGAAAACCGAAAGAGCAGGCCGTCATCAGCGAAATCGACGGAGAGGTGTCCTACGGGGGCTTCGTGAAAGGTCAGCGCAAAGTGCTGGTCGATAACAAGCTGGGCGATGTCAAAGAGTATTTCATCCCGAAAGGCAAACACGTCAATGTCCATGAGGGGGACTGGGTGCGCGCCGGTGAACCGTTGATGGACGGATCGGCCAACCCCCACGACATTCTCGATGTCCTCGGGCCGAACGAACTGCAGAAGTACCTCGTGGATGAAGTCCAGGATGTGTATCGGTTGCAAGGTGTCTCGATCAACGACAAGCACATCGAAATTATCGTGCGGCAGATGTTGCGGAAGGTCCGCATCGAGGATCCCGGTGACACGCAATTCTTGCCGGGGAGTCAGGTCAGCAAGACGGTCTTCGAGAAGGAGAACGAAGGCGTGCTGGAAAAAGGCGGCAAGCCCGCCATGGGGAAACCGGTGCTGCTCGGTATTACCAAGGCGGCGCTGACGACCGACAGCTTCATCTCGGCGGCCTCATTCCAGGAAACCACTCGGGTGTTGACGGAGGCTGCGATCAACGGGCGGGAAGATACGCTGCTGGGGCTGAAGGAAAACGTGATTGTGGGCCGTTTGATTCCGGCGGGTTCCGGGTTCAACGAGTACCGCGATACGTTTGTCATTAGTGAGAAACCCGAAGTCCAACCGGTGACCTCCGCGCCAGTTCCCGCCGTCGCGGCGCCGGAAGGCGCTCCGGCAGCGGCCGGCGACGCGGCGAGATCGTAACGGAGAACACCCCCGCCGCCGCACTTGACAGGCGACGGGGGCATCATTATAATCCGACGGCTTTGCTCATGAGGGCAGAGGTCAGTGCGCCTTAGCAGAAGGTTTCAACACGATGCCAACTATCAATCAGCTTGTAAGAAAAGGCCGCAATCTGGTCAAGGCGAAGACAAAAAGTCCCGCCTTGAAGTCCTGTCCGCAGAAGCGCGGAGTCTGCCTGCGTGTCTATACCACGACGCCGAAGAAGCCGAATTCGGCGTTGCGAAAGGTCGCTCGGGTTCGCCTGACCAACGGAATGGAAGTCACCACCTACATCCCCGGCGTCGGTCATAATTTGCAGGAGCACTCCATTGTGCTGGTGAGGGGTGGTCGCGTGAAGGACCTGCCAGGGGTTCGGTATCACCTGGTCCGCGGGGCTTTGGATGCCGTGGGAGTCGCGGACCGCAAGCAAAGCCGTTCAAAGTATGGGGCCAAGCGCCCCAAGTAGCCGGTGCCCGATTGTGCGTTGAATCGGCGGCGGCACGATTCAACGCAATCATGAATCAATAGGACAAGCGATGCCACGAAGCAGGTTTCTGGATCAGCGCGAAGTTCTTCCCGACGTACGGTACCGCGACAAGCTGGTCGGGAAGTTTATTAGTACGCTCATGAGCGACGGGAAGAAAAGCACCGCGGAGCGCATTTGCTACGGCGCGTTCGATGCCATTCAGGACAAGATCGGAAGTGATCCGCTGAAGGTGTTCAAGGCGGCGATCGACAATGTCAAGCCGATCGTCGAGGTAAAGTCTCGGCGCGTGGGCGGGGCGTCCTACCAGGTCCCCGTGGAAATCAGGCCCGCCCGCCGAGTGTCGTTGGCGCTTCGATGGCTGGCGGAATATTCGCGCACCCGTGGAGGCAAAAGCATGCGTGAAAAGCTGGCGGCCGAGTTGCTCGACGCATCGAACAATACAGGGGCTTCAGTGAAGAAGCGCGAAGACGTGCATCGGATGGCTGAGGCGAACAAAGCGTTCGCCCATTATCGCTGGTAACGTCATTCTGTGCTGCAGTTGAGCCGTGCTGCGATCCGCAGACGCGGGTGCCCCTGAATCGCAGCAGTGGAGTTCGGCTCGACCGCAGCACTAGTTTTTTTAGAGGAACAACGTGGCAAGGCAATCACCACTCGAACGAACGCGAAATATCGGCATCATGGCGCACATCGATGCCGGCAAGACGACCACGACGGAGCGCATCCTCTATTACACGGGCATGACCCATAAAATGGGGGAGGTGCACGAAGGCGCCGCCACTATGGATTGGATGGAGCAGGAGCGCGAGCGGGGCATCACGATTACCGCCGCCGCCACCACCTGTTTCTGGCGGGATCATCGCATCAACATTATTGATACCCCGGGACACGTGGATTTCACCATTGAAGTGGAGCGCTCCTTGCGCGTGTTGGACGGGGCGGTGGCGGCGTTCGATTCCGTCCAAGGCGTCGAACCGCAATCCGAGACCGTGTGGCGGCAGGCGGACAAGTACAACGTCCCGCGCATCGCCTTTATGAACAAAATGGATCGAGTCGGCGCCGACTTTTATGCGAGCGTTCAATCCCTGATCGATCGCCTCGGCGCAAGGCCCGTCCCCATACAAATCCCCATCGGGCGAGAAGCCGAATTCCGCGGGTCAATCGATCTGGTCAAGATGAAGGGATTTTTCTACGACGATGAAACGTTGGGCGCCAAGTATAAGGTCGATGAGATCCCGGCGAACCTGACGGAGCAGGCCAAGGAATACCGGGAGAAGATGCTTGACGCGGTCGCCGAGTTCGATGATCAGGTGATGGAGAAGTATCTCAACGGTCATCCGCTGACCGAAGAAGAAATCATGCGGGCGATTCGGGCTGGCACGCTCGGCATGAAGGTGACGCCGGTCATCTGCGGATCCGCCTTTAAGAACAAAGGCGTGCAGCAATTGCTCGATGCCGTCGTCGAATACCTGCCGTCTCCGCTCGATATTCCTCCGGTCAAGGGTCTTGACCCCCATACGGAGAAGGAAGTTGAGCGCAAACCCTCGGACACCGAACCCTTCGCGGCGTTGGCGTTCAAGATCATGTCCGATCCCTTCGCCGGCCAGTTGACCTATTTCCGCGTGTATTCCGGGACGCTCAAGACCGGCACGCCTGTCTTAAACGTGACAAAGGGCACGAAGGATCGCATCGGCCGTCTGCTGAAGATGCATGCGAACAAACGGGAAGAAATTGATTCGGTCTATGCCGGCGATATTGTGGCGGCCGTTGGTCTGAAGGGAGCCACGACCGGGGACACGCTGGCTGATGAAAAGCAGCCGGTGTTGCTGGAAGTGATGAAATTCCCGGAGCCGGTGATTGCCATGGCGATCGAGCCCAAGACGAAGCAGGACCAAGAAAAAATGGGTTTCGCGCTGCAAAAGTTGGCTCAAGAGGATCCCTCGTTCCGCGTGCGCACCGACGAAGAGACGGCGCAGACCATCATTGCCGGGATGGGCGAGTTGCATTTGGAGATCATCGTCGATCGGTTGCTGCGTGAATTTAAAGTTGAGGCGAATGTTGGAAAGCCCGAGGTGGCCTTCCGGGAGACGATCCGCCGCAAGGCGGAAGCGGAGTCAAAGTACATCAAGCAAACCGGCGGTCGCGGGCAATACGGTCACGTGGTCTTGACGGTGGAGCCGTCCGATGCCGGGAAGGGTTTTGAGTTCGTGAATAAGATCGTCGGCGGTGCGATTCCCAAGGAGTATATCCCGGCCGTTGAAAAGGGAGTCAAGGAACGCATGGAATCCGGTGTCGTTGCCGGCTATCCGCTTCGTGACATTCGCGTGACGGTGATCGATGGCTCTTACCACGATGTCGATTCCAACGAAATGGCGTTCAAAATCGCCGGGTCGATGGGCTTTGCGGACGCCTGCAAAAAGGCGGATCCCGTGCTACTTGAGCCGATCATGAAGGTGGAGGTGTTGGTGCCTCAGGAATTCATGGGCGACGTGATCGGCAACTTGAACGGTCGTCGCGGCAAAGTGCAAGGCATGAAAGTGCGTGCCGGGGCCCAGGCGATCGAAGCCTCCGTGCCGCTCAGCGAAATGTTCGGCTATGCCACCGATTTGCGGTCGCGCACCCAAGGGCGTGCCACCTACAGTATGGAATTTGACCGCTATGATCAAGTGCCCCGCCAGATTGCCGAGGGCATTGTCGCCAAGTATCGCGGGGATTAACGACTACGTCTTGCTCGTTTGGAGAGGGAGGGAGTTGGTATGGCGAAGGCGAAGTTTGAGCGGAAGAAGCCGCACGTCAACGTAGGGACGATCGGGCACGTGGACCACGGGAAGACCACGTTGACGGCGGCGTTGACGAAGGTGTGTGCGGACAAGGGCATGGCGAAATTCATCAGTTATGACGAAGTGGCCAAAGCGTCGGAGAGCCAAGGGCGGCGGGACGCGACCAAGATCATGACCATCGCCATCAGCCACGTGGAGTACGAGACCGACCACCGGCACTATGCGCACGTGGATTGTCCGGGCCACGCCGACTACGTCAAGAACATGATCACCGGGGCGGCGCAGATGGACGGGGCGATTCTCGTCGTGAGCGCGGCGGACGGGCCCATGCCTCAGACCCGCGAACATATTCTCTTGGCGCGGCAGGTTGGGGTGCCCTACATCGTCGTGTTCTTGAACAAGGCCGACAAAGTCGACGACAAAGAGCTCTTGGAGCTGGTGGAGTTGGAAGTGCGGGAGCTGCTGTCGAAGTATGGGTTTCCTGGGGACAAGACGCCGATCATTCAAGGCAGTGCGTTGCAGGCCATGGAAGGCAATC
>CAYQDJ010000085.1:8355-12298 GCA_964416255.1 uncultured Nitrospira sp. | reverse complement strand
AACATGTGCTAAGGATACAGGCCGCGCTGCAAATGGGCCTGAGCAACCTGGTCGATTCCACTGATGAGGGCCGCCATGCGCATCGACGTGTGCCGTTCCTTCGAAAAGTGCAGAGTCCGTTGAAAGGCGGACGTGATGAGGTCGTGTAATCGACCCTGAATGTCACGGGCATTCCAGAAGAAACGTTGGAGGTCCTGAACCCACTCGAAATAGGAAACGATAACGCCGCCGGAATTGGCCAAGATGTCGGGAACGATGAACACCCCCTTGTCCTCCAGGATGCGATCGGCTTCGAGGGTGGTGGGCCCATTGGCGCCTTCGACGAGGAGACGGCAACGCAGCCTGTGGGCATTCCTGCTGGTAATCTCTTCCGAAAGGGCAGCAGGCACAAGGACGGTGCAATTCAATTCGAGCAATTCGTCATTGGTGATGACATCACCGAGTTGGGTGGCCTTCAGGGGTTGTCCATTGGTCTTGTGGCGCCGAAGGAGCTCGGGCACATCCAATCCCTTGGGATTGTAGATGCCGCCTGAGACGTCACTGACAGCGATGACCCGAGCCCCGCGTTCATGCATGATTCTCGCCGTATGCGATCCAACATTGCCAAACCCTTGTATGGCCACCGTCGCCTTGTCGATTGAAAGATTCAGATGCCGCAGGGCTTCCAGGGTGATCTCGACGACACCGCGCGCGGTTGCATCTTCACGGCCCAAACTGCCCCCAATGGAGAGCGGTTTGCCTGTGACGACGCCCGGCACGGCATATCCCACTTGCTGGCTATAGGTGTCCATGAACCACGCCATGACTTGAGCATCCGTCCCGACGTCAGGTGCCGGCACGTCTTTGTCCGGGCCGATTAATGGAAATATTTCTGCGGCATAGCGTCTGGTCAGTCGCTGCAGTTCGACGGGGGATAATTGTTTGGGATCCACGCTGACTCCTCCCTTGGCTCCCCCATAGGGCAATCCCGCCAGGGCGCACTTCCAAGTCATCCACATCGCCAGGGCGGCCACCTCGCCGAGATTGACGTCGGGATGGTACCGGATACCGCCCTTCGATGGGCCGCGCGAAGAATCGTGCTGTACGCGGTAGCCGGTATAGACCTCAACGCGGCCGTCATCCATCCGGACCGGCACACTGACGATGAGCGATCGTTGTGGAAACTTCAGCCGTTCTCTCAGGTGAGGATCCAGATGCATGGCCTCGGCAGCTTGATCAAACTGCGCGACGGCCAGACGAAACGTGGGGGTGTCAAGCTCCTGCATACGTCCTCACATCAATCTGCTCGAGGGAATGGTCGCATGGAAGCGAGTCAATCTCCTTCATGGGCCAGGCCAACTTAAAGACTTCTTGAAAGACCAGGGCGATCTCTCGCTTCACCTCCTGAATTGGCAACGACTGCTGCAGCTCGGTAGCCATGGAGGTCATCTGGCAGTCCACCAACCCGCAGGGGTGGATTCGGTCAAATGGCGCGAGATCCAACTCGACGTTCAATGCAAGCCCGTGCATGGTCACGCCTCGTTCTACGCGCACCCCGATCGAGGCAATCTTGCGGATGCGAGGGTGTATAATCCACACGCCGGGTTGTTTCGACCTGCGATGGCTGTCGATCTTCCTCCGTCTGAGCAGGCGAAGAATGACTTCTTCCAGGAGCCCTGCAAACTCCCGAGGGCCAGCGGCGTAATGGGCGAGTTGGACAATGGGATAGACAACAATTTGCCCGGGGCCATGATAGGTTACCGATCCGCCGCGATTGACGACGTGGACTTCCGCCCCGAAGGCACGAAGCCCTTCTTCGTCACCTCCCCAATGCGCGGGACGCGTGGTTCGGCCGAGCGTGAAGACCGGTTCATGCTCGAGAATTACTACCCGGTCGCCGCCAAGCCCGTTGACGCGGTGCTGATGAAGGCGGGATTGCAGCACCCATCCGGTGATGAAGGGGACAGGTTGCTTGATGAGCAGCAACTCGCCCGCGTGGGGTGTGCGTCCATCAGGAGTTGATTCTGACCCCCACGGATGCTTCACGGCGCTTCTTTCTTGGCTGAGGGGTGCTGAAGACGGATGGTAGAAGGGCCCGTACGGCCTTGGACTGTCAGTTGAAGTGTCGACGCTTCGTCTTGCATGATGCTGTGCCAGAAGTCACCCATATTATAAATCTGGCGATGATCAAGCGCGGTAATGACGTCCCCGTCCCGCAACCCAGCCGTCCCAGCGGCCTTCGTTGGATCGACGTTGACGGCCAAAATGCCGCGTTCGACTTCCAAACCAAAGCTGGCGGCCACACTGGGTGTGATGGTGAGCGGGGTAAAGCCGAAATCCGGTCGTTGCACCGTCCCTCGCACAACCATAGACTGGATATGAGGGTACACGGCCCCCAGGGCGATGGCGTAACTGATGGCTTGGGCCGATGGGGCGACTGCCACGTTCATGCCCACGACCTGTCCCTTTAGATCGACGAGGGGACCTCCACTATTGCCTGGATTGATGGCCGCATCAGTCTGAATGAGATTGTAGAGCGTTTCGCCGTTGGGTGTGAGCACTGAACGATTCAACGCACTGACCACGCCCACCGTGACCGTGGATCCACCTTTGAGCGCGAGAGGGTTGCCGATAGCCACGACCGATTCACCGATTTCAAGGTCCGGAGCCTGGTTCACGCTGGCCGGCTGCAAGTCCTCTGCGATGATTTTGACAAGAGCCAGATCAAGCAAAAAGTCACGGGCGACGACTCGACCTGGGGTCAGCCGGCCAGTATGGAGCCCCACCACCAAGCTCTTTATCCCTTCGACGAGGTGATTGTTTGTCAGGATGTAACCGGAAGAGTCAATGATAATGCCTGATCCAGAGCCTGATTGTGGTACGTGGGCGGCGGCACTTCCCGGGGCGCCTCGGGTGAGGATGGTCACCACCGAAGGGCGCACTTTGGTGACAACAGCTGGAACTGTCAAGGGACGTTCATCCGCGCGGCTTTGAGAAACCAGGGACAAGAGTAGCCCGGCCAGCAGTGCCATCAGGATGCCCCGTGCTCTGACGATCCGACGAATAGGGTGAGTGAGTGTTTGGGAATCAAAAGGGACGCGGCAGACCTGCATGGGAGCCGCATTGTCGCATAAGTCGAGTCGGCGGGGAAGTCGGCACCAGGCTCTCCATCGACGGAGCCGTGGTGCCGAGGGTTGGAGAGTCATTTGATCGCGGCAAACAATTCCTTGATTTCTGGCGTCTTGAGTTTTTTCAATGCTTTGGCTTCGATTTGGCGGATTCGCTCCCGCGTCACTGAGAGACTTTGGCCAACTTGCTCCAATGTGCTGGCTTCGTCATAACCGATGCCAAACCGGAGGCGAATGACCGTTTGTTCTCGTGGGGTAAGGATACTGAGTATTCTGTCCAACTGATGAGTCATCTCCGTCCGATGGACATGAGCATCCGGCGGCACAGCCTGCTGATCTGGAATCATGTCACCGAACTGCGTGTCCCCATCTCCGATCGGGTTTTCCAATGCCACCGGCTCTTGAAATGCTTGCACGGTTTCATGAAGGCGCTCGGGCCTCATTTGGAGCACGTGGGCGATTTCTTCCAGTCGGGCCGGCCGTCCAAACTGCTGCCCCAGGCGGCGGGTGACACGCAAGATGCGGTTGGACGCCTCAGTCTGGTGGACGGGAATGCGAATCGTACGGGACTGATCGGCGAGGGCACGGGTAATTCCCTGTCGAATCCACCAGGTGGCATAGGTGCTGAATTTGAATCCTTTGCGATATTGGTATCGCTCGGCAGCCTTCATGAGCCCGATGTTGCCCTCTTGTACAAGATCCAGCAACGTGAGCCCCCGCCCGGTATAGTGTTTGGCCACATCCACGACGAGGCGAAGATTGCAGCGGACCAGTTCGTCTTTTCCCTTTTCCAAGAGGCGGCGGGCGGCCTCCATTTCTACGAGCAGAGCTTTCAG